>DASVQK010000001.1:0-3634 GCA_036389105.1 Thermoleophilaceae bacterium
GCTCCCGCCGGCGCCTGGGCGTCGCCCAGCGCCACCGCCACCCTCGCGTCGCCCGCGCCGCCGATGCCGGGATCCAGGCCCGCCAGGCCCGCCGCCGCGGAGCTCGCCACGACCGTCACGCCGGCGCTCATCCGGGCCGCCTCAGGATCAGCCGCCGCGCCCCGACGGCCGCGCGGTAGGCCTTCGTGGCCTTGATCTCCTCGATCCGCCGGGTGGCCTCCACCAGCTCGCGGTCCGCGTCGCGCAGCGCCGCGTTCAGCTCCTCGGTGTGAGCGCGCGACTCGGCCAGGGCGCGCTGGTACCAGAGCACCGCCCCGCGCGCCTGCTCCAGCTGGTGCGCGTGCTCGCGGCTCAACTCGAGCCAGCGCCGGTGGGCGCGCTGGAGGTGGGCCAGCGCCGGGCCGGGCTCCGGCTCGGGCCGCTCCGCCAGCTCCGCGAGCGCCGCCGCGAACGCCGCGCCGGCGTCGCTGGACGACGGCCAGCGCGCCGCGGTCTCCAGCGCCCCCGCCGACAGTCGCTCCAGCAGGTCGCGGTCGCGCGCCAGCCGGTCCAGGAAGCGGGCCGTGCCGGGCTCGTCGTCGAACCCCGCCACCAGCCCGTTACGGCCGTGCTCGAGGTACTCCTCGTGCCCGGTGTACGGGGTGACCACGGCGGGCACCCCGGCGTGGAACGCCTCGATCGGGGCCAGGCCCAGGCTCTCGACGCGCGCGAGCTTGACCAGCACGTCCTGCTCGGCGTAGAGCGCGGCCATCCCGGCGGCGTCGAGCCCCCCCACCAGGCGCGCGCCGCCGAGGTGGCCGGCCCGCTCCGGGTCGGGCGCCACCACCGTCAGCTCGGCCGGCTCGGTCATCGACTCCACAGCCGCCACCGCCTGCTCCACGCCCTTGAACCACAGCGACGGCTGCCCCTCCACCAGCACGCGCAGCGGCCCGCCCCGCGGCTCGCGGCGGCGGACGCCGAACACCGCCTTGTCCACGCCGTTCCGCACCACCTCGCAGGTCGCGTCCGGCCGCAGCTCCGCCATCGCGTCGCGTATCCAGCCCGCCACCGTGACGTAGTGGACCGGCAGGGTCAGCACCTGCTCGGCCGCGAAGCGCTCGAAGAAGTGGCGCTCCTCGTAGAAGCGGTTCTCGATGCTCTGGAGGAACACCACCCGCCGCCGCGCGGGCACCTCCCAGAGGTGCTCGGCCGTGGCCCACCAGGTGGCCACGGCGACGTCGCAGTCCGGGAAGCCGCCGTCCGGCGGATCGGCCGTCAGGACGATCTCGACCTCCCAGCCCTCGCGCCGGCCCAGCGCCCGCGCGTACGACAGGATCGTCCCGACGCCCCCGGAACGGCCCAGCTCGTGGACCAGGAAGACGACCTTCACCGGGGCGGCGCCACGCTCTCGAAGAACCGTTCCAGCTCCTCGATGCGGCCCTCCCAGCCGTAGCGCTCCGCAGTGCGCCTGCCCTCCTCCGACAGCCGCCGCCGCAGTTCGGGGTCGTCCAGCACGCGCTCGAGGGCCGAGCGCACCGCCGCCGGCTCCGCCTCGGCCATCAGGCAGTTCTCGCCGTCGCGGCAGAAGTCGCGGTTGCCGTGCGCGTCGGTGCACACCACGGGCGCACCCGCGGCCATGGCCTCGAGCAGCGGTAGGCAGAAGCCCTCGTGGCGCGAGGTCTGCACGAGGGCCGTGGCGGTGTTCAGCAGCTCGTTCACCTCCCGGTCGCTCGGCGCCGTGAAGTAGCGCGCGCCGTGCGGCTCGGCCAGCTCCGGCTCGATGCCGAACAGCCACAGCTCGGGGCGGCCGTTGGGCATCGACCGCCAGGCGTCGAGCGTCAGGTCGAGGTTCTTCAGGGGCTGCGAGCGGCCGAGGGAGACGACCGCGCGCTCGCTGCGCTCGCGACCCAGGTCGTGGAAGGTCTCGAGGTTCACGCCGGGCGCCACGATCGACGGCGACAGGTTGAGCTCGCGCAGGCGATCGGCCACCCAGTTCGAGGTGGTCAGGTAGCGGAACTCCTCGCGATAGCTGGCCAGCACGGCGTGGTGCATGCTCTGCTGGCCGGGGTAGTACGAGGTCTCGATGTCCTGGACGAAGTACACCGGCAGTCCGCGCGTGACCGACGCGCGCCAGACCGCCGAGGCGGTGTTCCACCACGTGGCGACCTTGATCGCGTCCTTCTCGGCCAGCGCCGCCGCCAGGCCGTCGTAGCTGGCGAAGCTGCGCACCGGCACGTGCAGGTCGAACCAGTCGGGCGGGCCGCTCAGCGTGTACAGCGAGCAGTCGTGACCGCGGGCCGCCAGCCCGTTCAGGTGCTCGAACACCACGCGGTGGCCGCCGCCCACGCCGGTGTCCTCGGTCACGTACACGATCCGCAGCCGGCCGTCGGGCGCGCGCACGTCGCGCGCGTCGAACCAGTCGCCCCAGGTGTCCCAGAACAGCCTCTGGGAGCGCAGCTCGCGCTCGCCCTGGCCGGTGCCGCGCGTCTTCGACTCCAGGTGGATGAGCGTGGCCGGCGGCTCGTAGTGAACGCGCGTGCCCGCCTCCCACGCCCGCAGGCACCAGTCCACGTCCTCGTACGCCATCTCGTAGCGCTCGTCCAGCAGGCCGATCCGGTCGATCGTGGTGCGCTTCACGTACATGCAGGCGCCGGTCATCGCCAGCGCGCCCGAGCCGACGTTGGCCGGCCCGTGACCGGCCGGCCTGAAGCGGTAGCGGTGGTCGAACCATTCCGGGGCGCCGAGGTTGCGGTAGGAGCCGGCGGACTGGATCGTGCGGTCGGGATACAGCAGCTTGGGTCCGACGATGCCCACGTCGGGCGACTGGTAGGCGGCGTGCTGAAGCGCGTCGAGCCACCCGGGCAGGGCCACCACGTCGCTGTTCAGCAGCACCACGTCGTGGCGCGGGTCGGCCGCGCGCAGGCCGCGGTTGGCGTTGCGCGCGAAGCCCACGTTGTCCTCGCTCAGCACCAGCTCGGCCTGGCCCGCCAGCTCGCGGCGCAGGCGCTCGCGGTCGGCCGGCGGGCTGCCGTCGTCGGCCACCACCACGCTCACCCTCCCGCCGTCGGTCGTGCCGCGGACGGAGCGGACGGTGTCGATCGTCTGCCCCGGGTCCCCGAATGTGGGGATGACCACCGTCACCGGGCGCCAGCGGTGGCGGTACCAGAGGCGGGCGCGGGCCAGCTCGCCGGGCTCGCGCCCAAGGCCCATCCGGTCGCCCAGCGGCGTGGCCCGCAGCGGGAACGTGACGGCGCGGAAGAGGAACGACCCTAGGCCGTGATAGCGCAGGGTCAGCCACGCGCGCCTGGGCAGGCTGCGCGCGGCGCTCAGCAGCTGCTGGACGCGGGGCCGCATCGCGGCAAATCTACGCGGCCCGCGCGGGTTGGCCGGGATGACGGAGCGGCTCGACCGGCTCGAACCCGGCGCGCCCCTCCAGCGAGCACCGGCGCCGAACGGCCGCCGGGAGCCGGTCCGCGCGCGAACCCAGCACCGATCCCGCGGCGCGCAGCACGTGGAAGAGAAGCGAGTCCAGCGTCGCCCGGCTCAGCTCGCGCCCGCGCGCTCCGCCCGCGGCGGCGTAGGCGCGGTCCGCCGCCACGCCGCGCCGGATGCGGGCGGACGTGTAGCGCGGGCCCGCCTCCTCCACGTGGCCGTA
>DASVQK010000002.1:0-8670 GCA_036389105.1 Thermoleophilaceae bacterium
GGCCCGACGACCATGGCCGGTAGGAAGTCCGCCATCAGCACGAGCGCTATGGCCCAGGCCGACGGGCGGCGGTCGTACGCCAGCACCACGAGCGCCACGTAGCCGGCGCCGTTGCCCAGCGACGACTGCGTGTAGGCCGCCAGGAACAGCCGGCCCCGTCGTTCCTTCCTCAGTAGCTCGCGCGCAGCCCGCATGTCGAAACTCGTGGCGCCGGATGGGCGGCGCCGGCCGGAGGGGTCTCGGGTGCTCCCGCTCGGGGGGAGCTGGGGCGGGCGCGTCTCCGGAGATACGCCCCCGCCCCGTCCCTGGTTTGATCAGCGCCTTGCAGCGGCCATCAAATTCTCCCTTTCCGAGGCGTAACCCGGGGCGCCACGCTCAATTGCACGGGTTGCCGGGCCGTTCCTATGCGCGATCCACCCTATGGGCGCCTCCCCAGCGCTGTCAACTCCCCCGTTTGGGTGAAAAAAACCGTGCAAAGACGCACAAAATGCGCCGTCCTCGAGGCGCCGCTTCAGGGCCGCGCGCGACCCGCCGCGGCGCCCGGAACACGCTCCTCCAGCTCGGCGTCCGTCAGCGGGAAGTGGCAGGCCGCCAGGGTGCCGGGCGCCTTCGTCTCGAGCGGTGGCTCCTCCCGGGTGCAGACCTCCTGGCACTTCGGGCAGCGCGTGTGGAAGCGGCACGCCGGTGGAGGGTTGGTGGGGCTCGGCACGTCGCCGCCCAGGATCTGCCGCCGGCGGCGGCCGGCGCCGCCTGGGTCCGGCACCGGCACGGCCGACAGCAGCGCGCCGGTGTAGGGATGGCGCGGGTGCGCGAACAGCGCGTCCGCGGCCGCCAGCTCCACGATCTTGCCCAGGTACATGACCGCCACGCGGTCACACATGTGACGGACGACCGAGAGGTCGTGGGCGATGAAGACGAGCGTCAGCTCCAGGTCGCGCTGGAGGTCGCGCAGCAGGTTGAGGATCTGCGCCTGGATCGACACGTCGAGGGCCGAGACCGGCTCGTCGGCCACGATCAGCTTGGGCTCGAGCGCCAGCGCGCGCGCCACGCCGATCCGCTGGCGCTGGCCGCCGGAGAACTCGTGCGGCAGGCGGTTGTAGTGCTCCGGGTTGAGGCCCACCTGCTCCATCAGGCGCTGGACCGCCGCCTTGCGCCCGCCGGCCGGCTCGAGCCCGTGGACGGCGAACGGCTCGGCCACGATGCTGCCCACGGTCTTGCGCGGGTTGAGCGAGGAGTACGGGTCCTGGAAGATCATCTGGACCTCGCGGCGGAGCGGCTTGAGCTGCCTGCCCTTGAGCCCCGTAACGTCGCGGCCCTCGAAGCGCACGCTGCCGGCCGTCGGGTCGAGCAGGCGCATCATCAGGCGCGCGGTCGTGCTCTTGCCGCAGCCCGTCTCGCCCACTATCCCGAGCGACTCGCCGCGCCGGACGTCGAGCGACACGCCGTCCACCGCGTGCACGGCCCCGACCGTCTTCTGGAACACGACGCCGCGCGTGATCGGGAAGTGCTTGACCAGGTCGCGGACCTCGACCAGGTTGTCGGTCACGCGGGCTCCTCGAGCTCGACCCTGCCGCGCGCCTGCTCCGGCCGCGCCCCCGCGCGCAGCTCGGCCCACAGGCGCCGGCGCGTGGCGGAGGCCAGGAGGCACGCCACCGCGTGGCTCGCGTCGCCGTCCACGGGCTCCAGCGGCGGGTCCGTCCGGCGGTGCGCGTCGCGCACGTACGGGCAGCGCGGGTGGAAGTGGCAGCCGCTCGGGGGGTTGATCAGGCTCGGCGGACGGCCCTGGACGGGCACGAGCGGCACGTCCCGCGGCACGTCGATGCGCGGGATCGACTTGAGCAGGCCCCACGTGTACGGATGCTCGGGCGCGCGGAAGATCGTGTCCGTGGCGGCCCGCTCGACGATCCTGCCCGCGTACATCACGGCCACCTCGTCCACGGTCTCGGCGATCACGCCCAGGTCGTGGGTGATCACCACCACGGCCATGCCCAGCTCGCGCCGCAGCCGACGCAGCAGCTCGAGGATCTGCGCCTGGACGGTCACGTCGAGCGCCGTGGTCGGCTCGTCGGCGATCAGGAGCTTGGGCTCGTTGGCCAGCGCCATCGCGATCATCGCCCGCTGCCGCATGCCGCCGGAGAACTCGTGCGGGTACATCTCGGCGCGCTCGCGCGGCTCCGGGATGTCCACCAGGTCGAGCAGCTCCACGGCCCGGTTGGCGGCGGCCGACTTCGACACGTCGCGGTGGGCCAGGATCGCCTCGGCCAGCTGCTTGCCGACCTTGTAGAACGGGTGCAGGGACGACAGCGGGTCCTGGAAGATCATCGCGATGTCGTCGCCGCGCACGCGGCGCATCTCGGCGTCGGGCAGCGTCAGCAGGTCGCGTCCCTCGAACAGCACCTCGCCCGAGATCGCCGCGCCCTGGAAGCGCGTCAGGCCCATGATCGAGAGGCTCGAGACGCTCTTGCCCGACCCCGACTCGCCGACGATCCCGAGCGCGCCGCCGACCGGCACGGCGTAGGAGACGCCGTCCACGGCGCGCACGGTGCCGTCGTCGGTGTGGAAGCGCACTCGCAGGTCGCGGACCTCGAGCAGCGGAGCGCTCACCGGTACCGCACCCGCGGGTCGAGGACGCCGTACAGCACGTCCACGACGAGGTTGGCGAAGATGATGAAGAAGGCGCCCAGCAGCACCGTGCCCTGGATCATCGGGAGGTCGCTGTTCTGGATCGACTCGTACGCCAGCCGCCCGATCCCCGGGATGTTGAACACGGTCTCCGTCAGGATCGCCCCGCCGAGCAGGATCCCGATGTCGAGCCCCGCGGCCGTGACGATCGGGGTTATCGCGCTGCGGATGCCGTGCCGCATGACCACCCTCCGCTCGGTGAGCCCCTTGGCGCGCGCCGTCCTGATGTAGTCCTCGGACATCGTCTCGAGCAGGTTGCCGCGGAGGAGGCGCGCGTAGAACGCGGAGAAGCTCGCCGCCAGGACCACCCACGGCAGCAGCAGCGCCGTGAACCAGGCCCACGGGTCCTCCGCCAGCGGGGTGTAGCTGCCCGCCCCCGGGAAGATGTGAAGCCTGCCGATGTCGGAGGCGAAGAGGTAGAGCGCCACCAGCCCGAGCCAGTAGACGGGCGCCGAGATAGCGACCAGGGCGGCGCCCATGGACAGCCGGTCCACGAGCCTGCCCCGCCTCATCGCGGAGATCGTGCCCACGGCGATGCCGCTCACCAGCCAGAGCACGGCCGCGCCGATCGTGAGGGAGGCCGTGGCCCCCACGCGGCCGAAGATCTGGTCCTTCACCTCGATGTTGTTCTGGTAGCTGCGGCCGAGGTCGAAGTGCAGGACCAGCGACTTCATGTAGCGGCCGTACTGCACGTACCACGGCTTGTCGAGGCCGAGCGAGTGCCTGATCTGCTCGACGAGCTGCGGGTTGGGCTGGCGCCCCGCGCGCAGCTGGGCCGGGTCGGCCGACGGGAAGGCGTAGAAGACGACGAAGGTGATCAGGCTGACCAGGAACAGCAGCACGACCACCCACAGCAGGCGGCGAGCGATGTAACGGGCCATCGGTTGCCTCAGCGCATGGGGGCCCCGCGCTCGGCGAGGCCCCCAGCACGCGGCGTCACTTCTTCAGCGAGCTGAACGTCAGGTCGAAGTCGCCCGAGTTGAACTTGCTCGAGACGCCGTTCATGTCCGACGACTGGAGCCCGACGTTGTTGTCCCACAGCCACGCGACGAAGTACGCCTGGTCGGTGACCTCGCGGTCGAGGTCCGCCCAGGCCTTCGCGTTGGCGGCGGGGTCGGTCAGCGTCTTCGCCTTGTCGATCTTGGCGTTGAGCTGCGGATCGTTCACCTGCGCCGTGTTGACGTTCCCGGTCGCCGGGATGTTCTTCCCGTTGAACAGCGGGTCGATCATGCTCTGCGCGGCGAAGAAGTCCGCCCCCCAGCCGAGGGTCGGGCATATCGCCACGGCCGCCTTCGGTACCTGGCAGAACTTCGACAGCATCGTCGCGTGCGGCACCTCGCGGAGCTTGAGCATGATGCCCAGCTTCGCCACCTGGCTCTGGAACGCCTCCGCCGTCTCCTTGGCGGGCGACTCGTTGTCGGCCACCGTCAAGAGCGGGGGGCCGTTGTACCTGCCGCTCGCGAACCCGGCCTTCTTCAGGTACTGCTGCGCCAGCGGCAGGTTGGCCGTGGGGCTCGACGTGAACGGGAGTCCCGGCCCCTTGTCGCCGCCGCCCTCCTCGTGTCCCGCGATGCCCTTGGGGATGAAATGGGTCGCGGGGGTGCCGAGCGTCGGCCCGCCGCGGGTCTGCCGCAGCGCGTTGCGGTCGATCGCGGCGCTGATCGCGCGGCGGAAGTCCACGTTGTCGAGCGGCTTGACCTTCGTGTTCAGGCCGATGTAGCGGTTGCCGCCGCTCGGCTCGACCGATATCTGGTCCTTGCGCGAGCTCAGCGCCTGCTTCAGGACGGCGGTGGGCGGGGCCGCGTAGTCGCCGCCCAGGAGGCCCTTCCCGGTCAGCGTCTTGCGCGCCGCCACGGTGGCGTCGAAGCCGCCCTTGACCTCGATCCGGTCGAAGTAGGCCGGCCTGAAGTCGGTCCCCTTGTCCCAGCTCGGGTTGCGGACCAGCGTGAGCTTCTTCTCGGGCTCGTAGCCCGTCATCTTGCCCTTGCCGTCGTTCTCGACCATGTACGGGCCGGTGAACACCTGGTGCTCGCCGTACGTCGAGGTCTTGCCCTTGTCGTACTTCTGGGCGTAGTCCTTCGGGACCGGGACCGTGCACGGCATGCCGAGGGCGCGGCCGCTGGTCATGATGCCTAGGGGCTTGGTGGTCTCGATCTCGAGCGTCGCGTCGTCGGGCGCGCGAATGCCGGCGATCTCGTCGGCCTTGCCCGCCGAGAACTCCGCCGCACCCACGATGTCGCTGTAGTAGGAGCCCGAGTAGCCGTTGCCGACCTGGGGCAGGAAGCAGCGCTCGATCCCGTACTTGACGTCGGCCGCCTTGACCGTGCGGTTCTGGAGCGGCGCGCTGTACTTGATCCCCGGCTTGATCTTGATCGTGATCGTCTTGCCGCCGTTGGAGACCTTCGGCAGGGCCGTGGCCAGGTCGGGCGTCGGCGTGGTCTCGTCGGGCTTCCAGCCGTACAGCCAGCGCTGCGTGGTCTGCCCGATCTCCTTGTAGTCGGTCTGGTAGTACCAGTAGCCCGGATCGAGGCTGTCGATGCCGCCCGCGGTGTCGAGGATCGTCACCGTCCCGCCCTTCTTGGACTTGTCCGAGCTGCCGCAGCCGGACGCGACCAGCGTCAGAGCGGCCAGGACCGTCATCGCAATCAGTGGGAGGACTCGCATTCTCATCGCCTACCTCGTTTCCGGTTAGCCGTCACGTCAATACCGCGCCGATCACGTTTTCCCTGCCCGCGGGTTCAGGGCGTCCTGGAGACCGTCGCCCAGCAGGTTGAACGCCAGCACCGTCAGGAGCAGCGCGGCGCCCGGGAAGACCATGTACCACCAGGCCGTGTCGAAGATGGCGGTGGCGTCCGCGATCATCGCGCCCCAGCTCGGGTCGGGCGGCTGAACACCGACGCCCAGGAACGACAGCGCCGCCTCGAACAGGATGTTGGTCGGGATGATCAGCGTCGTGTAGACGATGATCGGCGCGACCAGGTTGGGCAGGATCTCGCGGAAGATGATCCGGCGGTCGGAGGCGCCGAGCGCCCGCGCGGCCTCCACGAACTCCTTCTCGCGCAGCGACAGCACCTGTCCGCGGATGATCCGCGCGATGTAGGTCCAGTTGACGAACGCGATCACGAAGATCACCACGCTGAGGCCGGGCTCCAGCAGGCCGCCGAGGCACCCGTTCCCGAGCGAGCAGGCGGCGCCGATGCCGAGGGCGAGCAGCAGGATCGGGAACGCCAGCAGGACGTCGATGAAGCGCGACAGGATCGTGTCCACCCAGCCGCGGTAGTAGCCCGCCACCATGCCCACGAGCACGCCCAGGACCACCGACAGCGCGGTGGCGACGATCGCGACCTCGAGCGAGACGCGCGCTCCGTAGACCACGCGGCTGAACACGTCGCGGCCCAGCGGATCGACGCCGAACAGGTTGTCGCCGCTCGGGCCCGTGGGGGTGCCGAACGAGTCGAGCAGCTTCGTCGACTGGGCGTCTGGCGGGCGCGCGCCGAACAGCTTCACCACCAGCGGCGCGAGCACCGCCGCGAGCACGAGCAGGACGATGAAGCCCGCGGCGGCGAGCGCCACGCGGTCGCTCCGAAGCCGGCGCCAGAAGAGCTGGAGCGGAGAGCGGGCGGCGATGTCGGGCTGGACCTCGAGGAGGTCCGAGCCGCCGTCGCCCTGCGCTTCGCGGACGAAGTCGACGTTTCCGGTCAGGGGGTCTCCCCGCGTCTGTTATGCATCGAGCGGCAGGTTCGACGCCGGGGAACTTACACCTCGCGTCCGCGGCCCAGGGGCCCGCGTCCTGACCGTTCGGTCAGCCCAGCTGGCTGCGCATTCGCTCGAGCGAGCGGCGGATCAGGCGGGACACGTGCATCTGGGAGATGCCGACGCGCTCGGCGATCTGCGTCTGCGTGAGGCCGTCCTCGAAGCGCATCCGAAGGATCTCGCGCTCGCGCTCGGGGAGCGCCGCAAGGGCCGGCTCGAGGGATGCGCGGTCCTCGCTGCGGTCGAACTCCTCGTCGTCCGAGCCGATCGTCTCCATCGGGTCGAGCTCGTCCTCGCCCGACGGGCCGACCGACAGCGACAGCGGCGCGTACGCCGACCCGGCCTCCAGCGCCTCCAGCACCTGCTCGGTCGTGGTCTCGAACTCGCTCGCGATCTCCGCGATGCTGGGGGATCGGCCGAGCCTCGAAGTCAGCCGCTCGATGGTGGGCCCCATCTTGCCGTTCAGCTCCTGGAGGGCGCGCGGCACGCGGATGGCCCAGCCCTTGTCGCGGAAGTGGCGCTTGATCTCGCCCACCACGTTGGGCGTCGCGTACGTCGTGAGCGCCACCTCGCGCGACAGCTCGTAGCGGTCGATCGCCTTGATCAGGCCGATGGCGCCCACCTGCTCGATGTCCTCCAGCGACTCGCCGCGACCCGCGTAGCGCCGGGCGAGCGAGCGGACGAGCGGCAGGTGCCGCTCCACCAGCACCTCGCGCGCGCTCGCGTCGCCGCCCTCGTGGTAGCGGCGGAGGAGGTCGCGGTCGGTCTCGCCCGACTGCTGCACGGGCGTCAATGCCTCGGCACCTGCTTCTCCAGTCGGACCACCAGGTGCCCGTCGGCCACCTCCTCCACCCCGTACGAGTCCACCACCGTGGACAGGATCCGGGGCAGCGTCAGCTCGCCGGGGGGCGGCTCGGGGCCCTGGAGCGCCTCGGCCAGCGCGGCGTCCCGAAGCGGCCCGACGCGCGTGCGAACGCCGCCCTCGTGGATCTCGAACGACAGCGTGACGGGGTTCTGCGGATCGCCTTCGGCCAGCAGCCGCTCGACCGCCAGCTGGAGGTCGTCGAGCTGGTCGAAGCCCAGGTCGATCCTGTTGGCGATGCCGCCCAGCACCATCCGGATGACCGCCTCCCAGGCGCGGCCCACCGGGGCGGTCAGCTCGATGCGGTCAGACGGCAACGGTCTCCTCCTTCGTCGTCGGCGGCGGCGCGCCCGCGGGCGCGCCGGCCCTGATCGTGGCGTATCCCAGCACGTCGTCTCCGCGCATAAGGCAGGCGACCTGCCCCGGCGCCACGCCCTCCACGGGCCGGCCCAGCTCGAGCGTGAGCCGCGCATGGCGCCCGGCGGCGGGATCGCCCGCGACCCGGCACGGGACCGCCGCCGAGCGGTAGCGCAGCTTCACGCTGTCCACCTCGACGGCATCGCGGTGAAGCGTGGCCCCGCCCACTTCGACCGACCGGCGGGCGAGCGCTGCCCGCGGGCCGACCACCACCCGCCCGGACGCGGCGTCCTTGCGGACCACGTAGAGCGGCTCGTCCCCGGACAGGCCCAGGCCGCGCCGCTGGCCCACGGTGAAGAGGTGCTGGCCTTCGTGGCGGCCCAGCACGCGGCCGGCCACGTCCACGATCTGGCCGCCGGAGCCGCGCGCGCGCCGGCCGCCGTGGCGGCGCAGGAAGGCCGGGCCGCTGGTGCCGGCCAGGAAGCACAGGTCCTGGCTCTCGCGCTTCTCCGCCACCGGCAGCGACGCGCGCCGCGCCAGCTCCCGCACCCGCGGCTTGGTCAGGGCGCCGAGCGGGAAGTCGAGCCGGTCGAGCAGCTCCGGCCGCAGCCGGGCGAGCATGTAGGACTGGTCCTTGTCCCCGTCGGCCGCGCGGCGGACCAGCGGGCCGCGCGCGTCGCCCCCCACCCGCGCGTAGTGGCCGGTGGCCAGGCGCGCCGCCCCCAGCCGCTCGGCCAGGTCCAGCATCGCGTCGAAGCGCACCAGCCCGTTGCAGCGCACGCACGGGTTGGGGGTGTTGCCCCCGTCGAGCTCGGTCAGGAAGTCGTCCACCACGTGGCGACGGAAGTCGCGGCGCAGGTCGAGGGTGACGTGCGGCAGGCCCATGCGGTGGGCCAGCGCACGCGCCTCGAGCACCGCCTGCGGCGAGCAGCAGCTGAGCGTGCCGTCCCCGACGGCGTCGGACCACAGCTGGAGGGTCACCGCCAGCGTGTCGTCGCCGCGCTCGAGCGCCAGCT
>DASVQK010000003.1:0-6096 GCA_036389105.1 Thermoleophilaceae bacterium
CTCTCGGACGTCGGAAAGGCCTACATCGCGGGCCAGCTCAAGCATGCCCGCGAGGTCTCTGCAGTGTTCGCTCAGTGGGTCAACTCGTACAAGCGGCTGGTGCCGGGCTACGAGGCGCCCGTCTACTGCGCCTGGTCGCGCCGCAACCGCTCGGCGCTCGTGCGCGTGCCGCTGTACCACCCCGGCAAGGAGCAGGCAACCCGCATGGAGCTGCGCTGCCCCGACCCGGCGTGCAACCCGTACCTGACCTTCGCCGTCCTGCTCCAGGCCGGGCTCGAGGGGATCGAGAAGGGCTACGAGCTGCCCGAGCCGATGGAGCGCAACCTGTACCACCTGTCGCCCGACGAGCGCAAGCAGCGCGGCATCGAGCAGCTGCCCGAGACGCTGGGCGAGGCGATCGAGCTGACCGCCGAGTCCGAGCTGGTCCTGCGCACCTTCGGCGAGCACATGTTCAACCGCTTCGTGGAGATCAAGCGCAAGGAGTGGGAGGACTACCGGATCCAGGTCTCGCGCTGGGAGCTGGAGCGCTACATGGCGGTGCTGTAGAACGCCGCTACCACGGCCGCGGGCGGTAGTCGTCCGGCAGGTCGAGGACGGCCACGACGTTCATCAGCATCCCGATCGCGGTGAAGCGGGCCACCTCCGCGCGCGGCGCGCCGCTCAGGCGCTCGATCTCCTCGACCGTCCGCATGAACTGGGCCCGCACGGGCGCGCGCAGGGACGGCTCGTGGGACGCGGCGAGCGCCTGGAACCGGAACAGCAGCTCGTTGCGGCTGGCCAGCAGCTCGTCGTAGGCGGCTCCCATCGCCCGCAGGCGGTCGCGCGGCGAGCGACGCGAGGCCGCCGCGCGGGCGAAGACCCCGCGCAGGTGGTCGCCCACGCGCTCGTAGGCCGCCAGGAACAGCGCCCGCTTGTCGGGGAAGAGGGCGTAGACGTAGGACTGGGAGATGCCTGCGCGCTTGGCGATCGCGGCCGTGCTCGCGCCCCGGTAGCCATGGGCGGCGAACTCGGTTACGGCCGCCTCGAGCACGTCCTCGCGGCGCTCCCCGGCGCTGCGGTTGGTCCGCCCCGCTGCCATCGCGCGCATATCTTATTGATCAATCAACCAAGAAGTGCCTCGAGCGCGTCCGGCTCGGTGACCGGCTGCCGGCAGGCGAAGCGCTCGCACACGTAGGCTGCGGCGCGGCCGTCGACCGCCTCCCGTCCGGCCAGCAGCGGCACCCCGTCCGCCTCCCCGCCCGCCAGCACCAGGTGCGGCCGGAAGCGCCCGCGCACGACCCGCTCGAGCGCGCGCGTGTCCTCGCCCACCAGGGCGACCTCCCTGACCTGAGCGAAGTGGAAGTCCAGCGCCTGGAGCAGGTGCGCGAAAGCCTGCGCGTGCTGGACGGCCACGCGGTGGAGCAGCCGCAGCACGTCGACCGCGCGGCGCTCGTAGTCGTGCTCGCCGGTCAGCGCCGCCAGGCGCAGCAGGCCGTACGCGGCGCTGGAGTTGCCCGCCGGGATCGGATGGTCCTCCAGGTCCTTGCGCCGCGCCACCAGCCGCTCGTGGTCGGACGACGTCTCGAAGAACCCGCCGCGCTCGTCGTCGGAGAAGCGCGCGATCATCGTGTCCGCCAGCTCGCGGGCGGCGCGGAACCAGCGCGGATCGAAGGTGGCCTCGTACAGCGTCAGCAGCGCCTCGACCAGGAACGCGTGGTCCTCCAGGTAGGCGTTCAGCTTGGCCGCGCCGTCCTTGTAGGTGCGCAGCAGGCGGCCCTCGGGGTCGCGCATCTCGCCCAGCACGAAGCCGGCGCAGCGCTCGGCCGCCTCGACGTAGTCGTCGCGCTCCAGCACCGCGCCCGCGTCGGCCAGGGCCGCGATCATCAGCGCGTTCCAGGAGGCCAGGCGCTTGTCGTCCAGGCCCGGCCAGACCCGCTGCGCCCTGACCTCGTACAGGCGCTCGCGGAGCTCCGGCAGCCGCTCGGGCGGGTCGGAGCCGCGCGTTAGGATGTTCGCGCCCTCGAAGTTGCCGCCCTCGCTGGCGCCGTAGTAGGCGATGGCCGCTTCGGCGTCGTCCCCCAGCGCGGCGCGCAGCTCGTCCACGCTCCAGACGTAGAACTTGCCCTCCACGCCCTCCGAGTCGGCGTCGAGGGCCGAGTAGAACCCGCCCTCGGGGCCCCGCATCTCGCGCAGCGCCCAGTCCAGCGTCTCCTCGCACACCTGGCGGAAGAGCTCGTCGCCGGTCACCTGCCAGCCGTGCAGGTACGCGCGGGCCAGCAGCGCGTTGTCGTAGAGCATCTTCTCGAAGTGCGGCACGAGCCAGCCGGCGTCCACCGAGTAGCGCGCGAAGCCCCCGCCCACCTGGTCGTACATGCCGCGCGCCGCCATCGCGCGCAGCGTGTGGGCGGTCATCTCGCGCTCGCCGCGGCGCAGGAGGAACTCGATCGCGGAGGCGGGCGGGAACTTGGGCGCCCCGCCGAAGCCGCCGTTCGCCGCGTCGTAGGAGCGCCGCAGGGCGCTGACGGCGTCGTCCAGGCGGCGCGGGTCCATCGGCTCGTTCGAGGGGGTGAGCAGCGCGCCGCCCTGGAGGCGCTGCGCGATCCTGTCCCCGCCCGCGCGGATCTCGTCGCGGTTCACGTCCCACGCGTGGGCCACCGCCTCCAGCACCCGCCGCCAGCTGGGCATGCCGCCGCGGTCGTCGGGCGGGAAGTACGTGCCGGCGTAGAACGGCACCTGCTCGGGCGTGAGGAAGACGTTGAGCGGCCAGCCGCCCTGCCCGGTCATCGCCTGGCACGCCTCCATGTAGATCGAGTCGAGGTCCGGGCGCTCCTCGCGGTCGAGCTTGACGCACACGAAGCGCTCGTTCATCAGCTCCGCAGTCTCGGCCACCTCGAACGACTCGCGCTCCATCACGTGGCACCAGTGGCACGCGGAGTACCCGATCGAGAGCAGGATCGGCTTCTCCTCCTCGCGCGCGCGCCGGAGCGCCTCCTCGCCCCAGGGGTACCAGTCCACCGGGTTGTCCTTGTGCTGGAGGAGGTAGGGCGAGGTCTCCTGCGCCAGGCGGTTGGCCATGCACTGAGGCTAGTCCCCGCGCAGCTCCGCGCGCCGGATCTTGCCGCTGGCGGTCTTGGGCAGCGAGTCGGCGAACTCCACGATTCGCGGGTACTTGTAGGGAGCAGTCTCGGCCTTGACGTGGTCCTGGAGCTCCCGGGCCAGCTCCGCGCCGGCCTCGTGGCCGTCGCGCAGCACCACCACGGCCCGCACCACCGACCCGCGCTCGTCGTCCGGCGCCGCCACCGCCGCGGCCTCCGCCACCGCCGGATGCGACACCAGCGCCGACTCCACCTCGAACGGCCCGATCCGGTAGCCGGCCGACAGGATCACGTCGTCGGCGCGGCCCTCGAACCAGAGATAGCCGTCGTCGTCCTCGCGCACGCGATCGCCCGTCCGCCACGGACCGGCGCCGCCGTCTAGGAAGAACGTGGGCACGGTGGCGGGGTCCGCGCACAGCTCGCCGCCGTCCACCCACAGCCGGAAGCCCGGCAGCGGCCTGCCCATCGACCCGGGACGGACCGGCGGCCCGATCGGCATGCCCGTCAGCGCGCCGGTCTCCGTCTGGCCGTAGCCGTCGTGCACCTCGATCCCGGTCGCGTCGCGCCACACCCGCACGATGTCGGGGTTGAGGGGCTCCCCGGCCGCCACCGCGTGACGCAGTGCCGGCAGCGGGCGCAGCTCCGCCCGCTTGGCCACCGTGCGGTACTCGGTGGGCGCCATGCACAGCACCCGCACGCCCTCGCGCGCGGCCACGTCCAGGCGCTCCTCGGGGTCGAAGCGAGCATCGTGCAGCAGGGCCGACGCGCCCCGCAGCCACGGCGCGATGAACGCGTTCCGGGCGGACTTGGACCAGCCGCTGGCCGCCGTGCACCAGCACAGCTCGCCGGGCCGGGCGCCGAACCAGTGCTCGGCCTGGACGCTCTGGCCGGCCAGGTAGCGCTGGCCGTGCCGTATCGGCTTGGGCTCGCCGGCCGTGCCGGAGGTGAAGGCGACCAGCGCCGGGGCGTCCGGCGCCAGGTCCACGGCCGCAGCCGGCGCGGCCTCGTAGAGGCGCTCGTCCGGGACGGTCAGCACCGGACCGTCGAAGCCGCTGCCCTCCACGGCCGCCAGGTCGCGCTCGTCGCACAGGACCACGCGCGGCGGCGCCTTCGCGATCCGGGCGGCCAGGTCCCTGGGGCGCAGCTGCTCGGTGCACGGCAGCGCCACGGCCCCGATCCGGAAGCACGCCACCATCGCCTCGACCCACTCCGGGCGGTTTCCGATCACGGTCATCACCACGTCGCCGGGCCGCACGCCGCGTGCCGCCAGGGCCCCGGCCAGGCGGGCGGAGCGGTCGGACACCGCGCCGAACGGGATCTCGCGCCTCGATCCATCGCGGCCGAGCGCCACCAGCGCCGTGGCGTGCGCGTCGGCCCTGTCCACCACGTCGCGGGCGAAGTTCACGAATGGGGATCGTATGCCCACGCGCCTGGTGTACGGAGGGCGTCCGAGCCCCCATAACTTGTGACCTTCCGCTCTAGCGTGCGGGATCGCACGTTTATCCCGCAATGAAGGGCGGGTATGTCCGATGTCGAAAGTTCCGTTGCAGGCGTTTGCTAGCCTGCCGCGCACGCCGAATCCGCGAAGAGCGGAACGGGGGACCCAGTAGTAGGGGCGAATCTCCTTTCGAGGGGACGCGCAAGCTCTTTCAGCGCGAGCCCGTCAGCTAACCCCGCAGGCGTACGAAAGAGAATGAAGACCCGCGGATTCCCGACATCCCTGCTGGCCGCGCTGTTCGCAGCGCTCGCCTGCCTCCTCCCGGCCACCGCCTCGGCCGGCGACACGCACGCCTCCGGCGGCGCGCCGTACCAGCCGCCGCCGCACAAGGCGCGGATCGCGAATGGCCAGGCCATCGCGCCCTCCGACGCGCCCGCCGAGGTCAAGGCCATCATCGCCGCGGCCAACCAGATCGTGACCAAGCCCTACCGCTACGGCGGCGGCCACGCGAAGTTCCAGGACTCGGGCTACGACTGCTCGGGCGCGGTCTCCTTCGCGCTGCACGGCGCCAACCTGATCACCGCCCCGCTGGACTCCTCCGACTTCATGCACTGGGGCAGCCGCGGCCCCGGGCGCTGGGTCACCGTCTACACCAACCCCGGCCACGCGTTCATGATGATCGCCGGCCTGCGCTTCGACACGGGCTACCGCGACGCCTACGCCGCCAGGCACGGCGCCAAGCCGGGCTCGGGCCCGCGCTGGAACAAGAAGCGCCCCACGCGCGGCTTCAAGGCCCGCCACCCCGACGGGCTCTAGCCGGCGCGCCGCCTACGCCGCGGCCGGCGCCGGCCGCGCCCCGCGGGCGACCAGGCTCGTCCGCAGCCGCATCGCGGGAGCCTCCACGAAGCGCCACGACGCCAGCGCCACGACGTAGGTGACGGGCACCGCCACCGCGATCATCGCCAGCGGGCCGATGCCCGGCCCGACGATCGCCCGCACGGCCTGCTCCACGGGCCACCCCCACAGGTAGATCCCGTACGACACGTCGTTGCGCGGCGACAGCCGCCGCAGCGCCGCGGGCCCGCGGTACGCCAGGAACACGACCGCGTAAGGGATGACCACGGCGCCGGCCACCTGCTCGAGCGGCGTGTCCAGGGCGGCGAGCCAGATCAGGGCCAGCGGCAGCAGCGCCCGCCCGCGCACGAGACGGCGCTCGCGCAGCACGTACAGCAGCGCGGCCCCGAAGAACGCGGCCAGGCGGTCCACGCTGTGCTCGGCCATGCTCGTGGAGACGAGCTTGGCCACCAGCGGGTGGCCGTCCGGCCCGAGCGGGGCGTCCAGGAGCAGGAGGAGCGCGAACAGCCCGGCCACGAGCCACGGCCGCCTGAAGGCCCCCAGCACCCCGACGAGGGCCACCGCCAGGTACGCCTCGACCTCGATCGACAGCGTCCACAGCGATCCGTTGACCGACCCGTGGGGATTGCCGAGGAAGACGCCCGGCAGATAGAGCGTCGTGTGGAAGACCGAGTTGCCGGCCACGTAGGCGTGGGTGGCGCCGTCGGCCAGGTAGTCCTGGAGGGGCAC
>DASVQK010000004.1:0-2609 GCA_036389105.1 Thermoleophilaceae bacterium
CTGGCTTCCCATAGAGCAGACCGTAGCGAGCCGGAGGGGACGAAGAGGCGCTACGCCCAGGAGCATCAACCTACAGTCGCTCCTGCACCGCCCGCACCTTGTCGTCCAGCGTCTGATCCGGGCGGTCGCGGCGCTCGTCCAGCTTCAGCACCGTGTAGACGCGCGGCACGCCGGCCTCGAACGGCACCGCGTGCAGCTCGCCCACCACGGCCAGGATGTCGGCCGTCGCCCCTTCGAGCGACGTGCCCATCGCGTGCATCCGGAAGCGCACGCGGTCCTGCGCGCCCAGTCGGCGCTGGATCTCCGCGATGTACTCGCTCGCGCTCGCGTCCGGGCGGCCGAGCGCGATCACGGTCAGGTCCGCTGTGGCCATGCCCGCTCGCGCCCGCCGCTCAGGCCAGGCTGGTCCAGACGGTCTTGACCTCGAGGTAGGCGTCCAGGTTGGCGTGGCCCATCTCGCGGCCGATGCCCGACGCCTTGTAGCCGCCGAACGGCGCGGCCGGGTCGCTCGGGCCCCACACGTTCACGTACACCGTGCCGGCCTTCAGCAGCGCGGCCAGCCGGTGGGCGTTGCCCACGTCGCGCGTCCACACGCCCGCGGCCAGGCCGTACTCCGTGTCGTTCGCGCGCGCCGCCACCTCCTCGAGGTCGTCGTACGGCATCGCCACCAGCACCGGCCCGAAGATCTCCTCGCGGGCGATCTTCATGCCGTCCTCCACGCCGGTGAACAGCGTCGGCCGCACGAAGTACCCGCCGCCGTTGGCGCCATCGCCATCTCCGCCCACCACCGGCTCGGCCCCGTCGTCCTTGCCCGACTGGATGTAGGACATCACGCGCTCGTACTGCTCCTTCGACACCACCGGTCCGAACTGCGTCTCCGGATCGAGCCCGGGACCCACCCGCGCCTTCTCCGCGCGCGCCGCCAGACCGGACACCACCTCGTCGAACTGGTCGCGGTGCACGTACAGGCGCGACCCCGCGTCGCACGCCTGGCCGGTGTTGAAGTAGATGCCCTGGAACGAGCCCTTGATCGCCTTGTCCAGGTCGGCGTCCGGTAGGATGATGTTGGCGCTCTTGCCGCCCAGCTCGAGCGTCACCCGCTTGAGCATCCGGCCCGCGGTGGCGCCGATCTCGCGGCCCACCGCGGTCGAACCCGTGAACGCGATCTTGTTCACGCCCGGGTGCTCGACGAGCGCCTTTCCGGTCTCGCCGTCGCCGGTCAGCACGTTGATCACGCCCTCCGGGAAGCCGGCCTCCTGCACCAGCTGCCCCAGCCGCAGCGCCGTGAGCGGAGTCTGCTCGGCCGGCTTGAGCACCACGGTGCAGCCCGCTGCCAGCGCCGGCGCGATCTTCCACGCGGCCATCAGCAACGGGAAGTTCCACGGGATGATCTGGCCGCACACGCCCACCGGCTCCTTGCGCGTGTAGACGAACATCCGCGGCATGGACACGGGGATCGTCTCGCCCTCGATCTTCGTCGGCCAGCCGGCGTAGTAGCGCAGGTGGTCCACCGACGCCGGCACGTCCACCTTCGACGCGATCGACACCGGCTTGCCGTTGTCGATCGATTCGAGCTGTGCGAGCTCCTCGGCGTTGGCCTCCATCAGGTCGGCCAGCGCGTTCATCAGCTTCGAGCGGCCGGAGGCGGGCATCTTGGCCCACGGGCCCTCGAGCGCCGCGGCGGCGGCCCTCACGGCGCGGTCCACGTCCTCGGCGCCGGCGTGCGCCACGTCGCAGATCGCCTGGCCGGTAGCCGGGTCCTCGGTCTCGAACGTCCGCCCGTCGGCGGCCTCCACCCAGTCGGCGCCGATCAGCAGCCGGTGCGGCCCGGACTCGACGAACGAGCGGGCGGCGTCGGATAGCGCGTCGGTGGCGGTGGCTGGCATCGGCGGTCCTCCGGTGGTCGGTTGAGCACCGCCGAGGATACGCTGCCGCCATGGCACGGCCGGTGGTCGGCGCCCTGCTCGCCGGCCTGGCGGTCGGACTGGCGATCGGGCTCACGCACGAGAGCGACGGACGGAGCGCCGGAGACGAACGACGCGCCCGCGCCGCCGTGGTCAGGCGGCTCGAGCGCGCGATCACAGCCGACGCTCGCCGCCGCGCCGCCGCCCACCAGATCAAGGGCCCGATCCTGCGCACGCGCTGCGAGCCGTACCAGTACAGCCGCGTGCGCTTCAGCTGCACCGCCGTGCAGTTCGAGTCCAAGCTCAGCTACACCGGCCAGGTGTACGTGGCCAAGGTGAGCTTCGCGACCGGCCGCTTCAGCTTCCGGCCGCACAAGATCCCGCTGTACCTGGGGATCTAGGTGTCGCGCCCACGTAGCTTCGAGATAGGTCCCGTCTCCTCCGCTTAGCCGGGGCAGCTCGGGCCGCGGATCTTGTCGCCGTCGACCGTGACCTCGCAGGGCTTCGTCACGGTCCCGAATCCATTGGGCTCGTCGACGCGGACCCTGCACTTCCAGCGGTGCGGTTGGAGCGGGACGCGGTGGCAGGAGCGTTGTGAACGACGGTGCTCCCCTTCAACAACGTGCGGATCTCGTCCTCGGCCCTCGCCCGCTCGGACCTCCCGCCGCCGCAGCCCGCCAGCAGGAGCACGGCCGCGGGCCCGGC
>DASVQK010000005.1:0-5448 GCA_036389105.1 Thermoleophilaceae bacterium
GGGCGGGGTGCGGTCGACCCGCACCGTCGCGGCGTGCTCCGACGAGTGGTTGCCCGCCCGGTCGGTCGCGCCGTAGGTGAGCGTGTGCTCGCCGTCCGCGGACACGACCGTGTCGGCCTCGCCGCCGCCCGTGCGCTGGACCTCGCCGGCGTCCAGGCGATGCGACACGTAGCCGCCCGCCTCGACGGGCTCGCCCGGCGCGGCGGCGCCCATCCCGGACAGGCCGGGCTGATCCGCGCCGCTGACGTGGAGCCGGACCGGGTCGCGCCGCCAGGTCTCGCCGGTCAGCCCGTGGACGGCGGCGACCGGAGGCGAGCGATCCACGCGGATGAGCGCCTGACCGACCGCGGCCGACGGCACCCCGGAGCCCGAGACCGCCCGCGCCTTGAAGGTGGTGACGCCCTCGGGCAGCCGACCGGTTCGGTAGGTGCTGCCCGCCACGTCCAGCGTACCGTCGGGATCCGACCCGTCGGCCGTGACCGAGTACCCGGCCACGCCGGACACCGGCACGAGCTGGCCCGCCGGCATCTCGATGAGCTGGTCCACGGCGTCCGCGTCGGCGGCGCCGAGCCACCGCGCGCGCTCGCGCGGCTTGGCCTGCCCGGGCGCGACGTTGTCGAAGCGCACGTGCACCGGCAGGGACCTGTTGGCCGGGTTCACGTTGCCGGCCGCGTCCTCGAGCCACACCCTGACGGTGTAGTCCCCCGGGGCTGGCACCGAGAGGTCGGGGATGGCCGCGATCCCGTCGCCGCGGCGCTCCCCGGTGGTGCAGGCGTTGCTCGCCGTGTTGCAGAGCTCGTAGTGAGCGACGGTCACAGGCGCTGCGCTTGGCGGCGAGGTCCACCCGAGTGAGAAGCCGTTGGTCCGGCGCCAGCCCTGGCCGCCCGCGACGGTCAGGCCCTCGGGCACGTTCGGCGCGTGGTTGTCCACCCGCACCGTGCGCGCGAACGACCCGGCGTTGCCCGCGGTGTCGACCGCCTCCACGCGGATCTCGTGCGGGCCGTCGGCCAGGGTCTGCGTCTCGAGCCCGTAGCGCGCGTACGGGAGGTTGGAGCACGGAACGCGCTGCGTGAAGTCGCAGTCGCGCTGGAGGTCGTTGCGGCGCCCGCCGTCCAGGTACAGGCGCGTGGCGCGGATGCCCACGTTGTCGCTCGCCCCGTAGCCGATGAAGTGGGTGCCGCGCAGCCAGCCGTCGCCCGTCAGCCCGCCGTCGACCGGCCAGGCCGCGGCCGGGCTGTCGTCGCGCACGCGCACCGACGCGCTGAACACCCTTACGGCCACGCGCTCGGTGAACGGCGCCATCTGCGCCTGGGTGGAGCAGCCCAGCGGACTGCCGCAGGCGGCCTGGAAGAACACCTTGCGCACGCCGCCGGACCAGGCCCACGTGCTGGTGGTGCCGGGCCAGGCGGTGCTGTAGGTGCAGAACATCTGCGTGTTGGCGGGACAGCCCGTCAGCATCCCGGCGTCGGTGAACAGGCCCACGTGCCAGTACGCGTCGTCGCGGTGCAGCGAGTACTGCGCGCTGAGCGAGACGAGCGAGGCGCCGGCCGGCGCCTCGAACGACATCGTCGAGTTGCCGAACGGCTGCACCCGGCCGGTGTTGACCGAGTTCCGCACCCACATGCCGCGCGTGACGGAGCGCTGCGTCGGGCAGTCGACGCCCCACGACATCGCCGGCGAGCCGACTCCGGCCCAGGCGCCCCAGCCGCCGCCCGGCGCGGCGTCACAGGCCACTACGTCGTATGTGCCGGCGTCCGCCGCTGCCGGGAGCGCGGCGAGCGCTCCCAGCACGGCGCACAGGAACGCCATCGAGAGTCGGCGGGAGAAGCTTGCGCGCGTAAGCGCCATGGGAGGCCCCCTTCGGGTGCGAGTCGAACGTCATTCGAGGGTCAGAGGGCCGCTGCCGCTCTTCCTCGCCCCCCCTCGCACCAACCATGCGCACACCGGCTGCCCGGTGTAAACCCGGGGGGTCGCAAACTGCGCGTCGGCGGGGGGTCAGGAACCCCTGGGCGGACGACCGTGGCCGCGCCGGCCGGGGGGCCGGTCGCGCAGCGCGGCTACCGGTCCGTCAGTCGGCGCGGGCGCAGAGCCAGCGGAAGCCGGCCTGCATCCAGTCGTTGGCCGCCGACGCCGCCAGCACGGCCGAGACCGTCCGCCCCGTCTGCGGCGCGGCCACGCGCAGGCCGACCACGCCCAGGGCGCTCCAGGCGCCCACGCAGCGGGTGCACGTGACGAGCTCGCCCACCGCGCGCCTCAGCCCGCGGCCGGCCGGGCGCGGCTCGTGCCCGTCCTGGTCCACGAACGGCTCGCGCAGCCAGGTGCCCACCTTCTCGCGGGCGATCACCTTCGACAGCGCGAACGTGGCGGCCGAGAGCGGCACCAGCTCGCGCACGGGGATCGGATCGTCGGCCGCGCGGTCGCGCGTGGCGTACAGGACGCCCGCGAACAGGGCCGCGTAGACGGCGTTGATCGCCGCGTAGTCGGCGGGCTCCGTGGTGCGCGCCGTGCCCGCCCCGCCGTTCTGGCGGCGGGTGGGCGCCGTGCCGGGCTCGGTGGCCATCGGGCATGCAGATTACCCGCGGCCAGTAGCTTGTAAGCACGGTGGTCGACTGGTCGCTCGCCCGTCAGATCGCCCGCTTCGCGTCGGGCGGAGGCGGCATGCCCGCGCTCGAGGCGGACTTCCCCGCCCTGGTCGCGGAGTCCGAGTCCCACCTGCGCGACTACACCGGGCTGGAGCTGGCCGACCCGGTGCCGGCCCCCGAGGAGGTCTCACGGCCCGAGTGGGCCGACGTGAACCTGGGCTCGCTCTGCAAGATCCTCGACCCGGTGACCGAGCGGCTGTCGCGCCGGCTCGAGGGAGCGGGGCCGTTCGCCGGCCCGCTGCGCGCGGTGACCGGCGCGACGCTGGCGGCCGAGTCCGGGCTCGTGATGGGCTACATGTCGCTGCGCGTCCTGGGCCAGTACGAGGTGTCGCTGCTCGACGTCGAGTCGAAGCCGCGGCTGCTGTTCGTCACCCCGAACCTGGCCAAGGCCGTCCAGGACCTCCAGGTCGATCGCGACAGCTTCCTGCACTGGATCGTCCTGCACGAGCTGACGCACGTGTTCCAGTTCTCGGGCGTGCCGTGGCTGCGAGGCCACCTGTCCGACGCGCTGAACGAGTACATGCGCACGGTGGAGGTGCGGATGGAGCGCGGCGGCGCGGGCGCGCTGCCGACGCTGCCCGACCTCCAGCGGTTCGTGGACAACTTCCGCGAGGGCGGCCTGGTGGCCCTCGTGCAGACGCGCGAGCAGCGCCGGCTGATGAATCGCATCCAGGCGACCATGGCGGTCGTGGAGGGCTACTCCGAGCATGTGATGGACGTGCTGGGCGAGCGGGTGCTGCCCGCCTACGCGGGCCTGCGCGAGGCGATGGAGCGCCGCCGCCGCGGCCGCTCGGCGCCCGAGCGGGTCCTCCAGCGCCTCCTGGGGCTCGACATCAAGATGCAGCAGTACGAGCTGGGCAAGGAGTTCTGCGACGCGGTGGCCGGGAGCGGAGGGATCGAGGCCCTCAACCGCGTGTGGCGGTCGCCCGAGTCGCTGCCGAGCCTGGACGAGCTGCGCAAGCCGGACGCCTGGATGGAGCGGGTGGGCGGCATCCAGCCCGCGGCCGCGTAGACGCCTCCGGTACGGCCGACACGCCCGCTCCAGGAGCGGCCTCCCGACGTCTGTGACCCACCGCACACGGGATTCGGTTTACGAACACCCGTTCTCTGGCTACAGTCCTATTGACATTAGAAATAACAACCTTAGTTCTCCCCGCCGGGGAGGAGAGGGTGAGGAGGCAACATCACCATGGCCGCACAGAGCACTTCCAACAACCGACGTAGCACCGGCCGCTCGACGAGCGCCCGCCGCTCCACGAGCAGCCGCAGCACGGGCAGCCGCTCGGCCGCGCGCCGCAGCACCGCGCAGCGGAGCGCCAGCGCCAAGAAGGCCGCCGCTACGCGTCAGCGCCGTTCGGCGAGCGCCAGCGCGCGCCGCACGCGCTCGGCCGCCAAGAGCACCGCTCGGCAGGCCGGCCGCACCACGACCCAGGCCGCCAAGGCTCAGGCCACCGGCATCCAGGTCATCGCCCAGCAGGCTCAGCGGGCCGTCCTGATCCCGGTGGGTGCGACGCTGACCGCGCGCGACAACGTCGTGGAGACGGTCAAGCCGTACACCAAGCGGACGACCGCCCAGCGCGAGGTCAACAAGCTCCAGCGCCGGGTCACGACCAACCTGAACCGCTTCGAGCGTCGCGGCAACACCGCGCGCAACAGGCTGGAGCGTCAGGTCAAGCGCACGCGGACCCAGCTCGAGCGCGAGCTGCGTCAGCGCCGCAACCAGGTGCAGCGCGTCGTTCGGCGCAACCGCCGCGAGCTGGAGAAGGACCTCCGCGGCGCGCGGCGCGACTTCGGCCAGCGCCTGAACAGCGTCCAGGCCGGCGTCGGCGACCTCACGCCGCTGGCGTAGCCAACGCCCTTAGCCCTCGCCCCGTCGGAGAGCGGATCGCGAGGTAGGACTACCGGCCCACATATCTCGGCCGGTAGTGCAGTATCTCTCCTCCCTCGACCGGCGGGGCCCTCGTGGCCCCGCCGGTTGCCTTTTCGGGGCTCTGACCGCGGGGGGGGCCGGCTACGCCGGGCCGGCCGTCTCCGGTATCCGCCGCTCCACCTCGAACTCCTCGACCCGCAGCCTGCCCACGTCGAGCTCGTCGATCCGCAGGTGCTTGAAGCGCGCGCGGTCCACGTTCAGGCGACCGAGCGCGAACCCGCCCACGGCCGCCGCGCCGAGTGCGAACACACCGAAGGCGACCGCGCCCGTCGCCGAGGCGCCGGTCGCCGAAGCGCCGGTGGCGTCGGCGCCCGTGGCCGACGCCCCCGCCGACCAGGATCCCAGCTCGAGGCCGTCGAGCTTGATCGCCTCGTAACGTCGCAGTACGGCGGGGAGCTTCACGGTCGTCCTCCTGATCGCGGTCGGGCGGCCATGGTCCCATGCGGGGGCGCCTCCCTCTGCCAGAATGGCCGCGATGCCGTCTACCGACCAGATCCGCGACGCGCTCCGCGCGGTCATCGACCCCGAGCTGCGCCAGAGCATCGTCGACCTGGGCATGGTGCGCTCGATCGAGCAGCCCGCTCCGGGCCGGGTGGACGTGGTGGTGTCGCTCACCACCGCCGGCTGCCCGATCCGCTCGCACTTCCAGAAGGGCGTGACCGAAGCGGTGATGGGCCTGGGCGACGTGCAGCTCGTGAACGTCGGTTTCGACGTCCTGAGCGCGGAGGAGAAGCAGGGCCTCCAGCAGCGCCTGGGCCGCCCCGGAGGGCTGCCGAGCGGCGCGCTGGCGCGCGTGAAGAACGTGGTCTGCGTCGGCTCCGGCAAGGGCGGCGTGGGCAAGTCCACGATCACCGCCAACCTCGCGGCCGCGCTCGT
>DASVQK010000006.1:0-13766 GCA_036389105.1 Thermoleophilaceae bacterium
CGGGCGGTTCGAGGGCGTCGAGGCGGTTCGCGGTGGCGTTCAGCGTCGACTGGCCGTCCGCCAGCTTGACTGCCAACGCGTCTCGGTCGCTATCGCCACGCGGCAGCTCCGTCGATGGGAGGGCCGCGCGAATACCTGCTACGGCGTCGGTCGCCCGAGCGTCGTAGTCCTCCTTGGACAATCGGGGCGCGCCTCCATCGCCGCCGCCTCCACCCAACAGCGCGAGCCCAAGGACTGCGGCCAGCGCCGCTACGACCGCGCCCGCGATCAGCACCTTGTGCGGTCGCGCGACACCGAAGCCGGAGTTCCGGGGCACCGGTGCCGTAGGTGCGGGCGGATCGCCTGCGGCCCTTCGGCCTCCGTCGTCCTGCCGCGGAGCCTCCGTTGCCGCGGCGCCGCCCGAGTACCGGCTCTTTGCGATGTAGAGCTCGCCGCGCATGTCGAACACCCACTTGCCGGGCGTCTGCTTGGGGGTGATCTCCTTGACCTGGTCGTGCACGTAGTCGTACAGCTCGTCAACCCCGACCCAGCGGTCGCCGTCGCGGTCCGCTTCGCCGGTCTCGAGCCCCTTCACGAGCGCTGAGGTGAACACCGAGGGGTTGCCCTCCCCGGAGAGCTCCTCTCCCTCGAACGAGTACTCCATCGCGCTGGACGCGGTGAGGACGGCACGTCCCGACCCCTCGAACCGCTCCCCGATGTCGACCGCCTCGCCGGCCCGCGCGGTCATGCCGCGTGCGAAGGCGCCGCTGTAGCAGCAATCCAGTAGCAGGACGATCCGCCGGGAGCGGCTGTACGTCATCTGCCGGTTGACGAACTCCGCCGCGAGGCCGGTCGCGTCGAGCTGGTCGACCTCGGTGTCGGCGGCGGCGAAGAAGAGCCGGCCCGAATCGTCCTTCAGGCCGTGACACGAGATATGCAAGAGCAGCAGGTCGTCGCGCTCGCGGTCGTCAAAGAACGCCGCGATCCTGCGCCGAACGACGTGCTCGGGCTCGTTGCTCGACACCTCGACCTCGAAGTTGCCGATCTGGGGGTCGCGGAGCACCCGCCCGAGCTCCTCCGCATCTTGGACGGGCGCTCGCAGCTTGCGCAGCTTCGGGTCCTGGTACGCGGCGTTCGCGACGATCAGCGCGCTGCGCGCGGCCATCGCTTTCAGCCGTCCGCGTGCCGCGCGAGGAACGCGGCGATCATCTGATCCTGCTGATCGGGCGTGGCGTTCGAGAGCTCGAGTACGTCGTCCCCGAGTTGGAGCTTCGCGCTCCTCCCGCCATCGCGGGAGAGCCACGAGCGGAGCGTCGCGAGGACCGTTCCCAGGAGCTGGGGGGCGAGCGTGATCACCAGGCCGCCGAGTCCCAGCACTTCCGCGGCGCGGGCGCCCGGGGGCGGCGCTTCCGCTCGTGGCCGATCGACCGCGTCGACGTCGAGCTCCAGCAACTCCTGGCGGAGGGCTAGGGTCAGCTGGTCGAGCTCTTCGGCAGGCGCATCTCCCTCGATGGCGAGTTGGACCTCCAGCTCCGCCGCGTCCCCGTCCATGCGCTCTCCCGCGCGTCGTTGTAGCTCATGCCCCCGCTCAATGCAAGTCATCTGTCTGGCAGCTCGTCGCAGTGCCGATAGACCGCGCGTCGATGCAGCGCGATGATGCGCCCGGCCGTCGCCTGGTCAAAAGCCGTCCAGTCAGGCCGATCCAGAGCAACTCATGCCTCTGGCTGGCATCGGCGCTTCAGCGTGAATACGCGCTTCGCCGTCGCGCCTTTCTCGCCGTCGGGCTTGGGTACTCGGTTACTTCGCCCGGCCAGACCCGGCTGTTGCCGTCAGCGCCAGCGCCACGACCACCGCGCCCACCAGCGGCTGCGGGTCAGGCCGAGGTCGCCTCCCCCGCGATCATCATCGCCGGCAGGGAGACCTGACGGATGTCCATCCCGCTCAGCACGGCCTGGTAGTACGTGTTGATCTCCACCGCGAGCCGGCCGCCGCCCTCGTATCGCCCGACGAACTCCTCGCCCTGGTAGGCGATCAGCACGCCCCAGGTCTCGCTCGAGTCGCCCCCGATGTGTTGGTCGCCGATGTCGTGGAAGCTCAGCGGGCCGCGCGTCGGAACGAGGAAGGCTATGTCCCCCAGATCGCCGGACTGCCACTGGTCGCCGGGCGGGATCACCTGATTGCCGCCCACGAACCCGAGGCCGACGTTCGAGTGGTTGGTGAGGGTCACCTGGTACATGGAGCTCCTTTTGGCTGAACGAACGAGCATCGTAGAGCGATGTGTGCCGATGCGAGTGAGATCAGCGCGGTCGACGACGATCTGCTCCTCGTACTCGGCTTCTGAACCGGTCGAGCCGGGTGTGCGGGCGATCAGCGCGCCTCGGTCATGGCCGAACCCCACAGCGCCGACCGGTCCACATCCGCGATCGAGGTCTGCCCCGTGAGCCCGAGCGCGGTGTCGATGTCGGCCTTCATGACCGACAGCACGTGCCGGACGCCGGTCTCCCCGCGCGCCGCCACCGCCCACGCCCACGCGCGGCCGACGAGCACGGCGCGCGCGCCCATCGCCACCATCTTCACCACGTCCAGCCCCGTGCGAACGCCGCCGTCGGCCAGCACCTCCACGTCGTCGCCGACCGCCTCCACCACCGCGGGCAGCGCCCGTGCGGTGGAGGGCACCGAGTCGAGCTGGCGGCCCCCGTGGTTGGACACCACCAGCCCGTCGACACCGACGTCCGCCGCGCGGCGGGCGTCCTCGGGGTCCAGCACGCCCTTCACGACCAGGCGCCCGCTCCAGTTCTCACGCACCCAGGCGATGTCCTTCCAGGTGACGCTGGGATCGAACTGCGAGTCGACCCACTCCCTGAACGCCGCCGGGGAGCGAGCCTCCGGCACGACCTTCTCCAGGTTGCCGAAGGTGAGCGGCCGCCCGCCCAGCGCGACCCTTCGGATCCAGCCCGGGTGGCCCACCAGGTCCGCCGCGCGACGCGCCTTCGCCAGCCCGCTCGGCTGGCCGACCACGGCGTTGCGCGTGTCGCGATGCCGCGCCCCGACCACGGCCAGGTCGACGGTCAGGATCAAGACGGGCGAGCCGACCGCCGCGGCACGGGACATCAGGTCCTGCGCGAAGCCGCGGTCGCGCATCACGTAGAGCTGGAACCAGGGCGGGACGCTGGTCGCCGCGGCCACCTCCTCGATGCTGCAGATCGAGACGGTCGACTCGACGAACGGAACGCCGGCGGCCTCGGCGGCGCGGGCCGCCTGCACCTCCGCGCGCGGCGCGGTCATCCCGGCGAGGCCGACCGGCGCCAGCACGATCGGGAGGGCGAGCCGCTGGCCGAGCACCTCGACGCCCGCGTCGCGGACGCTGACGTCCCGCATCACGACCTGCCGCAGCAGCACCTCGCCGAGGTCCGCCACGTTCGCGCGCATCGTGGCCTCGTCGTACGCGCCGCCGTCGACGTAGTCGAACAGCTGGCGGGGCAGCCGCCGCCGGGCCAGCTCGCGGTAGTCGAGCGCCGTCGCCGGCGCGACTCCGAGCGGACGGTCGGCGGCGAAGCGCGTCAGGAGGGACCTCGGCGGCTCGGGATGCGCGCGGGCGTCTCCATGACGCGGATGCTTCCAGATCGCCGTCCCGACGTCACCGCCGGCGACCGCCGAGCTTACGGCGGAACGCGGGGGCCGTCGCGGGGATCGAGTACGCGCTGCCGGCCACGTCGTGCAGCTCGGCCGTCACGTCTCGCGTCGGGTCGGGTCGGGGACGCCTGCGTTGACGATCCGCACGTCCACGTCCTCGCCCGCGGGCAGGGCAGCTCCCGGGAGCTGAGGACCCACGCGCCGGGCTCGCCCGCGATCCGGGCGACGCGCAGGTGCCGCCTCCGCCGAACCTACCGCTCAAAGCGCTCACGAACTCTTGAGTTCCGATAGGCTCCGCGCTCTGCGCGGTTGGGCGACGCGGATCCCACAAGGGGAGGAGCGGGACAGGTGGACGCCGGAGACAGGCCTCGAGCGGTGCCCGTCCTCGCCGCCGCACTGGCCCTCGTTGCCCTGGTGCTGCTCGCGGCCTCCGGATCGGCGTCCGACGGCAGCACGGTGCGCGCGGCGGCCGACGGCTGCGTTGACCGCACCGCCAAGGCGACGCCGCCGCCGCGGCTGCCGCCCAGGCCCACGCGCCCCAAGCGCGACAGGGGTGACGTCAAGGAGGTTGGAGGCCTCGAGAGCTGCCCCGACGGACAGGTGCCCGCGATCGTGCCCGCCGAGCGCACGGTCGCCCACGGGAATCCGCTGATCGGGCCGGTCGAGGGAGACGTCAAGGAGTTCTTCGGCCGCAAGCAGGGCAAGCGGATCCACAGGGCGCAGCGCCGGTTCAGGAAGGTCTACCCGAGGAAGGGCGGCAGGCCGCCGCGCGGCATCGCCCGACCCGCTCAGGCGCCGGCCTGCGCGGGGATCGCGTACTACGGCGCCTGTTACTACTACGGCTCGGCGGGCTTCGCCCGGCCGGCGCGCGGCGGCGGCACCACGATGGGGATTCACAGCCCCGCGTTCGTCGGCAGTGGGCACACGCTGGACGAGATCGCCGTCCAGGGCGGCACGAACGGCGGCAACATCGTCGAGCTCGGCTGGAACGTGTCGACCTCGCAGTACCCGAACGCCCGCCCGCACCTGTTCGTCTTCCACTGGATCGGCTGGGGCCCTACCTGCTACGACGCCTGCGGCTGGCACCAATACAGCAGCACCTACGCGCCTGGTGCCGACATCGGCGCGCTCACGGGCCGTGAGGTCTACGTGGGGTGGGTCTACTTCCAGGGCAACTGGTGGGCCTGGTTCGACAACCAATGGCTCGGCTACTTCCCGGGGAGCCTCTGGAGCAGCGGCTACTCGAGCAACTCGCTGGTCCAGTGGTTCGGCGAGGTCGCCACCAACAACGGCGTCCCACCGCAGACCGACATGGGCAGCGGGATCTTCCCGCTCAGCCCCCAGGCCGCGCGCAACGCGACGCTGTGCGACGTCGACCCGGCGGTATGGGTGTGCTTCTACCGCGACCAGCAGGCGGTCGCCGCCACCGCCCCCGCGTACTACAAGAGCATTCGCAGCGGCGTCGGTCAGGTGCGCTACGGCGGGCCCGGCTAGCTCGCCGCCACTCCTGGCTCTCCTCGCCGCCGTCCGCGAGCAGCCGCTCTCGCAGTAGTAGTCGACCTCGTCCTGGTCGTCGCAGTTGATCTGGAGCGACATCGCCTCGTCGAACTTGAACTCGGGACCGCCGTTGATGCCGACGAACCGCTGGTCTTCCAGCTCCCACTCGACCGTCATCACCATGCCGGTCTCGCGCGGCCCGGACTCCGGGTAGTGGGCCTTGCTGACGACGCGCGAGTTCTTGAAGACGGACGTGTAGAAGGCCGCGGCCCTCTCGGCGTCGGTGTCGAACCACAGGTCAGGCTCCTCTCGGGACGGCGGCAGACGGGTCTCCGCGGCGGATACTGCACATGTAGACCGTCGTACGTGGGAGGACACATCGCCGGACCGCTAAAAAGGGCTCTTGACACGGTCGCCCGTTGGTGAGACGGTGGCGCATCGGCAGTAGCCAATCGGGTAGCGGCGAGAGCCGCTGCTCAGCCCGCCGGCCCTGCGGGCAGGAAGCGAGGGACGCCATGAGGTGCCCGCAATGCGGTGTCGAATGCGCGCAAGGCGACGTCTTCTGCGGTGAGTGCGGCGCGGCGCTCCAGCAGCCGAGCTCGGCGCCGCCACCCTCGGTGCTGCCGGAAGCTCGAGCGAATGGGGCGGACACGCCTCACGGGACGGTCGGCGACCGGCTTCGCCGCGTGGCCGCCGACGGAGGGCAGGAGCAGGGGCTGGCCTACCAGAACGCCCAGCGCGGCGTCGAGGACCTCGACCCGCTGAGCTGGACGTTCGTCAAGGCGATGGTCGTCGAGTTCGTCGTCTTCAACTTCCTTCTCTGGATGCTTTCGCTCCTGGCGGTCCCCGTGTTCCTCGTGGGGATGGTCGTCGGCGGGACCGGGGCCGTGCAGCCTCTGGGCGTGCTGTTCGCGATCGTCTACGGGGGTCTCTGGCTCTTCTTCTTCTTCTTCTTCCGTCCCATCCCGGTTCAGCTGTCGGAGTGGAAGTTCCTCGCGGACGACGCCGCCGCGGCCGCGCCGTCCGCGTTCGAGCACGTCACGTGGGCCTTCCGTCGCCGACGCAGCCCGATCGACTCGCTGCGGGTGCGCCGCGTGGGCCTGGCCCCTCGGCCCTCACGCGACTACCTGGAGGTGCGCGAGGGCGTGTTCACCGGGTACGTCTCGTGCTTCGCCTACGGGGGCGATCTCTACATCGGCTGGACGTTCTGGTGGCGCCTCTCGCCCTTCCGGTGGTTCCTGATCGCACTCGGCCGCCTGTGGCAGACGCTGACGCTGCGCGCCACCCAGATCCACATCATGGCCCGCTACGAAGGCGCCAAGGCGCTGCGCGAGGCCATTCACGCGGCGGCGTGCGAGGGCGTCGACGTCGCGGCCGGGAAGATCGCGGCGCGCGGAACGGGCACGATCGGGTCGGAGATCCCGGTCGACGTGGTCGGCTCTCCCGCCGAGCTGCCGGGCTTCCTCGCCCGGGCCGAGTCGGGTGCACCGGCCGGATAGCGGCATGGACTCGCCCCGGGCGCTGACCAAGTGCACGACCTGCGGAGCCGAGATGGCGGGGTCGCCGAAGTTCTGCACGACCTGCGGCAGCAGGCTCGAGAAGCCGGCCGCGCGGCCACAGCCGGACGAGGCCGCGAGCCGCCCGGAGCCCAACGAGGCAGCGAGCCGCCCGGAGCCCGACGAGGCCCCGACCGCCGCGCTGCGCCCAGACCCCGCGCCGGCGCCCGCGTCGCCGCGCCAAGAGCCCGCGACCGTCTTACCGCCCCGCCCGGCGGCGGCTCCACGGCGCCCGGCCGTGCGGCCCGCCGCGCCCCTCGCGAGCGATGCCCCCCCGCCGACCGCTGGCCCTCGCGGCGACCGGCGCAGGTGGTGGCTGCCGGCAGCCGCGGCCGCCCTGGTGGCTATCGGCGTGCTCCTGTACGTCGTCCTGACCGGGGACGACTCGAAGGAGCCCGACCGGGCGAGCCAGGTGCGCACGCCGCGGAAGTCACCGGCGGCGACACCCGATCGCGCCGACGAGCCGGCGCAGCCCGCGGAGGCGGACGTCAGACAGCTGCTGAGCAGCTATGCGCGCCTCTACCGTGCCGAGGACGCGGCGGGCCTGGGCGAGCTCTTCGCCGCCGACGCCGTCCGCAGCAACGAGGGCGACCCGCCGGAGAGCCGCGAGCAGGCGATCGCGACCTACAGGCGGCAGTTCGCACGGCTGACCAACGCGGACTACGAACTGAGCGGTGTCCAGATCGAGTCCGAGCCGGGCGCCGCGACCGTGCGCGCCCGCTACACGATCGCGTCCGACCAGGGGACGGTGACGGGCAGGATCGCCTACCACCTCGTCCCGGGGAAGCGCGACGACCTTCTGATCAAGCGTCTGGACATCGCGCCCAACGCGCCGGATCCGACCGAGAGCGCCACGACGGCCCTCACCTCATTCCGGACGCCGCGCGATCCGGACGAGGAGTTCTCGGCCGCCTACTGCCGGTTGAAGGGCGGCGTGAACGCCGTCCTCTACTGCTGGACGCCGAATGACGGCTACACGCTGGAGCTCCGGGAGGGAGCCGGCTATTCGCGCGTTCCGGACGACGACCTCAACCGCGGCAGGGCCCCCGGCGGAGGCGCCACGCTCGACTTCGGGGCACGCGCGAAGCTCGCACCGTTCACCTGCACGAGCTCCGTGAGCGCGCTCTCGTGCGTGGACGGGGACGGCCGGGGGTTCCGTCTGCCGCGTTACCGCGGCCTGCCGCGCCCCCTCGGCTGACGCACCGAGGTGCGGCGGTTCGGTGCGTCGCCCCGGCCGGCCCGATCCGGCCGGCTCAGGGGCGCTCACCGGTGCCGCCGGTGACGCCTGTGGCGCTTCTTCGCACGCTTCCGGTGCGGGTGATTCGACTGTCCGCTGGGCCGCCTCAGGCACGGCGAGCGTGACTCGGTCGACTCCGTCACGCCGTCGCGATACGTGAAGTCGACCGTGAACGTCCAGTAGCCGGCACGCGGACAGGTCGGAGGCGTCCGCGTGTAGGCCCGCCCACCGCGCGTGTAGGGCGGGAAGTAGATGAACAGTCGCTTGACCGGCGTGTACGGCTCCGGCGGCGGCACGCCCGGAAACAGCGGGAAGTCGCTCGTCGACGTCCCGCCCTCGATCTCCGTCCTGTCGATCGTCTTGATCGCCGGAATGTCGTCGACCACACCTATCCCGACGATCTCGTCCTGGTTGTTGAAGTGCGTGATCGTCGTCTGGCTGTAACGAGACGACTCGCTGCCCCCGCCGTCGCTTACCGCGAATCCGCTGCCGATCCTGGTCTCCGGCGGGCAGGCGGCGGGGCCGGCGACGTAGATCTCGGCGTCCGTCGCGTGGCACTGGGGCGGAACGGTCGTGTCGGTGACCGTTCCCCTTGGGATGTGCACGACCATCCTCGCCGCGGCATACGGCTTGAGGCTCGCGTCGGCGGGGTTCCGGAACTCGACGCTCAGCACGTTTCCGGTTACCGCTCCGGGCGTGCTCGAGGTGAACGCGTAGCTCACGGTCTGCCGTGGCGCGGCCGCGTCCGCCGCCGCGCCGGGGCCGACCGCGAACGCCGCGATGGCCGCGGCGGACGCGGCGGCGGTGATCGGTCCGTATCGCTGTGGCAGAGCCGGAACCCCCCGCTCGACTGCCTGGGCGTGACAGGTTGGCACGCCCCGCCCGACTGCGCGCCACCTGTCTTTACCCCCGGATGGGTGAAATTGACCAGTTTGAGGTATCGGCCCGGCGGATGGCGCGCCGATAAGGCTTTGAGCGCCCATACGTCTGGCGAACTCAAGCGATTCAAGACGATGCTGACTCACGACCTGCGCCCGGCGGAGCACGCCGAGGAGGACTCACCGCGCGGCGGTTCGGACGCGCACGCGCCCGTCGCGCCGCAGGACGATTTCGCCGATCGCGCGGGCCGGACCGCGCCGCGCGCGCACCTCGGCCTGCTGCTCGGCATCGTGTGCCCGTCGATCGCCGCGGTCGTTGCGGTCTACGCCCTCCTGTGGAGCGGCGAGCCGTGGCGCCGGCCGGCGCTGGCGCTGGTGCTCGTGCTGGCGATCGTCTACTCGACGCTCCGCGAGAGCGAGCTGCGCATGAACAAGATCGCGGTGTCGGGCAACATCATCCCGTTCTTCGCCGCGGTCGAGCTGGTGGGCCCCGTGCCGGCCGGACTCGGGCTCGCCTTCGCGGGCCTCGTACTCAACCTGCGCCGGCGCCGCAGCGCGGGCATCGTCGCCTCCAACCTCCTGGGCGACCTGACCATCCCGCTCGTCACGGCGGCAGGGCTCGTGGGGCTCGACGCGGTGCTCGGGACGCATCGAGGCGAGCCGCTCCACCTGGTCGGCCTGATCGTCGCCGGCTGCTGCGCCGAGACGGCCCTCTACCTGCTTCACGTCGGCCTGACGCGCATCGAGACCGGCGTGCGGCCGCCGCGGGGGCTGCTGCGGCAGTACCTCGGCCTGGCCAGGATCGTCGCCACCGGCATGGTCATGGCCGCGGGCGTGGTCTGGGTCCACCAGCAGGGCGGCCTCGCCGCGCTGGCGGTCGCCCTGGTGGCGCTGCCCGTCTTCTACGAGCTCGTGGACCGGATCAACGCGATCGAGAACGAGCTGCGCGTCGAGCGCGACCGCAACGCCCGTTACCTGGCGGTGGCAGGATCGATGTTCCTGGTCCTGGACACCGAGGGCCGGATAAGCCTGATCAACCAGCGTGGCGCGGAGCTGCTCGGGAGCCCGGAGGCCGACCTTCTCGGTGAGGACTGGTTCGCGCTGACGGCGCCGGCTCACGAGCTGCCGAAGCGGCGCGCGGAGTTCCACCGGAGCCTCGCGCGGGGCGGCGCCGAGGCGCCCGGGGGCGCGGGCGCCACGGAGTCGGTCCTGTCGCTGAACGACGGCGAGGAGCGAATCGTCACCTGGAACACGACCGTCCTGCACGACGAGGACGGCCAGCCCACGGGGCTGCTGGTGTCGAGCGAGGACGTGACTGGGCGCCGCAGCGCGGAGGCCCACGTGGCCTACCTCGCGTACCACGACCAGCTCACGGGACTCGCCAACCGCGCCGCGTTCGGCCAGCGCCTGGCCGGGACCCTGGAGGAGGCCGACGCCGCCGGCACCGCGGTGGCGCTCTACTTCCTCGACGTCGACGGCTTCAAGGGGATCAACGACGAGTTCGGTCACTCGACCGGGGACGAGCTGCTGCGCCAGATCGCCGCGCGCCTGCGCGAGGTCGTGCGCGCGGACGACCTGCTCGTCCGCCAGGGCGGCGACGAGTTCCTGCTGCTCAGCCGGGTCGCTTCCCACCGGCATGAGGTCAACGTCGACCGGCTGCGGCGGCGGATCGAGTCGGTCTTCAAGCGGCCCTTCGCGCTGCGCGAGCGCGTGCTGGCGATCTCTGCGAGCGTGGGCGTCGGCGTCTATCCGTACGACGCGCCCGACGGCGAGACGCTCGTCCGCCGCGCGGACGACGACATGTACCGCGTCAAGCGCTCGTCCGGTCGCGACGGGCGCGCCGGCGGGTAGCCCGCCGGCGGGCCGGAGCTCGCCTCAGTCCAGCCGCGCGGGCAGGCCGAAGCGCTCGAACGTGGCGTAGAGCCTGCTCGGATCGGTGGGCTCGTCCACCCAGCGGGCGTAGGACTCGCCCGCGGGGATGTCGGTGGCGCGCGCCACGAACGCGGTCACGTCGCTGATCTTGTCGCCGCGCAGCGTCAGCACGTTGAGCGCGAACGGCATGTGGCAGCCCTCGTCCGGGTCCCAGGCGTAGAACGCCAGCGCCGGCTGGCCGTTCGCGCGAGTCGCCAGCGGGCGCCAGCGCCAGTCGCCCGACAGCGGCCACCCGGCTAGGAAGATGCGGATCGCCTCGCGGCCGCCGAACCAGCTGGCCAGCGGCGGCATCGCGAACGTGGCGTCCTCGGCCAGCATGTCCACCACGGTCTCGACGTCGCAGCGCTCCCAGGCGTCCACGTAGCGGTCCTCGATCTCGCGCAGGCCGTCGTCGCCGAGTGTGCGCAGCGTGGCCTGCTGGCTCTGCTCGGGCAGCCGCTCCTCCACCGTCTTGCGGGCGCGCTGGAGGGCACTGTTCACCGAGGCGACCGTCGTGTCGAGCGACTCCGCCACCTCGCGGGCCGAGAACCCGAGCACCTCGCGCAGGATCAGCACGGCGCGCTGGTTCGCCGGCAGCAGCTGGAGCGCGGCGATGAAGGCCAGCTCGACCCCCTCGCGCTGCTCGTAGCGCGCCTCCGGGGCGGCGAACCCGTCCTCGAGCGCCAGGGTCTCGTCCGGGTACGGCTCGACCCACACCGACTCCACGACAGGCTCGCCCGGGCCGCCGTGCGGGTCGGCGGCGGGGGCGTAGTCGATCGGGAGCACGCGCTTGGGCCGCCGCGCGATCAGGTTGAGGCAGGTGTTGGTCGCGATCGTGTAGAGCCAGGAGCGCAGCGAGCTGCGGCCCTCGAACCGGGCGAGCCCGCGCCACGCGCGCAGCGAGGCCTCCTGGAGCGCGTCCTCGGCGTCGTGCACCGACCCGAGCATCCGGTAGCAGTGCGCGTGCAGCTCGCCCCGATAGGGCTCGATCAGACGCCCGTAGGCGATCTCGTCGCCGTTGCGGGCCGCCTGGAGCAGCCCGGGCTCCTGGGTCGTCGCGCCTGTGGAGGGGGTGGCCATTCGCCGACAGGTTAGACACGCCGGTGTCGCCCAACTCATCGTCGCGATGAGTTCCAGCGCCGGCCGCGGTCAAAGGGGGAGAGGCATGACGCCACCCCGCTCGACACCCGTGGTCCACCTGGAGCTGCACAGCGGCGACAGCCGGCGCGCCAGCGCCTTCTACGACGCCCTCTGCGGCTGGCGCCCGGAGACGGTCGACGCCGGCTGCGGCTCCTACCTGGCGCTCGAGCTGGGCCGTGGGCTGGGCGGCGGCATCGTCGAGTGCCGGACCGAGCGATCGCTGTGGCTGCCTTACGTCCAGGTGGCCGATATCGTCGAAGCCACGGACCGGGCGCGCCGGCTGGGCGCCTCCGTCCTGCTCGAGACCCGCGAGGGCCCCGCGGGCTGGCGCACCGTCGTAGCCACCCAGGAGGGCGGCGAGATCGCCCTCTGGCAGCCGAAGCGATGAGTTCCGGGGCCGTCCCCTGTCTCTACTCGAAAGACGCGATCTTCGAACCCGACGACCAGGAGAGACAACGATGAACACGAGGCAGACGACACAAGCGGAGACGGATCGCTCGCGCTGGGTGGCGCTGGTCGTGCTCTGCATCGGAATGCTCATGATCGTGCTCGACGCCACGGTGGTGAACGTGGCGCTGCCGTCGATCCAGAGCGATCTCGGCTTCTCGCAGTCGAGCCTGGCGTGGGTCGTCAACGCCTACCTGATCGCGTTCGGCGGCCTGCTGCTCCTGGCCGGCCGGCTGGGGGACCTGATCTCCCGCCGGGGCGTCTTCCTGGCCGGCCTCGCGGTCTTCACGGGCGGCTCGCTCCTGTGCGGGGTCGCGCAGACCCAGGAGATGCTGGTCGGCGCCCGCTTCGTGCAGGGCGTGGGCGGGGCGATGGCCTCCGCCGTGATCCTGGGCATGATCGTGACGATGTTCCCGGAGCCGCGGGAGCAGGCGAAGGCGATCGGCGTCTACAGCTTCGTGGCGTCCGCCGGCGCCTCGATCGGCCTCTTGGCCGGCGGCGTGCTGACCCAGGCGATCAACTGGCACTGGATCTTCTTCGTCAACGTCCCCATCGGCGTGGTCACGGCCGTGCTGGCCGTGCGTCTGCTCGAGAAGGACGAGGGCATCGGCTTCGGCGGCGGCGCGGACGTGCTTGGCGCGGTGCTGATCACCGCCACGCTGATGCTGCTCGTGTACACCATCGTGGAGCCGGCGGCCGACTACGGCTGGGGCTCGGGCCGCACGCTGGGCCTGGGCGCGGCGGCGCTGGCACTGCTGGCGGGGTTCATCGCCCGCGAGGCGACCGCGCGCAACCCGCTGATCCCGCTGCGGATCTTCCGCTCGCGCGCCGTGTCGGGGGCCAATGCGATCCAGGCGCTGGTGGTAGCGGGGATGTTCGGCATGTTCTTCATGGGGGCCCTCTACCTCCAGCGGGTGCTGCACTACGACGCGCTCGAGACCGGTCTGGCGTTCCTGCCCACCACGATCGTCATGGGCACGCTCTCGATCCGCTACTCCGAGCGCCTGATCACGCGCTTCGGCGCCCGTAGCTCGCTGATCCCCGGCCTGCTGCTCACGACCGCGGGGCTCCTGCTGTTCACGCGCGCGCCGGTGGATGGGACCTACGCAACCGATGTGCTGCCGGTCATGGTGCTGCTGGGCTTCGGCGCGGGGATCTCGTTCCCGGCGCTCATGACGCTGTCGATGTCCGGCGCCACCGACAGCGACGCCGGGCTGGCGTCCGGCCTGGTCAACACCTCGCTCCAGGTCGGGGGCGCGCTGGGCCTGGCGGTGCTGGCCACGCTCTCGACCACCCGAAGCGGGAGCCTGCGCGACGCCGGGCACTCCCTGGCCGACGCGCTGAACGGCGGCTACCACCTGGCGTACCTGACCGGCACGGGGCTCGTGCTGGTCGCGATCGCCCTGGCGCTCACCGTCCTGCGCCCCGAGCGTAAGGCGGCGCGGGCGCGCACGGCCGAGGCCGGCGAGCTGCGGCGGGCCGAGCCCT
>DASVQK010000007.1:0-13748 GCA_036389105.1 Thermoleophilaceae bacterium
GCGTGTGCACGTGGCGCTTGAACGCGACGACGGGGCGCTGGTCGTGCGCGTGGACGACGATGGCCTCGGCATCTCGCCGGCGCACCGTGATCGACTCTTGGAGCCATTCACCCGCGGCGAGCACGCATCAGCACCCGGCAGCGGCTTGGGTTTGGCAATTGTCGCGCAGCAGGTAGCCCTCCACCAGGGCACGTTGCAGCTCGACTCCTCGGACCTCGGCGGACTAAGGGCGGAAGTCAACTTCCCCTCGCACGGGGATGGGAAGCAACATGGGCACAGGGGGCTTGGCTAGGCGAACGAGATCTGGGCCACGGCCCCCGAACTGGCGTTCACAGCGCGACAGCCTCCCCCTCGGTTCCGCAGACCGGCGCCGTTCTGGCTCGCCGCCGCTTCCAGAGCGAAGCTCGCCGGCATGCGCCGACGCACGCGGCTCCAGTTCTTCGCAATCGCACCGTAGGTCCCTCGGCGCACACCAGCGTCGCCGACTGAGCGTCGCACTCTCTACTTCTTGGCCACGCCAACTTCTCGTAGCCCTTGACCGGATGCCTGCCGGGTCTCCCGGCTCAGTCCGCCCAGATCCCCTTGTCGAGGAGTGCGACCGCGCTGTCGTATATCGAATCCGAGCTGTCAGCGATGGCGATCTTCACGGTGACCTCCTGCCCCGGTGTGACCTTCGCGTTGCACGTCAGCGGCACCGTGAGACCGTCCATCGACGTGGAGTAGCCTGCCGCACCTTCGCTGTTGTCCACGTAGTAGTCGGAGTTCGTGGACGCGTTGATCGTGTTGACCGCCACTGGGCTGGAGCTGCCCGGGACGAGTGCGCAGTTCTTGCCGTCGACCAGCACCCGCATGACGTCGTTGTACTGACTGCCGACGTACTCCGGGTACTCCTCGCTCCCGAACACGTACTTCACGTGCAGCTCGTCGCCATCCGGGATCAGCCTTACCTCGTATCCCGCCGCGTCGTAGGTGGTCGTTCCCGACAGCGCGGAGAGGTCGTCGTCCCCCGGCATGCCCATGCCGGTGCTCGCGAACTCCCCAGGTTCCCCCACGGCGTCGTCGATCCTGCCCGTGCTCAGCACCCATGACTTGCCCCCGGGGACGAACCCATCGACGTGACCGGCCTGCTCCGGCGATCCGGTAGTCGAGTCTTCCACGACCGTCACACCGTCGCCCACCGCGGTGTCGCCGGGGTCCTGCGGCTCGTCGGCGGGGAGCTGCGTGCAGTTGCTCGGCCAATGCCACGGCGAGCCCCCGTACTGCGTGCTGCCCTTGAGAAAGTCGAAGGTGACCGAGCGGCTGACGTCCCACGAGCCGACCCAAGCCTTCGCGGTGAGATTGAGCTCGCGCTTGAACGCCGCCTCGGTCCTAAGGCAAGCGCCGTGGCGGTTGTCCCCGACAGGGAAGACCGGACCGATCGAGGCGTCCACCGGCGTGAGCTTCCCGCCGACGCCCGCGATCACGCCCGCGCCCGACGTGCCAGCTCCGGGCCCGATGATGACCTCGCCGCCCAGGGCCGCGCCGACCGATCCCTCAATCGTGCCCTGAGCATTGAGCGCACCCGCGGTAAAGATCGGGCCGCCGCCGATGTTGACGCCACTCGTAACGCCGAACGAGCCGGAGAACTGGAATCCCGCGGTCGCGGTCACGCCGACGTTCGTAACCTCGGCTGATCCGTTGACCGTGGCCTCCGCGATCGGGCTGAAGTAGAACGAGATAGGCACCGGCGACGTAGTGAGCATCTTCATGACCGGCTCGAAAGGCGCTTCGCACTTCAAAGAGGCGCTGACCTTCACGTCAGCAGCCGCTGTCGCTGTGGCGGTGAACTTCATGTCCAGCGACGCACCCTTCGGAATCTCCTTGCCGAAGATCGAGAACTTATCGATCTTGGCTTTGAAGTGCCCGCCGAGCCCGACCGACGGCTTGAGGGTGATCGCCTGGGAGGCGCTGCCCCCGAGACAGCTCTTGAGCGCGGCGCTCCGAGTGGCGCGCTTGCCGAAGACGGGTCCTGAGTGCTTAGGCTCAAGCTGGCTGGGCGCGTCATTGAACTCAGGGATGTCCAGGCTGTAGAAGTCGAAGGCGGCGGTGAGCCCAGCCGGCTCAAGGATGGATGTGCCATCGGCGCCGATAGCTGTCACGCGGCCGAGGAAACCGCCGGGCAGACCCGTCGATGGCGGCAGCACGATCACAGTGCCGATGACGGGCGGCCCGCCAGAACCCCTGAGGCGGAGCGCGACGCCGGCCCCCGTCGGGTGCACCGCGGCGACGTCACCCGACTCGGCGAGCACCGTGCCCGGCGAACTAATGAACGCGGCGGCCGTGCCGCCCGGAGGCGGCGCGGTGCCTGCGGAAAGCGTGATCGGGCCCGTCCAGCGCTTGCCCACCCGGGTGAAGAGCGCATAGCTGTACTGCTGCCCGGCAGCGAGGTTTGCGTCGACCGCAGACCGCTTCTTCGTGCGGACGGCCGTGCCCATCCTGCGGCCCGCCGGCGCATCCGGCCCGGACGCACGGCGCAACGCGAAGGATGCACCTCTGGGCGCGTCCCAGGCGAGGGACAAGCGCGTGGCCTCGATCTTCGTCGGGCGCAGCCTGCTCGCCGAGGGCACGCTCCGATAGCGCACGCGAAGGCGGGCGATCTTGCCCTTGACGACCCGGACCGTCCGCTTGGCGGGCGACCCGAGGTAGAGGCGGCCCTTGAACGACACGGGCCGCGCGCTCGCCGAGTAACGGCCGGTAGCGAGCTTCAGCGTGACCTTGACCTGCTTGCCCTTGGCTGGCTTCGCCGCGACGCCATTTGAGCCACCGCGCAAAACCACATTGGCTGGTACTCCGCGTGGGCCGGAAATCGTCACGGCTACCTCGCCGGTAGCCGCCAAAGCTGAAGTAGCGCCCCACCCCGCAAGCGTTGCGCAAACGGCCGCGATCAAACACAACCGACGGCCGCGCGCCATGAGACGTCTCCGAGCATGCGCTGCGCCGATCATCAAGCCTCCGCCCCCCGGCGCGCGGGCGCCGCTCGCGAGTCCTACGTCCTTGCGTGTAAGCGAGCATCCTGCCCTGGAGCGAACGTAAGCGCGTCGAGTAGATTTGTCAATAGCGCTTTTGGATGGTGGAGCGATGCGCTACAGCACATCGCCGATTACGTCTTTTCGTGAATGACCCTCATCAGTGCTGGACCGGTGCGAGTCGTCGCGCCGCGTTGCGACCGAACCGCGATCCCATTTTCGGGTCCGCAGGCCTGCCCGTAGCCCGGAGAGGAAGGTCGGGGCCGATCACGAGGTTGGTCCAGCGCTCCTGAGCGAAGCCGCCGGCTCCGACCTACTGGAGCGGAGCTACGCCGAGGCCCTCGCGCGCGACTACCTCTGGCACGAGTTCGGCGACAGCCACCTGATCCTGCCCTGACGCGCGTGCGTCAGGCCGCCACGGCGCGAACCGCGCCCCTCAGCCCTTCGGCGCGTACCGATGGTGCAGCATCAACGCGTTGCCCTCCGGGTCCTCGAAGAACGCCATCTTGCACACGCCGCTGTCCATCGTGTCCGCCTGGAACGAGACCCCGCGCGACTCGAGCTCCGCGCGGCCGGCGTCGACGTCGTCGACGTGCAGCGCGATCGGGTGCTTGCTGGGCGTGACGTCGAAGGGCACCATGTCGGAAGTGATCACCTGGAGGGTGAGGGTGCCGGTCTCGAACTCGGCGCCTTCGATCTGACCGTACTTGGCGGAGCACGGCAGCCCCAGCGTGGTGCCGTAGAACTCCGTCGCCGCGTCGAAGTCGGTCACGAAGACGGTCACGAAGTCGGTGCCGCTTATGTTCAGGGATCCGGGAGAGCTCATGCGCCCGAATCTATCGCGCGGCCGCCGGCTTTGTAGAGTCGGCGGCCGTGAGAACGAGAACGGCCACCGCGCTCCTGGCGACAGCCGCCATGGCACTATCCCTCGCCGCCTGCGGCGACAGCAAGACCAAGACCGCCGACATCCCGAGCGGCGAGCCGAGCTCCTCCGCGAGCACCGCCACCATCACCACGCCGACCAAGACGGAGCCCTCCAAGCCGGGCCGGGTGGCGCACGGCGCCAACGAGAAGAACCTCGAGCAGAAGCCGAAGATCCCCAAGCCCACGGGCGACCCGCCCACCGAGCTGAAGAAGGTCGACATCGTGAAGGGCGACGGGCCGGTGGCCAGGAAGGGTCAGTCGGTGACCGTGCAGTACGTCGGCGTCGCATGGTCGACCGGCGAGGAGTTCGACGCCTCCTGGGGCAAGGGCGAGCCGTTCAAGTTCAAGCTCGGCCAGGGAATGGTGATCCCGGGCTGGGACGAGGGTGTGGTCGGCATGCGCGTGGGCGGCCGCCGCCAGCTCCAGATCCCGTCCGAGCTCGCCTACGGCGCCCAGGGCAGCCCGCCGTCGATCGGCCCGAACGAGGCGCTGGTGTTCGACGTCGACCTGCTGAAGGTCAAGTAGCGGCCAGTTCCTCCAGCCGCCGGTGCGCAAGCGCCACGGCCATCGCTCCCTCCCCCACCGCGCCCGCCACCCGCTTCGTCGACCCGTGGCGCAGGTCCCCGGCCGCGAAGAGGCCGGGAAGGCTCGTCTCGAGCGCCAGCGGATCGCGGTCGAGCGGCCAGTCGTCGGGGCGGCGCCCCTCGATCAGGAGGTCCGGGCCGGTGAGGACGTAGCCGGCGGCGTCGGTGCGCACGCCGGCTTCCTCGGCCCAGCCGGTGCGCGGCTGGCCGCCGATGCAGAGGAAGAGCGCGATCGCCGGCCGCGTCTGCGATCCACCCACGCCGCCGGTCAGCGTGACCGCGCTCAGGTCGCCGCCGTCGGCGTGCAGCTCGGTGACCTGCGTGCGCAGCCGCACGTCGATCAGCGGGTGCTTCTCGATCCGCTCGACCAAGTAGGCCGACATCGACTTGGCCAGCCGGTCGCCGCGCACCACCATCGTGACGCGGGCGCCGGAGTTGGCCAGGTGCAGCACCGCCTGCCCGGCCGAGTTGCCGGCGCCGACCACCGCCACGTCGTCGCCCCCGCACTGCGCGGCCTCGCTGCGTCCGGCGCCGTAGTAGACGCCGCGGCCCAGCAGCTCCTCGACGCCCTCGACCTCCAGCCGCCGCCAGACCATGCCGGCGGCCGTCAACACCACCGTGGCCGCTATCTCGTCGCCGCTCTCCAGCCGTAACCGCACCGCCCCGTCGGTCGACGGCGCCCCGCCCGCCACGCCGTTGCCGATCGCCAGCTCGGCCCCGAAGCGCTCGGCCTGCCTGCCGGCGCGGCGGGCCAGCTCGGCGCCGCCGATCCCGTCGGGGAAGCCGAAGAAGTTCTCGATCATCGACGTGTGCGACGCCTGGCCGCCCGGCAGGTCGCTCTCGAGGACGACCGTCGAGAGCCCGTCCGAGGCCGCGTACACCGCGGCGGCCAGCCCGGCGGGGCCGGCGCCCACGATCGCCAGGTCGTACTCGCTCTTCAGCACGCCGGAGCCGCTCGTCCACTCCTCGCGCAGGCTGGCGACCGTCACGCCGGTGAGCACCGAGTCGCCGTCGATCACCACCGGCAGCTCGGCGTCGCGTGCGCCCGCACGCTCGAGCAGCTCATCGGCCTCCGGCGTGCCGGCCTCGTACCACTCGTGCGGCTGGGCGCTGCGCGTCAGGAAGTCGCGCAGCTCGTAGTGGGCCGGCTCGAGCCTGCGGCCCACCACGTGGACCGTGGGACGAACCGGGCTCATCCGGGCCGCACGACGAACATGAGCTGGTCCTCGTAGCACCAGCTCCACTCCTCGCCGGGCTGCGCGGAGCGGACGATCGGGTGGCCCGTGTCCGCGTGGTGCGCGGTCGCGTGCCGGTTGGGCGAGCTGTCGCAGCACCCCACGTGCCCGCAGGTCATGCACATGCGCAGGTGCACCCACGTCCCGCCGATGGCCAGGCAGTCCTCGCACCCCGCAAGCTCGGCCGGCGGCTCGACCACTCGAACCTGGTCGAGGTGCGTGCAGGCGGCCATGACTCGATCCTACGAGCGCCGGCAAGCGGTTCGACGCCGGCCGCCTAGCGCCGTCGCACGCGCGTGTTGACCACGAGCCCGCGGTAGGGCATCCACCGGAGCCCCTCGGCCACGAGGTTGAAGTGCTCGCGGTACCTGCCGGTGCGCTTGGGAGCGCGCAGACGGAGCACGAACGTCCCGATTGCTCCCGGCGCCGTGCTCGACGACACGGTCACCGGCCGGTTGGGCGCCACCCAGCCCTTCGTCGCGAAGCGGCTCCTGCGGTCCTGTGGCTTCCACGTGCCGACGCGCACCGGGTTGGCCCCGCCCGGCTCCCAGGGCTGCGTGCCGGCGTTGAACGCCTTGACCCGCACCCAGACCCTCTGCCGGCGGTGCAGCCGGCTGAGCCGGACGCGGTGCCTGAGGCGCCTGTCGGAGAACGCCCTCACCCCCCTGAGCGAGTACGCGTACGGGAGCACCTGGACGTGAACGTTCACACCCTGGTCGGGCAGCCAGGTGACGCCCTCCGCCACGAGGTTGAAGTGCTCGTCCGCGAGGGTCGTGCCCGCCGGCACGCGGATGTGCGCCACGAACGTGCCGACGCCGCCGGGCGCCACCGAGCCCTCGATGAGGGAGGCAGCGCGATCCTGCGCGATCCAGTCTCGCGTCGCGAAACCGCTCCTGCGGTCCTGGGGCGCCCAGGTGCCCAGGCGAATCGGATGGTCGCCGCCGCGCTGCCAGGTCTGGGTGCCGGCGTTCACCACGGTCAGCTTCACCCACGCGTCCTGTCCGACCCGAGCGGCTCCCAGGTCCACCGGCTTCCTCAGCCGGGGCCCCGAGAACGCCTGCATCCCCTGGACCGAGTACGCGTACGGCGGGACCGCCCGTGCCACGGCCCCGTCGACGGCATCGCTGTCCATGTTGATCGTCGCGCCGCCCCAGGTCTCGTCGTGCCCGCCGCGGTACTGATGAATCCGCTGGTGGTTGGACCAGGCCCCGTCCCGCACGTAGGGATCGCCGCTCGTGGTGTCGCGACCGTCCCAGTTGGCGTACCAGATGTCGTCGGGCTCGGTGTAGCCCGTGCCGTTGGCGTCGGTGAGCACCTTCCCGGTCGAGCCCGCGCTGCCGTACACGCCGGACGTCCAGCCCTTGGCGTGCAGCTCCTTGGTCCAGGCTTCGAGGAATGCCTTGACGGCGTTCACGCACGAGGCGTCGCTCGTCGGGAAGCCCTCCATGTCGAAGTAGATCGGGTCGCGGTCGCCGAAGCCCAGGCCGGCGGCCTGCGCCGCGGCGTCGTCGGCTTCCTGCTTTCCCTGCGCCGCTGCCGTCGCGGGGTCGATCGTCTGGCCGATGCCGCTGCACGGCGCCTGCCGTCCCACGTACGTGGGAATGATCCCCCAGCCCTGGTTCTCGACCGTCTGCACCCAGGCGGCGGACAGGTTCGCCTGCGCGCACGCCCGGTTGACGCCGCCGATGTAGACGCCGACGGCCTGATAGGGCGACGACTGCTTCCAGGTGGCCATCGTCTCGGCGGCGGGTGCGGCGCAGGTGTCGAAGCCGTCGCCCTGGCCGACGGCCAGGCGGGAGCGCCCCGGCGTGGAGGCGGCGCCGGCGCGTCGCGAGCGCGTCGCGGCGCTCAGCGCGGCCGTCCATGGGCGGCTTGGCCGCGCGCCCCGCGACCGGAAGCTGCGCAGGATCCTGTCGGCCGCTCCCCGGTCGGCGCCGTAGTGGACGGTCACGAGGACGCCCAGCTCGGGCAGCGCGGCGGTGACGGTCCCGGTGGCCTGGCCGCGCGGCGCGAGCCTGACGCGCTGCCCGTCGAGCGTCGTCGTCCGCCGCGCGAGCTCGAGCGGGCGAACGGCCGCGGAGTCGAGCGGCTCGACCTGGAGGGACGGCATGTGTCCGACCGCGTGCGCGGGGCAGTCCGCGCGCGGCGAGGCGTGACCGAGGTAGACGGCCGACCTGTCGAACCTCGTGCAGCGAGTGGAGTCCCGGTTCAAGCGGTACACCGGCCAGTCCGCCGGGGCCGCGAAGCGGACCCCGCGATAGTCGACCTCTCGCGCGGGCGTGCCCGCGGCGCCCGCGCCCGGCAGCGCGGCCAGACCCGTGAGGGCGAGCAACACCAAACGTCGCAGCCAAACCGCCATCTCGCCTCCCGGGTACCCGGCGTTACGTTGAGTCAATACCCAACGGCTGCCGACGCAACCGCCGGGTCAGGCTCCGGGCTCTCGCCCCCGCCGCGACAGGTGCGCCAGCCGGCGACCGGCCGCGGAGTCGGCGATCAGCTGCGCCAACCGGCGCGCCCGCGTCTGCTCGCGCTTCGCGCTGACCACCCACCAGACCGCGGTGCGCCGGTACCCGGGCGGCTGGGCCTGGAAGAACTCCCACGCGTCCGCGTTCTCGCGGAACTCACGCTCGGCCTCGCGGTCGAGCTTGGCCGCCGAGCGCTGTTCGAACGAGTAGACGGCCGTCCGATCCGCGGTCCGCGCCTCGAACGCCGCCAGCCCCGCCGGCCGCATCAGCCCCTCCTCGATCAGCTCCTGCGCCAGCTTCACGTTGACGGCGCTCCAGATCGAGCGCGGCCGCCGCGGCGTGAAGCGGATCGTGTAGCTGTCCTCGTCCAGGCCGCGGCGCACGCCGTCGATCCAGCCGAAGCACAGCGCCTGCCTGACCGACTCCGGCCACGTGATGCTCGGCCGCCCCGAGCCCTTCTTCCAGAAGCCCACGATCAGCTCGTCCCGGTCCGCGTGGTGCTCCTCGAGCCAGGCGCGGAAGTCCTCCGGCGTGGGGAAGAAGGTCGGCTCCGGGTTCGGACTCACGGCGGCGGCGCGGCGATGGCGCCGGCGAGGCTCGGTGCCGGCGCCATCCTTGAAATCCGCGCCCCGCGACCTGGGCTACGAGCGCGAGCGCTCGCGAGCGGGCTCCGCGTCGCCGTTCTGGCGGACCGCGACGGTAGCCGGGCGGTCACCGTCCTCGGTCATGTCGGGGTCGAGCTCGCGCGCCTTCTCGTGATGCTCGCGTGCGAAGTGCCGCTCGCGGTCGGCCAGCTGCGCGCGCTCCTGCGCGGCAGCGCTCTCGCGGCGGGCGATCGCGGCCTTCTCCTCGGCCTCGGCCTCCGCCTGCCTCGCGCGCGCCGCCTGCTGGTCGGCCGCGGCGCGCTGGCGGTCGGCTCGCAGCGAACGGGTCCGAGCCTCCCGGCGGAGGTCGCCGGCCTCTTCCCTGAGGCCCTCGAGCCGCTTCTGGCGCTGAATCCTGGCCACGACCGCCACGAGGGCGATCAACACGAGAACTCCGACCACGATGGCGATGATCGCACCGGTAGTCATCTCTGCCTCCTTGCGTCAGGGGTACAGGGATCCGGTACCCGGGTCGGGGGCGGGCTGAACGCGCGCGGAGCGCGCGACCTAGGCCAACCGCTGGGCCTGGCGCTCCGGCGCAATGCGCACCACCTTCCACGCCAGCCCGAGCCGCTCCATCGCGGCGATCACGAGCCCCGACGGGTCGATCTCCCAGCGGCGCAGGCCGTGCACCGCGGAGCGCGGGAACGCGTGGTGGTTGTGGTGCCAGGACTCGCCGAACGACGGCAGCGCGAGCCAGAAGACGTTGGTGGACTCGTCGTCGGTCCGGAACCGGCGCGTGCCCAGGAAGTGGCAGATCGAGTTGACGCTCCAGGTGACGTGGTGCAGGAGGAAGATGCGCACCAGCCCGCCCCACAGGAGCCCCGTGCCCGCGGACGCCAGGGTGCCCCCGATCGCGTAGCCGGCCAGCGCCGGCAGCGCCAGGCTGAGCAGCACGAGGGCCACGAAGTGGCGGCTCAGGAAGCGCATGCCGCGGTCCTCGTACAGCTCGCGCCCGTAGCGCTGCCAGTCGGCGCGCCCCTGAGTGGCCCAGAGCCAGCCCACGTGCGCGTGCCAGAGGCCGCGCAGCACACCCGTCACGCCGTCGCCGTGGCCGACGTGCGGGCTGTGCGGGTCGCCCTCCTCATCGGTGTGGGCGTGGTGCTTGCGGTGGTCGGACACCCAGGCGATGACCGGGCCCTGCACCGCCATCGACCCGAGCACGGCGAACGCGTACTCGACCGGCTTGTAGGTCTGGAACGACCGGTGCGTGAGCAGCCGGTGGAAGCCGATCGTGACCCCCACGCCGGTGAGGACGTACATCGCGGCCATGATCGCCAGGTCCGCGGGCCGCACCAGCCGGTTCCAGAGCAGAACGACGGCGGCGATCGTGGCCAGGAACGGCAGCGCGACGGCGCCCATGTTGGCGGTCTTCTCGGTTCTGGTCATGGCGGGAAGTCAAGCGTCTCCAGGACCGATCAACTACGCTCTCAGGCCACTTCTTCGAGTCATTTCTTGTCAACTAGATGACAAAACTCGCCAGGACGGAGCCATGGCGCGCGCTGCCCGCGTCCGTGGCCGACACGATCGAGCCGGAGCTCGGGGCGATCACCGAGGGCATCCTGGCCTCGATCGCCCGCGAGGTGCCGGAGTACGCGCGCCCGCTGGAGGGGTCGTTCGGGCGCGGCGTGCGGACGGGTGTGACGGAGGCGCTGCGCCAGTTCGTGGGCGTGATCCGCGAGCCCGGTGCGGGCCGCGAGCGCGGGGTGTACGTGGCGCTGGGCCGCGGCGAGCTGCGCCAGGGCCGCACCCTCGACGCGCTCCAGGCGGCCTACCGCGTGGGCGCGCGGGTGGCGTGGCGGCACGTGGCCGCGGCGGCGCGCCGGGCGGAGGTGGACCCCGAAACGCTCAGCACCCTGGCCGAGGCGATCTTCGCCTACATCGACGAGCTGTCGGCCGACTCGGTGGAGGGCTACGCGCAGGCCCAGTCGGAGCTCGAGGGGGAGCGCCAGCGCGTGCGGGCGGAGCTGGCCGCCCTGCTGGTGTCCGAGCCGCCGATCGCGGACGCCGTCGCCCGCGACGCCGCCCGTGACGCCGGCTGGCCGCTGCCGCGCCGCGTGGCCGCGCTCGCTTGCCGCGAGGACGACCGCGGCCGCATCGCGCGCCGGCTGTCGTCCGACCCGCTCGTGGCGTCCGTGGACGGGACGGGCTGCGTCCTGATCCCCGACCCCGACGGCCCGGGGCGCCCCGCCGAGATCGCCCGGGCGGTCGAGCGCGCGGGCGGCGCCGCGCTGGGGCCGACCGTCGCGCCCACCGACCTGGCGGGCTCGTGGTCGCTGGCGCGAGCGGGGCTCGACGCCGTGATCGCCGGCACGCTCGACGCCGGCGAACCGGTGCGCGCCGAGGACCACCTGGCGCAGCTGCTGGTGGCCGCCAACGGCCGCCTGCTGGACCACATCGCCGCGCGGCGCCTGGGCCCGCTCGACGCGCTGACCCCGAAGGCCCGCCGCCGCCTGGAGGAGACCGCCCTGGCCTACGTGCAGCACCAGGGCAACGCCGCGGCGATGGCGCGGGCGATGCACGTGCACCCGCAGACGGCCCGCTACCGGCTGGCGCGCCTGCGCGGGCTCCTGGGCGACGAGCTGGACGACCCGGACGCGCGCTTCGAGATCGAGGCCGGCCTGCGCGCGAGGGGCGTAAGGCTGTCCGCGGCCGCGGCGTGAGTCAGGCGTCCGGCGCCGCAGGCGGCCGCGCGCGCGCTTCGCCGGCCTCGCGCCCGCGCGCACGGCGCCGCCGCCGGTAGAGCGCGGCGCCCACCAGGATCGCGACCGCGACGCCCACCACCACGAGCGTCGTGTCCTCGAGGATGTCGGCGATCGCGGGACCCACCAGGTAACCGCCGAGGGCAGCCACCAGGGTCCACGCCACGGACGCGAGCGCGTTCCAGACCAGGAAGCTCGGCCAGTGCATCCGGTGGATGCCCGCCAGCCACATCGGCGCGAAGAAGACGGCGGCGGGGCCGTACTTGTCGAACAGCTCGTCGCCCCGGTCGAGCGCCCGCAGGCGCGCCCTGCGGAACGGCCCGTCGGCCGCGATCGCAGTGCGGCCGCCGTGCAGGCCGATCAGGTACGCGCCCACGCCGCCGATGGCCGACGCCGCGATGCCCACCGCGATCACCACCACGATGCTCAGCTCGTGCTGGCTGGCAAGCACGCCGGCCGCGACCAGCGCCGGCTGCCCGGCCACCGGGATGCCCGCCCACGAGAGGGCCATCAGGGCGAACAGGGCGGCGTAGCTGCCCAGCGAGCCCACGACGGCCGGCGTCACGCTCACGCGTGCAGCTCCGCCAGCCGCGCCGCCTCGTCGCGCAGCTCGCGCTGGGCCATGCGCGGCAGCTTGCCGAACGGCTCCAGCTCCACGCGGTCGCGCTCGTGGCGCCAGGTGCCGGCCACCACGCCGTCCACCAGGAACGTGTTGACCGAGTGCGGCGTCCTGGTGTTGAACACCACCGGGCGGTGCTCCTCGGACAGGATGCCCGCGCGCCGCTTGTGCACCAGCAGCGTGGCGTCCCACACCGGCAGGAAGCGCACCGGCGCGGGCGTGTCGGCGGCGGGCAGCGGCGCGCGCGGCAGGTCGACGAGCTCCTCCCCGTCCTCCGCCACGAAGCGCCGCGGGCGGATTCGATCCAGCGCCGGGTCCACGTCGGCCTTCTTCACGCCGGCCCAGTCGGCGATCTCGGCCCGCGACGAGGGGCCGAACCCCGTCAGGTAGCGCCGGACCAGGTGCACCATGGCGTCGTCCGGCTTCAACCGGGGCTGGGGGCCGAGCCAGCTCTCCGCCGTGGCGTACAGGTCGGCGCGGCGGTGCTCCCACGTGCCCGACGGCGGCACTCGCAGCAGGTCCACCAGCATGCCCACGCCGCCCAGCCACGGCCCGCCGCCCACGATTTGCTTCGCGTCCGCCGCGCGCAGCGGTCCCTCCGCCAGCGGGCGCTCGAGCTTCTTCGCGGCCCGCGCCAGCTCGGGCCTGTCCGGCCGGTGCTTGGACTTCACCCACTCCTCCAGGCGCCGCCGGCGGATGGCCGCTGTCAGCGGCCAGTAGTCGGCCGCCGAGACCAGGTGGATGGTTGAGCGCATCATCGTGCCCTGCACCACCGTCCTGCGCTCGAGCGCGCGGGTCAGGACGTCGCGCTCGAACCCCGCGAGCCGCGACCACAGGCCGATGTACATCGACGGCGCGTGCTGCGCCTGAATGCCCCCGATCCGCTCCAGGGCGCGCGGCACGCTCGTGCGCCGCCGCTCGAGCAGCAGCTGGCGGGCCAGCAGCGCGCGGTTCAGGTCGCGCTGGGTGAGCGTGCGAGGCGTGCCGGCCAAGCCGCCCAGCATTCCACAGCGCGGCCGGACCGGCTACAAGACCGGGTGAATGGACGACCGCTCCTACGACCGTTTCACCGACGCCGACGTCGACCGGCTGCTGGCCATCGTCCGCGCCGACCTCGACCGCCTGCACGCGACCAACCCGAACTGGCAGCTCTACCGCGATCGCCTTCTGTGCGTCTGCCTATGCCAGGGCGGCGCGCTCCACTTCCTGGACGGCCGCAACGGCGTCAAGGACCTCGACCTGTACGTCTTCTTCGCCGCGGTGGACGAGCGGCCCTATCCCGATCCCGCGCTTTTCCGCGCCGGGCGCCACCGCGACTTCGGGCCGTCCCACTTCGGCCGCCGCGCGCCCGAGTCGCGGTTCGCCCACTTCAGCGGCCGCAACGTTGACCTGTTCGCCGACTCGCTGCCGGTCCCGCCGGGCCGGGATCCCGAGCCGGCGCTGCGCGAATGGCTGACCGGCCGGAGGACGCGCCAGCGGCTGCTGGCCCGCAAGGCGATGGTGATGCTCGAGCCCGACCGCGGACGGGTCGTGTGGCCGACGGACCGGAGCGGCACGCCGGCGCTCGGGT
>DASVQK010000008.1:0-2478 GCA_036389105.1 Thermoleophilaceae bacterium
GACCCCGAACGACGAGACCCCCGCGCGCCGCGGACGGCCCTCGCGGCGCTTCCAGGGCTGTGGCTCGGTGAGCAGCTCGACGCGGCCGGCGGACCAGTCGACGTGCGGCGTCGGGTCGCCGGCGTGGAGCGTGGGCGGCAGCTTCTCATGCCGCAGCGCCATCACCGTCTTGATCAGCCCCGCCGCCCCGGCGGCGGCTTGCGTGTGTCCCACGTTCGACTTGACCGAGCCGAGCCACAGCGGCCCCCGCTCCTCGCGGGCACGGCCGTAGGTCGCGAGCAGGGCCTGCGCCTCGATCGGGTCGCCGAGCGACGTTCCGGTGCCGTGCGCCTCGACCGCGTCGACGTCGGCCGGCGACAGACCGGCGCCCGCGAGCGCCTGGCGGATGACGCGCTCCTGGGACGGGCCGTTCGGGGCGGTGATCCCGTTCGACGCCCCGTCCTGGTTCACGGCCGAGCCGCGCACCACCGCGAGCACCTCGTGCCCGTTGCGCTCGGCGTCCGATAGCCGCTCGAGCAGCAGGAGGCCGGCGCCCTCCCCCCACCCGACGCCGTCCGCCGCCGCGGCGAACGACTTGCAGCGACCGTCGGGCGAGAGTGCGCGCTGGCGGCTGAAGCTGATGAAGATCGTGGGAGTGGCCAGGACCGTCACGCCGCCGGCGAGAGCCAGCGAGCACTCGCCCTGCCGCAGCGCGCGGCAGGCGATGTGCAGCGCCACGAGCGACGACGAGCAGGCGGTGTCGATCGAGACCGCGGGCCCCTCGAGCCCGAACGCGTACGCGAGCCGGCCCGATACGACGCTCGGAGCCACGCCCGACGTGCCGATGTAGCCCTCGAGCTCGGGGGGGTAACGCACCCGCAGCCCGTAGTCCGAGTACATGACGCCGGTGAACACGCCGGTGTCGCTGCCGTGTACCGACGCGGGGTCGATCCCGGCCGCCTCGAACGCCTCCCACGCGGACTCCAGCAGGAGCCGCTGCTGGGGATCCATGCCGAGCGCCTCGCGCGGCCCCACGCCGAAGAACCCTGCGTCGAACTCCCCCGCCTCGTGGAGGAACCCGCCGCCGCGCACGTACGACGTGCCGGGATGGTCGGGGTCGGGGTCGTAGAGCCCGTCGATGTCCCAGCCGCGGTCGTCCGGAAGACCCGCGATCGCGTCGTGGCCGCCGTCGACGAGCTCCCACAGGTCCTCGGGCGAGCGAACCCCGCCCGGATAGCGGCACGCCATCCCGACGATCGCGATCGGCTCGTCCACCCGCTGCTCGAGCTCGAGGATCCGGCGGCGCGCCTGCCGAAGGTCACCCGTGACCTTCCGCAGGTAGCTGACTGCTCGTTCCTCGTCAGCCACGCCGCAGCCGCCCCCCCAGCCTCGCCTCGACCGCGGCGCAGGTCAAGACCCGAACTCCTCCTCGATGATCTCGAAGATCTCCTCTGCCGAGGCGGACTCGAGGTCCTCGTGCGCGGCGCCGTCGCCGTCCGCCGCCCCCTCCCCCGAGGCGTCGCGCAGGTAGGCCTGGAGGCGTGCACCGAGGGCGCGGAGGCGCGAGCCGGCCGCGGGCTCCACGCCGCCGTTCGAGGTGATCGAGGCAACGAGGGCCTCGAGCTTGTCGATCTGGTCGTCGACGCGCGGCCCCGCTTCCTCCTCGCCGACCAGCTCCCTCAGGTAACCGGCGACCGCCTGCGGCGTCGGGTAGTCGAACACCAGCGTCGCCGGCAGGCGAAGCCCGCTCCCCTGGCGCAGCCGGTTGCGGAGCTCGACGGCGGCGAGCGAGTCGAATCCGAGCTCACTGAACGCGCGGTCGGGCTCGACCGCCTCGCCCGTCGACTGCCCGAGCACGGCGGCGACCTGCGAGCGCACGAGGTCGAGCGTCACCGCGTCGCGCTCCTCCTCCGGCGCCTCCGCGAGCCGACGCGCCAGCGACCCGCCCGACTCCGCCCGCTTCGCCGGCAGCGAGACGAGCCCGCGGAGCATGGACGGCATCACTCCAGTCCGTGCCTGCGCGCGGGCCATGGCGAGGTCGAACTTCACCGCCACCACGTGCGGCTCGCCGGACGCGCAGCCGGCGTCGTGGAGCTCGATTCCGCCCTCGCTGGAGAGCGGCAGCATCGCCATGCGGGCGTGGATCTGCTCCCAGCGCTTCGCGACCTCGGCCTCGGTGAGGCCGCTGATCATCCCGCTGGCATGGAGGCCCATCAGGCCCCACGCGATCGAGACCGCCGGCAGGCCGTGCGCGTGGCGGTGGTGCGCGAGCGCGTCCACGAACACGCTGGCCGCCGCGTAGTTGGCCTGGGCGTGCGCGCCGAGCACGGTGATCGACGACGAGAACAGGACGAACGCCGTCAGGTCCATGTCCGCGGTGAGCTGGTGCAGGTGCATCGCGGCGTCGACCTTCGGCCGCATCACGCGCTCGAAGTGCTTCGGCTCGAGCGAATCGATCATCGCGTCGTCGAGCACGCCGGCCGTGTGCACTACCGCGCG
>DASVQK010000009.1:0-18738 GCA_036389105.1 Thermoleophilaceae bacterium
GCTCGTTGCGGGCCGCTGCCGCCACCTCGCCGCGGGCCACGATCACGCAGCCCACCGGCACGTCGTCGTGCTCGAGGGCGCGCTCGGCCTCCCGCAGGGCCAGGCGCATGAAGTACTCGTCGCGCGGGAAGAAGACGCGGCTCATGGGCCGGCCGCGGCACGACGCGCCCGCCGGCTCACGTCCCGGCCACGAGCCGCCGCCCCACGTACCCCTCCGCGGCGCGCAGCCCGGCCACCACCCCCAGCCGGTCCGCCATCCGCATGCCGGCCGACGCCACCGACAGCGGCGACGCCGACCGTCCACCCACCACGCCGTCGGCGATCAGCCCGCGGTACCAGTCCACGGTGGCGCGGATCGTCCGGTCGAGCGGCCGGGTGCGGTAGCGCAGCTCGCGCTTGGCCTTGGCCGACGACGCGCGCCAGTTCTGCGCCATCAGGGCGAACGCCTCCGGCGCGATCGGGCCCGGCACCCCCAGGTCGTCCTGGAGCCGCGCCAGCCGGCCGACCTCGCGCGGCAGCACCAGCAGCGGGCGCCGCGCGCCGGAGTCCAGGGCCAGGCGGTCGATCAGGTCCACCCAGGTCAGGTTGTACCCGCCCAGGATGTAGCGGTGGCCCGGCTTGCCCTTGGACGCCGCCAGCAGGTGCCCCGCCGCCACGTCCTCGACGTCGACGACGTTGGTGGCGCCGTCCACCACGGCCGGGAGCCGGCCGAGCAGGAAGTTGCCGACCACGCGCGTGGACGTCTCCCCCGGCTGGGACCTGTCGACCGGCACCCCGAGCACGTACGCCGGGTTCACGACCACGACCTCCACCCCCAGCCGCGCGCCGGCGGCCAGCGCCTCGGCCTCCCCCTCGTGCTTCGCGTCGCCGTAGGCCAGCCCGAACTCGCCGCTGCGGAACACGGTCGACTCGTCCGCCGCCCGGCCGTGGGGCGCGCGGCCCACGGCCGCCACGCTCGAGGTGTGCACCACCCGCGGCACCCCCTCCGCCGCCGCGGCCTCCACCACCAGCCGCGGCGCCAGCGCGTTCATCTCCCAGACGCGTTCCAAAGGCCGCGACCCGACGAACCCCGCCGTGTGGAAGACGACCTCGCACCCGCGCACGGCTCGCCGCAGCGCGCCGCGGTCCAGCACGTCGGCGCGCACCGGCTCCACGTCGAGCTCCTCCAGCCGCTCGAGCCGCCCGGGCTCGCGATAGGTCACCCTCACGCGATCGCCGCGCTCGGCCAGGAGGCGCGCCACGTGGCCGCCCACGAACCCGGTCGCGCCCGTCACGCAGGTGACCATCAGCCCGCGCCCTCTCGTACGTTTGCCGAGCAAGGGGGCAACTTCCGGGACGGGGCCGGGTTGAGCGCGACGTACACTCCGAGCACCGTAGCCCAATGTCGATTCGCCTCCTCCTCCCGGCCGCAGCGCTTCTGGCCGCGCTCGCCGCTCCCGCCGCCGCGTGCGCTTCCGCGATGACCCCGGGAGAGGTCGTGGTGCGCTACGACCACTCCTCGACCCACGACGAGCGCGTCGCCGCGCTCGAGGCGACCGGCACCGGATCGAGCGCCACGCTGCCCGGCGGCCACCGCGTGGTCCGCATCGAGGACGGACAGACGGTCGCGCGCACGGTGGCGGAGCTGCGCGACCAGCCGGGCGTGAAGTACGCGGTGCCCAACTACAAGCTGACCGGCTCGGCGCTCCCCGCGCCCTTCTACCCGAACGACCCCGGCCGCGGCGACCTGGGCGACTGGCGCGAGCTCCAGTGGAACTTCGACGGCCCGTTCGGCGTCCATGCCCCCCAGGCGTGGGCGCTCACCCGCGAAGCCGACGTGGACGGCGGCCGCGGCGTGACCGTCGCGGTGATCGATTCCGGCGTGGCCTACACCAGGCGCGGAAGGTTCCGGCGTGCGCCGGACCTCTACGCCAGCCGCTTCGTGAAGGGCTACGACTTCGTGGGCCACGACCGCTACCCGCTCGACGAGGACAGTCACGGCACGCACGTGACGGGCACGATCGCGCAGAAGACCAACAACAAGGAGGCGGTGACCGGCCTGGCCTACGGCGTCAAGGTCATGCCGCTTCGCGTGCTGGACGAGCGCGGCGACGGCGACGGCGCCACGTTCGCGCGCTCCATCACCTGGGCCGCCAGGCACGGCGCCAAGGTGATCAACATGAGCGTGGAGTTCGACACGCAGCTCCGCGCGGCGGACATCCCCGAGGTCATCTCGGCGATCAAGTTCGCGCACGACCGCGGCGTGGTGATGGTGGGAGCGTCGGGCAACGACACGGAGGGGCGGGTGGCCTATCCGGCTCGCAGCTCGCGAGTCATCGCCGTCGGCGCGACCACGGCCGGCGGCTGCCAGGCCGAGTACTCGAACTACGGGAGCGGCCTGGACGTCGTCGCCCCCGGCGGCGGCTCCGACGCGCCGCTCACCGGCAACTCGGAGTGGGACGACACCCACTGCGACCCGAGCCGCCGCCCGCGCGAGATCTACCAGCAGACGTTCGTGCGCAACCCGCGCGACTTCCAGCTGATCGGCTTCGAGGGCACGTCGGAGGCGGTTCCCCATGTGACCGCGCTGGCGGCGCTGGTGATCGCGATGAGGAGCGCCGGCGCCAGCCCCACGCCGGAGGCGGTCCAGAAGCGGATCGAGCAGACCGCGCGCGACCTCGGGCCCGCGGGCTACGACAAGCGCTACGGGAACGGGCTCGTGGACGCCGCCGCGGCGATCGCGCCCTGACGACGGCGGCAGCGGGCCGCGGCCGCTAGGTCGTCCGGATGATCATCACGCTGCACGGAGCGTGATGGGAGACCTTGTTGGGCACGCTGCCCAGCAGGAACCGCTTGGCCCCGGTCATGCCCTTGTTGCCGACGATGATCAGGTCGGCGGTCTGCTCCTCGGCCACGTCGAGGATCGCGTCCGCCGGGTCACCCTGGCGTGAGAACGTCTCGACCTCCACGCCGGCACCCTGCACCTGCTCGGCGGCGGCACGAAGCGTGGCCTCCACGTCCTCGCGCTCGTTGACCATCCACTGCATGTCCTCCGGCACCTCCTGCCGCTCCTCCCGGAGCCGCTGGTTGCCGACCGGCTCGAACGCGCTGACGAGGTTGATCCTCGCCCCCACGGCCTTGGCGAGCTCGGTGGCCTGCCGCACGGCCTCGCCGGCCGTCTCCGAGCCATCCGTTCCCACGACGATGGAGCCGAACATCTGTCTCCCTTCCCATCCGAGCCGATTGCGGCGGGGATCATATGCCCAATGGACGGCCGGGCTTGACGGGCGCGCCGAAACCTAGGAGTCTGGAGGACATGTCATCTACGAAATGCCTCGTGGTGGACGATCACACCGTCGTCAAGCAGGGCCTGGATCTGCTGCTGGGCGACATAGAAGACCTGGAGTTGGTGGGCACCGTCCAAACGGGTGAGGAGGCCCTCGACGCGGTCGAGCGGCTCCAGCCGCAGGTGGTGCTGATGGACGTCCGCCTGCCCGGCATCGACGGGGTGTCCACCGTCAAGCGGATCCAGGCCACCGCGCCCAGCGTGCAGTTCGTGATGTTCTCCGCCTACGGCGACAAGCGCCTGCTGTCCGACGCGCTGGCCGCGGGCGCGCGCGGGTACGTGATGAAGGGCTCACCGCCCGAGGACCTCATCCGCGCGATCCGGACTGTCGCACAGGGCAAGGCGTTCGTGGACCCGTCGCTGTCGCCGATGCTGCTGATCAGCGAGGGCGGCAGCGCCGCCGAGCAGTCCCTGAGCGAGCGCGAGCGCGAGATCCTCCAGCTGCTGGCCGAGGGCTTCCACACCGAGGAGGTGGCTCGCCGGATCGGCCTCTCAGTGGAGACCGTCAAGTCGGACACCAAGCGCGTGATCGCCAAGCTCCAGGCCGACACGCGCACGCACGCAGTGGCGATAGCGCTGCGGCGGGCGCTGATCGACTGACCAGCGCCGCCGCGCGGCGCTACGCCGCTACCTTCACGACATGGGCGAGATGCCGCGCTTCTGGATCTTCATGCAGATCGCGATCGTGATCTGCGTCCTGATCTCGGCGGTGATCGTCGTGATCAAGACCTGAGCCGCGCCCGATCCCCTTCGGAGGGCGGTCGAGCGTGGCTAGTTGGTCTTGCGCTCGAGGTTGGCGACCTCTTCGGCCTTGGCGTCGGCGCGGTCCTGCGCGTCGCCCAGCTCCTCCTTGGCCTCGCCCTTGCGCTCCTCCTGACGACCCTCGCGACGCAGCGAACCGTCGCCCGTCAGGTCGCCGGCCGCCTTCTTGGCGCGGCCGCTGATCTTGTCCATGAGTCCCATTTCCGCCTCCTTTGTCTACTTGTAGACGTGCCCCGCGGCACCGCGCCTCAAACGGCACGGCCCGTACTCTTGGCGTGTGACCGCCGCCGCGATCCGGGACATAGACGTGACCGTCAAGGGCAACCGCTCCCCCGGTATCGAGGCCGGCCCCGAGAACGCCGACGAGGCGGTCGTGTTCGTGCACGGGAACCCCGGCGAGAGCCGCGACTGGGCCGACCTGGTCGGCCGCGTGGGCGAGCACGGGCGCGCGGTGGCGCTCGACTTCCCGGCGTTCGGCCGCGCCGACCGGCCGTCCGGCGACTTCGAGTACTCGAGCTTCGGCTACGCGGCGCACCTCGGCGGCGCGCTGCACGAGCTGGGCATCGCGCGCGTGCACCTCGTGATGCACGACTTCGGCGGGCCGTGGGGGCTCGTGTGGGCCTCGGGCGCGCCGGAGGCCCTCCGCAGCGCCGTGCTGGTCAACACCGGCTTCCTCAAGGGCTACCGCTGGCACCCGATGGCCCGCCGCTGGCGCACCCCCGTCCTGGGAGAGCTGATCCAGCTGGCCACCACGCGCCGGCTCTGGCACCGCTTCGTCGAGCCGAAGGAGGGGCGGCCGCTGCCGGACGCGTTCGTCGACCGCCTGTACGACAACCTCGACTGGGGCCAGAAGCGCGCGGTGCTGAAGCTCTACCGCGCCACCGACAGGCCCGACCAGCTGCTCGACCTCCTGGGCGAGCAGTTCCGCGAGCTCGACCGGCCCGCGCTGGTGGTGTGGGGGCGGCACGACCCGTTCCTGCCGATCGAGCAGGCGCGGCACAACCTCGAGGGCTTCCCGAGCGCGCGGATCGAGATCCTGGAGGACAGCGGCCACTTCCCGTTCGCCGACGACCCCGAGCGCACCGCGGCGATCGTGGTGCCGTTCCTTCGCGACCAGCTCGGGCGCTAGACAGCCCTCCTCAGGCGGCGGTCGCCGCCGCCACCCAACGCTCGAGCCGGTCCAGGCCCGGCGGTTCCTCGAGCGGCAGCTGCGGGGGCTGGTGCGCGGCCAGCCACGAGTGCACGATCCGCACCTCGTCCACCTCCTCGGCCGGCACCGCAGAGCCCACCGCCCGCGCCGGGCGCCGCTCGAGCGCCGCGCCGGTGCGCTCCGCCAGCTCCTCGACGGCCGGCAGGGGCCCCCAGTCGGCCACCCTCCCCGCCACGATCCAGAAGGCGTCGAAGCGCGCCTTGGCGGGGTGCCGGGCCACCACCAGGCGCGTGCGCGTGTGCGTGGCCTGGAGAAGCCCGGTCAGCCGGCCCACCAGGAGGTCCAGCCGCTCGCGGCGGCGGAGCAGCACGGCCGCCCGCTCGTAGCGGCGCGCGGCCGACGCCTCGCTCATCTGCCGCTCCAGGTGCTCGAGAAGGTGAGCGCCGCCGTCGTCGGGCCCGGCGAACGGAGCCAGCGCCTGGTCCAGCCGGCGGCGGTAGAGGTTGGGGTCGAGGTCGCCCAGGCAGGGCGACAGGCAGCGCCCCATCTGCCCGTAGATGGACGGGTGCTCGCGCAGCTTCAGCCGGCGCCCGCAGTGACGCAGGCCGAACAGCGAGTTGAGCTGGTCCACGAGCTCCCCGGCAGCGGCACGCCCGCGGATCGGCCCGACGTTGACGGCATGCCCGGGCGCCGGCTCGGGCGCCACCTCGAGCACCGGGTAGGCGACGTCCAGGCGGCAGCGCACGTACACGTAGCCGTCGCTTCGCTTGAGCTTGACGTTGCCCGGCGGCCGCCAGCGCTTGATCAGCCGGTTCTCCAGCACCAGCGCGCCCAGCTCCGAGCTCGTGGGCTTGTAGTCCACCACCTCGGCACGCTCGGTCCAGCCCGACGGCGCGCAGAAGTGCGCCCGCGCGCGCGTGCGCACCGAGACCGACTTGCCCACGTACAGCGGCCGGCCGCGCTCGTCGCGGAACACGTACACGCCCGGGTCGTCGGGCAGCGAGCTGAGGTCGGGTCGCTCCTCGCGCGGGACCTTCCGCCGCGGCGGTCCCCGCCTGGCGCTCGACCGGCGGTGGCGCGGCGCGAGCAGCTCGCACGCCTCGGCCACCGTGCGCGCGCTGGCGCACAGCCGCGGGAACAGGGCGCAGAACACGCGCGCGCACGTGAGAGCGTCGGCCAGCGCGCGGTGCACCACGTCCACCTCGATGCCCAGCGAGGCGGCCAGCGGCTGGAGCCGCCGCTGCCCGGCCAGCGGCGCGAAGCGGCGCGCCATCGCCACGGTGCACAGCACGGGCGGGTCGCACCAGTCGAGGCCCGCGCGCTCGAATCCCTGGCGCAGGGCGCGCCGGTCGAACTGTGCGCTGTGCGCCACCAGCACGCGCCCGGCCAGCAGCTCGCGGATGCGCTCGAGGGCGTACCCCGGCTGCGGCGCCCCGTCCACCATCGCCTGCGTGATTCCCGTCAGGCGCTCGATCCCGCGCGTCAGCGGACGCTCGACGCGCACCAGCGACTCGAACCGGTCGTGCACCTCGCCGCCGCCCACAAGCACCGCCCCCACCTCGGTCAGCTCGCAGGCGTCGCCGGCAAGCCCGTTGGTCTCCACGTCCACCGCCAGGAACTCCGCGCTCCGCAGATCGGCCGTCCTCGGGTCCACGATTCGGAGTCCTACGCGGACGGCCGGACGGCGTGCCAGCGCGCGCCCAGGGGTGCTCTGTGCCTCCGCTCACCGATGTGCCGTACCTCACCCTGGCGCGCCCGGCACCGGCGTAGCGTCCAGGACGTCAACCAAGGAGAGACGCGATGAGGCAGCTCGGCAACCCCACGAACTTCATGGCCATCGGCGCCATCCCCGCCGCGCTGGCGGGCGGCAGCTTCATCATGCTCGGCTTCCTGATCGTGATGTTCTTCGCGGTCGTGTACGGCTACTACACCGAGCGCGGCAGCGGCATCACCGCGCGGCCGTACAACAAGGTCTACGGCGGTGCGCCGGGCGCCTACGGTCCGGGCTCGGCCTCGGGCCACGACGACCGCGAGCACAACGACTGGAGCTTCGGGACCCGCTAGACCCCGCTCGGGCGCGTCACGCCGCGGCGGCCGTCGCGGCGTGAAGACGGTCCAGCGCCCGCCGCAGCAGCCGCGACACCTGCATCTGCGAGATGCCGATGCGCGTCGCGATCTCGGTCTGGGTCAGGTCCTCGATGAAGCGCATGGCCACCACCGCGCGCTCCTGCTCCGACATCTCGGCCATCGCGGGCCGCATCGCCACGCCGTACTCCACGAGCTGGAAGCGCGGATCGTCGGTGCCGAGCGTGGCCAGCAGGGAGTCGCGCGCTTCGTCGTCGCCGCCGGGCCTGTGGTCCAGCGACTCCGCCTCGTAGGCCGACGCCGCCTCCATCGCCTCGATCACGGCGCTCGGCTCGAGACCGGTCGCGTCCGCGAGCTCGCGCGGAGTCGGGGAACGGCCAAGCCCGCCGCTCAGCTCGCCAGATGCGGCGGTGATGCGCAGCACGTTCTCCTGAAGCCCGCGCGGCACGCGCGTCGCCCACCCGTGATCGCGGATGTGGCGCCGCAGCTCCCCGGTGATCGTGGGGATCGCGTAGCTCGAGAACGACGTGCCGCGCTCGGGGTCGTATCGCGTGGCGGCCAGGACCAGGCCCATCGAGGCGACCTGGACGAGGTCGTCGAGCGGCTCGCTGGTGTGGCGGTATCGCGCGGCCAGCCGGCGGGCCAGCGGTAGGTACTGGTGGACCAGCTCGTCCCGAGAGGGAGGCGACAAAGTTGATTGAGACCGCAAACTGCACCCCTGACGGATCGCGCTCCGGCCGGCTGCCTTCGATCCAGCTCCGGCCCGACCGGTCCGGCGCGTGGCTCTCCCTGGTTACGACCGCCGGGGGCGCGGGGATCACACCAGCGGCTCTCAGACGCTTCCCTTCGGGTGCCGTTAGTACGATCGGTCCCCGATGGCCACCGGCGTATCCACCGACACCGCGCTCAACCGGACCGATCCGGCCATCGCGCGCCTGGTCGAGGACGAGACGCGCCGCCAGCGCGACTCGATACGCCTGATCGCGTCCGAGAACTACGCCTCCGCGGCGGTGCTCGAGGCCACGGGCTCGGTGCTCACCAACAAGTACTCCGAGGGCTACCCCGGCCGCCGCTACTACGAGGGCCAGCGGTTCGTGGACCAGGTCGAGCAGCTGGCCATCGACCGCGCCCGGCAGGTATTCGGGGTCGACCACGCCAACGTGCAGCCGTACTCCGGCTCGGTCGCCAACCTGGCCGCCTACCTGGCATTCGCGGAGCCGGGCGACGCGATCATGGGCATGTCCCTGCCGATGGGCGGCCACCTGACGCACGGCTGGTCCGTGTCGATCACGGGCAAGTGGTTCAGGCCGGTGCGGTACGGCGTGACCGCGGACGGCCGGATCGACTTCGACGAGGCCCTCCGCCTGGCGCGCGCGGAGCGCCCCAAGCTGATCTGGTGCGGCGGCACGGCCGTGCCGCGCACGATCGAGTTCGACCGCTTCGCCGAGATCGCCGAGGAGGTGGGCGCGATCCTGGTGGCCGACATCGCGCACATCGCCGGCCTGGTGGCGGGCGGCGCGCATCCCACGCCGGCCGGTCACGCGCCGGTGATCACCACCACCACGCACAAGACGCTCCGCGGGCCGCGCGGGGCGATGGTGATGTGCGACCAGGAGCACCAGGCGGCGATCGACAAGGCCGTGTTCCCGGGCCTCCAGGGCGGCCCGCACGACCACACCACCGCCGGCATCGCCGTGGCCCTCGAGGAGGCGGCACGGCCCGAGTTCGCCGACTACGCGCACCTGATCGTGGAGAACGCCAAGACGCTGGCCGACGAGCTGATGGCGCTGGGCTTCGACCTGGTGTCGGGCGGCACCGACAACCACCTGATCCTGATCGACCTGACCTCGAAGGACGTGCCGGGCAAGGTGGCGGCCCAGGCGCTCGACCGGGCCGGGATCGAGACCAACTACAACACGGTGCCGTTCGACCCGCGAAAGCCGTTCGACCCCTCGGGACTGCGGATCGGCACCCCGTCGGTCAGCACCCGCGGCATGGGCCGCGACGAGATGGTCACGATCGCGCGCCTGATCGACCGCGGCGTCACCGCCGCGCGCGACGGGGACGAGGCCGCCCTCGCTGCCCTCGCCGACGAGGTGCGCGAGCTGACGGGCGCGTTCCCCGCGCCCGGCGTGGACGCCTGACAGGGCTCCAGACCGCCTGATCGCCGCCGCGGGTATCAAGCCCGCGCGGGAGATACCGACCACATGGGTGGACCCATGCGCTCCCCCCTGCTCTCCAAGCGGCTTCGCAAGAAGCGCCACAAGAACCACCACGGCCACCAGCGCCGGCGTGCGCACGCCAAGCCCGCCCGCCACCGGCGGCGCCGCCACACGCACGTCGACGAGAACGTGGCGCTGAACCTGACGCGCCAGCCGCCCGCGCAGCCGCCCAGGCCCGACCCCGACCCGCCCGCGGGGGGCAAGCTGCCGCCGCCGCCGGACGCCTCGCACCGCAACGCCGAGCGCCTGCTGTGGCGCGCCGGGTTCGGCCCCCGCCCCGGCGACGTCGACCGCGTGGCCGGAATGGGGATCGAGGCAGCCGTGAGCGAGCTGGTGCACCCGAGCGGGCCGGCCGTGTTGAACGGCCCCGCGCCTGCCGACGACGACGGCAACGCCCTGGCGCCCGCCGACGCCTGGGGCCACGACCACCTCTGGTGGCTCGATCGCATGGTGCGCTCCGACCAGCAGCTGGTCGAGCGCATGACGCTGATCTGGCACGACTGGTTCGCCACGAGCGACGACAAGGTGGGCAGCCAGCAGCTGATGCTGAACCAGAACGAGACGATGCGCCGCCACGCGCTCGGCTCGTTCCACGACCTGGTCGTCGACCTGACGCAGGACCCGGCGATGGTCCTCTGGCTCGACTCGCTGGACAACCGCGCCGGCTCGCCGAACGAGAACTACGCGCGCGAGCTGATGGAGCTGTTCACGCTCGGCGCCGACCGCGGCGCGTACAGCGAGCAGGACGTGCGCGAGCTGGCGCGCTGCCTCACCGGCTTCAGGGCCACCTGGAGCGACAGCGTCGGCTGGCACGACTTCCGCTACGACGCGCGCTACCACGACTCGGGCTCGAAGACGGTCTTCGGGAAGAGCGGCAACTTCGACTGGCGGGACGCCGTGCGCCTGTGCCTGGAGAACGACTACCACGCGTCGTTCTTCGTGACCAAGCTGTGGGGCTACTTCGTGCCCACGCCGATGGACTCGGCCACGCAGGCCTCCCTCCAGGCCATCTACACCGGCTCGGGCTACGGGATCGCCCCCGTGGTGGAGGCGATCCTCAAGCACCCCGACGCCTACTCCGACCGCGCGCTGGTCAAGCCGCCGGTGGTGTTCAACGCCGGTCTGCTGCGCACCTTCGGGCGCGTCGTGGACACCACGGCCTGGACCTGGCTCGGCACGCTGGCCGGCCAGCAGCTCTTCCGTCCGCCCAACGTGGCCGGCTGGGACGACTCCTCCTGGCTCGACACCTCCACCTGGCGCGGGCGCTCGATGATGGCCACGTGGATGTTCCGCGACCGCTACGTGGACCCGTGGGATGACGCGCGCCCGTACATCACCACCGAGGACCCGGCGGCCGCGGTCGCCTCGGCGCTCGACTTCCTGGGCCGGCCGTCGCTGAGCGACGAGGTGCGAGCGGGGCTCCTGTCGTTCGCCGAGTCGTGCCTGCCCGCGCCGATGGCGAGGTGGGAGCAGGGCCCGTACCGGGCGATGCGCCAGAACGCGCTCCGCCACCTGATCCTCACCTCCTCCGACTGGATGGCCAACTGACATGGCCGCGCACTGCCGCGACTTCACGCGGAGCCAGCTGCTCCACAGCGCCGCCGCCGAGGCAGGGCGCGGCCTGCCCGCGATCGAGCCGGGCATGCCCACGCCGGCGGGCACCGGCCTGTCGCGGCGGTCGTTCCTGGCGCGCGGCGCGGGACTGGCGCTGGCCGTGTACGGCGCCAACCGCATCGGGCTGGGCGCGTTCGAGGAGGGCGTGGCCGCGGCCGCCGGCGGCGGGCCGGGGCGCGTGCTGGTCACGATCTTCCTGCCGGGCGGGTGCGACGGCATGAGCGTGCTGGCGCCCACCGGCGACCCGCTCTACGCCCAGTCCCGCCCCACGCTGGCGCTCGACCCGGCCGACTGCGCCCCGTTCAGCGAGGACTCGCGCCTGCGCTGGGCCCCCTACGCCGCGGGACTCGCGACGCTGCACGGCGAGGGCAAGCTCTCCGCCTTCCCGGCCATCGGCTACGACCACCCGGACCAGTCGCACTTCACGAGCCGGCACTTCTGGGAGGTCGGCGCGCTCGACTCCGGCGCCCGCCACGGCTGGCTCGGCCGCTACCTAGACGCCACCGGCAGCGAGGACAATCCGCTCCAGGGGCTGAGCCTGGACGGCGACCTGTCGCCGGCGCTGGCCGCGGCGCGCGTGCCCGTCGCGGCCGTCGAGAAGCCGGAGGACTTCACGTTCTGGTCGCCGGGCATCGGCGACCCGGTCAAGGACCGCTGGATGGAGGCGTTCGGGCAGCTCGGCCGGCTCGGCACCGCCGACCCGGTGAAGGCCGGCGCGCGCAAGGTCGCGGCCGAGGTAGACGCCGTCCGCAGGCAGCTGGCGCCGTTCGCCACTCCGGACGGCGAGCCCAGCTACAACAGCCCCGTCCCGTATCCGGACAACGACCTGGGCCACCGGCTGGCGGGCCTGGCCGCAATGCTGGCCGCCGGCCTGCCGCTGCGCTGCGTGGCCGTGAACGCCGAGGGCGGCTTCGACACCCACTCCGACCAGGCGAGCGACCTGCCGCGCGACATGAGGAACACGTCCGACGCGGTGCTCGCGTTCCAGCGCGACCTGGAGGCCCGCGGGCTGGCCGACCGCGTGATGACCACGGTCTGGTCCGAGTTCGGCCGTCGGGTGCGGGAGAACGGCTCGGGCACCGACCACGGCGCCGCCGGCGCCGCGTTCGTGATCGGCACGAGGGCGAAGGGCACGATGGTGGGCGAGTTCCCCGGGCTCGCGCAGCTGGACGCCGACGACAACCTGCGCGCCACCTCGGACTTCCGCGGCCTCTACTGCTCGCTGCTCGAGCAGTGGTTCGACTTCGACGCCGGGCAGATCATCCCCAACGCCTCCTCGTTCGCGCGACCGAGCCTGGTGAAGCCGTGAGGGCGGCCGTCGTCGTGCTGGCCGCCGCGCTGGCCGCGAGCGGAGCGGGCGCGGCCGCCGCGGCCTCGTCCGCGCAGCCGCCGAGCAAGCACGTCAGGAAGAAGCACGCGCAGCGCAAGCACCGCAAGGCGGTCCGCTGCGGGAGCGCTCGGGGCAACTGCGTGAGGGACGCGACGCTGATCCAGAGCGGCACCCCAGTGCGCGGCGTCGGCTCCGGCGCGGGCGCCGGCGCCACGGTCACGACGCCCACCGTCGGCCAGGTGCAGCTCGCCACCCCGCCCGCCACGCCGCTCGGCCACCTCCAGGTGAAGGCGCGCGAGTTCAGCATCGTCCTGTCCCGCCAGAGCGTCGCCGCCGGGCTGGTGGCGGTGGAGCTGGACAACCTCGGCGAGGATCCCCACGACCTGCGGGTCGAGCGCACCGACGGCACCGGCGCGACGTTCGACTTCGAGCCGGCCAAGCCGTCCACGGTCGCAACCAGGAAGCTCGACCTGGCGGCAGGCCGGTGGCGGCTCTACTGCACGCTGCCCGGGCACGACGAGGCCGGCATGCACGCGGTCGTGACCGTCACGCCCTGAACGGGCGCCGGGCCGCGCGCCCGAAGAACCAACGAGGTGGAACCGGGGCGCTTGGGCCCGCTCTGCGGTTCACTCCAGCGCCATGCCCGGCGCCACGGCCACCTCGACCAGGCCCGGCTTGCCGGACGCGATCGCGCGGCCCAGGAGATCCCGAAGCTCGTCGGCGGCCGACGCGGTGCTCGCCTCCAGCCCGTAGCCGGACGCGATCGCCGCCGTCTCCACGGCGGGCAGGTCCAGGCCCGGCGCCCCCTCGACCTGCTCCAGCCCGGCGAACCACTTGAGGATGGCGTACTCCTGGTTGCGCAGGACGAGCACGGTGAGCGGCACGTCGTAGACCGCTGCCGTCCACAGCGACTGCACCGCGTACTGAACCGAGCCCTCGCCGATCACGCACACCACCGGGCGGTCCGGCTGCGCGAGCTGCACTCCCACGGCCGCGGACAGGCCGAAGCCCAGGCCGCCGCCGGCGCCGAAGAAGTAGCTGCCCGGGCGCGAGAGCCGCAGGCGGTTGCGGACCGCGAGCGTGCTGGACGGCGACTCGAGCACCACGATGCCGTCGTCGGGGAACACGTCGGCGAGCACGCTCGCGGCGGCGGACGGGCTCATCGGGTCCGACTCCGGCGGCGGGCCGGGGGCCGCGCGCTCCGGCGGCGGCTCGCGATCGGACTCCCCCGCCTCGGCCGCCAGCGCCTCCAGCGTCAGCGCCACGTCGGCCACGATCGCGTCGCCCATCGGCGCGCGGACCGCCTCGTCGGGGTCGTTGGTGATGGCAACGAGCCGCGCGCCCTCGGGCAGCAGGGGGCCGGGGATGTTCGGGTAGTACGCGAACACCGACGCCCCGGCCACCAGGACCAGGTCGTGCCCCCTCAGCGTCTCCGACAGCGGGCCGATGGCCGGCGGCAGGATGCCCTGGAAGGCCGCGTGGTCCTCGGGGAACCCGATCCGGCCGCCGCCCGGCGCCGGGCTGGCCCAGACCGGCAGGCGCTGGCGCTCGGCCAGGTCGATCGCCGCCCGCCACGCGCCCCAGGCGTCCAGGTCGGGACCGGCCACCAGCACGGGGCTCGCGGCGCCCGAGAGCGCCGCCGCCAGGTCGCGCACCGCGGCCGGGTCCGCCACGGCCCGGCCGGTCACCGACCGTGAGATGGCGTGTCCGACGTAGTCCCCGTCCACCTCGGCCGCCCAGTCGTCCATCGGGATCGAGACGAACGCGGGCCCGCGCGGGGCGAGGCCGGCCATGTGGATGGCGCGGCCGAGCGCCAGGGGCACGTCCTCGGCGCGCGGCGGCTCGTAGCTCCACTTGACCAGCGGGTGCGGCATCCGCGCCGCATCCCGGTTGGTCAGGTTGGCCTGGAGCGTCATCAGCTCGCGCGCCTGCTGGCCGGCGGTGATCACAAGCGGCGCCTTGTTGGCCTGCGCGTTGAAGATCGCGCCCATCGCGTTGCCGACCCCGGGCGCGGTGTGCAGGTTCACCAGCGTCGGCCGGCCGCTGGCCTGAGCGAAGCCGTCCGCCATCCCCACCACCGACGCCTCCTGAAGGCCGAGCACGTACCTGAAGTCGTCGGGGAAGCCGGCCAGCATCGGCAGCTCGGTGGAGCCCGGGTTGCCGAACACCGTGGTCATGCCGTGCTCGCGGAACAGGTCGTAGGTGGCGCTGCGCACGGTGGGCATGGCGGCGCGGACTCTACGCGCCGAGCTCGCGGCGCAGCCCGTCGACGGTCCCGCGAAGCGACTCCAGCTCCCGCTCGAGCCGCTCGACGCGCGCCTCCAGGCCGGCGGGCGCGGGTGCGAGCGCGGCCGAAGCCGGCGCCGCCGGCGCGTGCTCGGCCTCCGGCCGAACGCCCAGCAGCTGCTCGTAGCGCTCCTCCTTCTGCCCCGGGCGGCGCTCCAGCCGGGCCGCCAGCCCGCGCTCGACGAGCCGGTCGAGCGTCGTCTCCGCCGCCGCCAGGTCGGCGAACGCGTGAAGCCGCTCGGCCCGGCCCTTCAGCTCACCGGGCGTCTGCGCGCCGCGCAGCATCAGCACGCACAGGAGCGACAGCTCCGCGGCGTCCAGCCCCAGCGCCTCGTCCAGCAGGTGGCGGAACTTGGGGGCGCGGCTGCCGGCGCCGCTGGCCATCCGCGTCCAGCGCCGGCCCGACAGCCGCTGGAGGGCGGCGCGGACCGTCGCCTCGTCGTAGTCCACCACCGGATCGCGGTTCGTGGACTGGTTGCACGCCAGCCGCAGCGAGTTCAGCGTGAGCGGATAGGCGTCGGGCGTGGCGCGCTGCTTCTCGATCAGGCAGCCCAGGACGCGGATCTCAGCGGGCTCCGCCGCGACCGGTCCCACCCCTGCCGACACGCCCGCGAGCATACGGGGCCGCGTACCGGGCCGCGCGCGGCTACAGTTGAGAGGGCAAGCCGGACCCGAGCCGCGTCCCCGCGGAGCAGGCCCGGAGCCACCAGACATCTTCGGTGCGTAGCGGACGCGGTCTTCCGCGAGACGCGACGCAAGGGAGGAGCCGAGCTCCATGCAGTACCGCGAACTGCTCGCACCGTACGCTCGACCGCGCCTGGGCCGGAGCCTGGTCGACATCGCCACCGCCGTGGCGCCCTACCTGGGCCTGTCGGCTGCCATGTACCTGGCGCTCGACGTCTCGTACCTCCTGACGCTGGCCATCGCCGTGCCCGCCGCCGGCTTCCTGCTGCGCACCTACATCCTCTTCCACGACTGCTCGCACGGGTCGTTCCTGCGCTCCAAGCGGGCCAACGCCTGGCTGGGCGTGGCTCTTGGGCTGCTCGTGTACTCGCCGTTCCAGAGCTGGCGGCACAGTCACGCGGTGCACCACGCCACCGCGGGCGACCTCGACCGCCGCGGCGTGGGCGACGTCCCGACCCTGACCGTCGCGGAGTACCGCGCCATGCCCCGGCTCAAGCGCCTCGGGTACCGGCTGTTCCGCAACCCGCTCGTGATGTTCGGGATCGGTCCCATCTACGCGATGATCGTGCAGCCGCGGCTGGTGTCGCGCTCGGCACGCGCGCGAATCAAGCGCAGCGTGATGGGCACGAATGCCGCCCTGGCGGTGCTGGTGGGCCTGGTCTGCTGGGCGATCGGCTGGCGCGAGTACCTGCTGGTGCAGGGGCCGACCGCTCTGCTGGCGGGCTCCGCGGGCGTCTGGCTGTTCTACGTCCAGCACCAGTTCGAGGACACCTACTGGCAGAGCGCCGAGAAGTGGAGCTACGACGACGCCGCGCTCCAGGGCAGCTCGTACCTCAAGCTGCCGAAGGTGCTCCAGTTCTTCACCGGGAACATCGGCCTCCACCACGTGCACCACCTCAGCGCGCGCATCCCGAACTACAACCTCCAGCGCGCGCACGACGACAACCCCGTGTTCCACGGCGTGCCCACGCTGACGCTGTGGGACGGGCTGCGGGCCGTGCGCCTCAAGCTGTGGTGCGAGGAGCGCCGGCGTCTCGTGACGTGGGCGCAGGCACGCGGGGCCCTCCCCGCCGCCGCCTGACCTGGCTCTGCTATCTCCTGCGGCCGTGAACTCCACGGCCACGATCGCGATCGACGCCCGTGGGCTGCGGCGGACCTTCAAGGGCGGCATCGAGGCCGTGCGGGGCATCGACCTGAGCGTGGCCGAGGGCGAGGTCTTCGGCTTCCTGGGCCCCAACGGGGCCGGCAAGACCACCACGGTGCGGATGCTCTGCACGCTGCTGCCGCCGACGGACGGCGAGATGCGCGTGGCGGGGATCGACGTGCGCGCCGACGGCGCCGCCGTCCGGCGCCGGATCGGCGTCGCGCTCCAGGAGATCGGCCTGGACCCGGTGCAGACCGGCCGCGAGCTGCTCGAGCTCCAGTGCGGGCTCTACGGGATCCGCGGGGCCGACGCGGCCAGGCGGGCGCAGGAGCTGCTCGACCTGCTCGGCCTGGCCGACGCCGCCGACCGCCGCACCAAGACCTACTCCGGCGGGATGAAGCGGCGTCTGGACCTGGCCAGCGCGCTGGTGCACTCCCCGGACGTGCTCTTCCTCGACGAGCCCACCACCGGGCTCGACCCCGCGTCGCGCGTCACGGTCTGGGATGAGGTGCGGCGCATCAAGGCCTCCGGCACCACGGTCTTCCTCACCACGCAGTACCTGGAGGAGGCCGACCAGCTGTGCGACCGCCTGGCCATCATCGACGCCGGGCGGATCGTGGCCGAGGGCACGCCCGAGCGGCTGAAGGCGGCGATGGGCCACGACGTGGTTTCGGTCGGGCTCGACGGCAGCGACGCGCACAGCACCGAGGCGGCGATCGGCGACCTTCCCGGCCTCGAGCGCGTGATCGCGGAGACCGGCGCGCTCGTGCTGTACGTGGAGAACGGCGCCGGCGCGATACCCGAGATCGTGCGCCGGCTCGACCGCGGCCGGGTTCAGGTGGGCGCCATCTCGGTGTCGCGGCCCACGCTGGACGACGTGTTCCTGAAGGCCACCGGGCGGCGCCTGGAGGGCGACGACGAGCCCGCCGAGGCGGAGGCGGCATGACCGAGGTCGCACTGCTCGGCCGGCGCGCCGTGCGCGAGGTGGTCCGGATGCCCGAGGCCACCATCCCCACGCTGTTCATCCCGCTGTTCTTCCTGGCCGTGAACATCGGGCAGGTCTCCAAGACGTTCCCCGACACCACCCCGTTCCTCGAGGGACAGGGCTACGCCGCCTTCCAGATCCCGGTGTCGCTGATGTTCGCGGTCTGCACCGCGGCCTCGGGCCTCGCGCTGGTCACCGAGATCGACCTGGGCTACTTCGACAAGCTGCTCGTGGCGCCCATCCGGCGCTCGTCGATCATCTTCGGCCGCCTGGCGGCCGACCTGGTGCGCGGGCTGGGCGTGGCGTTCCTCGTGCTGCTGGTGGGGCTGGCGTTCGGGGTCGAGATCAAGAGCGGCGTCCTGGGAGCCGGCGCGCTGGTGGTCATGTCGGCCCTGTGGGGAGTCGCGTACGCCGGGATCGGCATCCTCGTGGCCCTGCACACGCGCAACGTGCAGGCCACCAACGCCAGCTTCCTGGTCTTCTTCCCCCTGCTGTTCCTGACGCCCAACTTCGTCCCGTTCGACCGGCTCACGGGGCTGATGGAGGCGCTGGCCCGGGCCAACCCCGTGAGCTACGTCATCGAGGGCCTCAGGTCGCTCGTGCTGAACGGCTGGGTGTGGGACAAGCTGGCGATCTGCATGGGCGTGATCGTCGTCACCGGGCTGGTGCTCACGTGGCTGTCGGTGCGCGCGATCGAGAACTACGACCGCTGACGCGAGGGCGCCGTTCCCGGGGCTGGGGGACACTTGCCCGATGCAGCGCGCCTTCCCTCTTCTCCTCGCGTGCCTGGCCCTGGCGGCGGCCGGGTGCGGCGACAACGGTCACCACTACGACCCGGGGGCTCGGCTGGGCTACCAGGTCGAGGCCCGGTACGCATCCGCGCCGGCCGGCCTCAGGACCGGCAGCCCGGTCAGGATCGCCGGCGTGGACGTGGGTCGCGTCACCGCCGTGCGGCGCGGCGGCGGCGGGCCGGCACTCGTGGAGCTGACGATCGACTTCGCGGGTCAGCCCGTCTACACGAACGCCGACGCCACGCTGCGACCGCGAATCTTCCAGGCGGGCGCGTACTTCGTGGACCTGCGACCGGGAACGCCCCGGTCCGGACTCGTCCCGGACGGCGGCCGCATCCGCGGGCGGGTCCCAGTCACCTC
>DASVQK010000010.1:0-14967 GCA_036389105.1 Thermoleophilaceae bacterium
CGCCCAGATCGGGATCCGCCGCCGGTGCAGGGTGAGCGTGTAGTGGGTCCGCTCCGTCGCCCGGTAGCGGTCCACGCCCGACACCTGCACGATCTGCGCCATCACCTCGTCCGGCGCGGCGGGACTCGTGTACGTCTGATTCACGTACGGGGTCGCCACGCGGCGAGGATAGGCGGAGCCGTGCAGGGGGCGCGCCGAGGAGCCACTACCCGAAGGGCGGCGTCCGGGCCATAGGCTTCCCCCACAGTGCCAACGGACCTCAAAGTCCTGACGGGACGCGAAGCCTCGATCTTCGCCTGCCTGACCGACACCGTGGTCGCGCCCGAGCCGCTGCTGCCCGCGGTCCGCCACACGGACGCCGTCAGCTTCTTCGACGAGTGGCTGACGATGGTCCCGCGGCTGAACCGCGTGGGCCTGCGCGTGCTCTTGTGGGTCGCCGAGCTGGCCCCTCTCGCCGCCGGCCGGGGCGCCCGGCTGCGCCGCCTGGACCGCGCGCGGCGCGCGGAGTGGCTGACGGCGGTCGAGCATGCGCCGCTCACCCAGCTGCGGCTGATCGCCAAGCTGATGACGAGCGCGGCGCAGGTGTCGTACTACGGCAACGACGAGGTGCTCGCCAGGCTGGGCTACGACGCCCAGGCCAACCTCGACCGCGGCCGTCGCCTGCGCGCCGCCGAGGGACGGCCGTGACCGCCGGGCCGAACGGGGACCGCCCGACGCACGGGCACGACCTGTACACCGACGGCACCGACGCGATCAGGCCGCGGGAGGAGCGCGTCGAGCCCGGCAGCCTGATCCGCGACCAGCGCACCGTGCGCGTGGACGCCTGCGTGATCGGCACCGGCGCCGGCGGCGCGCCCGTCGCGAAGGAGCTGGCCGAGGGCGGGATGAGCGTGGCGATGCTCGAGGAGGGTGAGCGCTTCACCACCGACGACTTCAACGCCCGCCCGCGCGACATGATGGCCCGCCTCTACCGCGACGGCGCCCAGACGGCGACCGTGGGCAACGTGCCTGTGATCCTGCCGCTGGGCCGCTCGGTGGCGGGCACCACGCTGATCAACTCGGGCACCTGCTTCCGCACCCCGCCGCCGGTGCTGGACATGTGGGGCGAGCGCTTCGGCCTGGACGGCATGGGCCCGGCCGAGCTCGACCCGTTCTTCCGCCGCGTGGAGAGGATCCAGAACGTGGTGCAGGTGCCGCCCGAGCTCGCGGGCCGCAACGCCCTGGTGGTCAAGCGCGGCGCCGACGCCCTGGGGTGGTCGGGCGACTTCATCTACCGCAACGTGCGCGGCTGCGTGGGATCGGGCATCTGCACGTTCGGCTGTCCCACCTCCGCCAAGCAGCACGTGGGGCTGACCTACGTGCCGCTGGCCTGGGACGCGGGCGCCACGACGTACACCGGCGTGACGGCCCGCCGGCTGGAGGTCGAGGGCGGCCGCGTTCGCGCCGTCCAGACGACGACGTCCGGCGGCGGCAGCCTACGCGTGGAGTGCGACCTGGCGATCGTGGCCTGCGGGGCCATCGCCACTCCGCTGTTCCTCCAGGACCAGGGCCTGGGCGGCGAGTCCGGGGAGCTGGCCCGCAACCTCTCGATCCACCCCGCCACCGGCGTGCGGGCCGAGCTGGACGAGGACGTGGACATGGCCAGGGGCGTGCCGCAGTCCTACTTCATCGACGAGTTCGCGGACGAGGGGATCATGTTCGAGGGTGCCGCCGGTCCGCCCGACTACGCCGCCATGTCGTTCCCCTTCACCGGCGAGCGCCACCGCGACGTGATGCTGCGCTACCAGCGCCACTCGCAGTTCGGCGTGATGGTGTCCGACCTCTCGCGCGGGCACGTGCGGCGCCGCGGCGGTGTGACCGAGATCCGCTACGACCTGAACCGCGACGACACCGCCACGTTCAAGCGCGCGGTGGAGCTCCTGTGCGAGCTGTACTGGGCGGCCGGCGCGAAGGTGGTCTACCCGCCGGTGCACGGCGTCCCGGAGCTGCGCGACGGCGACATGCGCGCGCTTCGCGACCACGACCTGCGCCCGCGCGACCTGACGCTGCTGGCGTTCCACCCGCTGGGCACGGCGCGGGCGGACGCCCGGCCGGCCAGCGGGGTGGTGGACGGCGACCTCAAGCTGCGCGGGGTGGACGGCGTCTACGTGGCCGACGGCAGCGTCGTGCCCAGCTCGATCGGGGTCAACCCGCAGATCACGATCATGACCCTGGCAACCCGGCTGGCATACCATCTGCTGGACGCCCCGCCGCCGCGGCAGGAGCCGGAACCCGAGGCGATCGCGCAGCCGCGCATCACGCGGCCGCACGCGCTCACGTCATGACAAAGCAACGAGGGAGAGCAGCTCGATGAGCGACGTCAACCACCAGTTCCGTCTGGCCGCGCGGCCCGAGGGCATGGTCAAGCGCGAGGACTTCGACTACGTCGAGGAGCCGATCCCGGAGCCGGGCGAGGGCGAGCTGCTGGTCCAGAGCGAGTACATCTCGCTGGACCCCGCCATGCGGGGCTGGATGAACGAGGGCCGGTCGTACGTCCCGCCGGTCGGCATCGGCGAGGTGATGCGGGCGGGCATCGTCGGCCGCGTGGTGAAGTCGAACCACGAGAAGTTCTCGGAGGGCGACCACGTGACCGGCATCCTGGGGGTGCAGGAGTACGCCGTCGCGCCCGGCGACGGCGTCAGGAAGGTCGATCCCGACCTGGCTCCGCTGCCCACGTACCTCGGCACGCTCGGCATGACCGGGATGACCGCCTACTTCGGCCTGCTGGAGGTGGGGGAGATGAAGGAGGGCGACACCGTGGTCGTCTCCGGCGCCGCCGGGGCGGTCGGCATGGTGGCCGGCCAGATCGCGAAGATCAAGGGCGCGGGGCGCGTGATCGGGATCGCGGGCGGCGAGGCCAAGTGCTCGTTCGCGCGCGACGAGCTGGGCTTCGACGCCTGCATCGACTACAAGAGCGACGACGTCCGCAAGGCGCTTCGCGAGCACGCGCCCGACCGCGTGGACGTCTACTTCGACAACGTCGGCGGCGACATCCTGGACACGGTGCTGCTGCGCCTGGCGCGCGGCGCGCGCGTGGTGATCTGCGGCGCCATCTCCCAGTACAACTCGGCCGACGGGATGCGCGGCCCGTCCAACTACATGCAGCTCCTGGTCAACCGCGCGCGCATGCAGGGCTTCGTGGTGTTCGACTACGCGCAGCGCTACGGCGAGGCGGCCCGCGAGATGGGCGGCTGGCTCAAGGAGGGCAAGCTCAAGACCCGCGAGGACGTGGTGCACGGGATCGAGTCGTTCCCCGACGCGCTGCTCAAGCTCTTCAACGGCGAGAACACCGGCAAGCTCGTGCTGGCCGTGAACGGTGGGGAGTGACGACATGACCAAGGAGCTGAAGCTCGGACTGAACACCGGCTACTGGGCGGGCGGGCCGCCGCCCGGCATCGCCGAGTCGATCGCCGAGGCCGAGCGCTTGGGCTTCGACTCGATCTGGGCCGCCGAGGCGTACGGCTCCGACTGCCTGACGCCGCTGGCCTGGTGGGGCGCCTCCACGGAGCGGCTCAAGCTGGGCAGCGCGATCGTGCAGATATCGGCGCGCCAGCCCGCCGCCACCGCCATGGCCGCCATGACGCTCGACCACCTCTCCGGCGGGCGCTTCATCCTCGGCCTGGGGGTGTCCGGCCCACAGGTGGTGGAGGGCTGGTACGGCATGCCGTTCGAGAAGCCCCTGGCCCGCACGCGCGAGTACATCGGGATCCTGCGCGACATCTGGGCGCGCAACGGGCCCGTGACCAACGACGGGCCCCACTACCCGCTGCCGGTGCCGAACGGCACCGGGCTGGGCAAGCCGCTCAAGGCGTCGATCCACCCGCTGCGCGAGGACATCCCGATCTACCTGGGCGCCGAGGGACCGAAGAACATCGCGCTGGCCGCCGAGCTGTGCGACGGCTGGCTGGCGATGCTGTTCACGCCGTCGTTCCAGGACTTCTACAAGGACGCCCTGGCGGAGGGGTTCGCGCGCGAGGGCGCCCGGCGCACGGCCGACGACTTCGAGGTGGCCGCCACGGTGCCGCTGATCGTGTCCGACGACGTCGAGCAGGCGGCGGACTCGCTGCGCCCCTTCTACGCCCTCTACTTCGGCGGGATGGGGGCGAAGGGCGCCAACTTCCACGCCAACGTGCCCGCGCGCATGGGCTACGAGGACGTGGTGACCAAGGTCCAGGAGCTGTACCTGGATGGCAAGAAGCAGGAGGCCGGCGCCGCCATTCCCACCGAGCTGATCGAGCAGCTGTCGCTGATCGGGCCGGCGGACAAGATCCGCCACGACCTCGACGCCTGGCGCGAGTCGATCGTCACCACGCTGCTCGTGACCGGCGACGAGCCGACGCTGCGCACGGTGGCCGAGCTCGTGCTCGGCTGAGGGCCGCGGCTAGCTCGAGCTGCAGGCGGCGGAGCCGCTCTCGGGCGGGTTCTGATCGACCACGATCTCGTACGGCCAGGACCCGGCGCACGTCTTCGGGTTCCTGATCAGGTTGCGCCTGATCTTCTTGACCTTCTTCTTGCCGTGCTTGCCCTTGACCTTCTTCTTGACCGTGCGGTGGGCGCCGAAGCTGGCCCGGAGCCGGTCGAGGTGCACGTTGAAGCCCTCGGGCGGCGCGAGCGAGGCGCGGATGTCGTCGAAGCGCGCGTCGAGGCCGAACGTCCCGCTCGCCTCCGCCACGATGCGCCCGGTGATCGAGCCCTGCCGGCCGGTGCTCGCCTCCTTGTAGTGCGCCACCACGCCGGCGATGTCGCCGGACTGCAGCTTCGGCGCCAGGAACAGCTCCAGCGCCGCGGTCGTCTTGGTGGGCGGGAACAGGCCGTTCGTCGAGCTGACCGTGAGGTCGCTGGTGCCCGTCCCGATCTTGCTCTTGGCTGGGCAGTCGTTGCCCTGCGCGTGGGCCTTGTCGCACTTCTCCGCCACCGCGCGGGGGTCGAACTTGAAGCCGCGCGCGACGCGGACGACCACCGAGTCGGGGTTCTGCCCGCCGCTGTCGTCGAAGCTGACGTCGATGGTGGCGGTGGACGCCTTGCCGGCCACGTTGGGATCGACCGAGGCGGTGCCGGCGGCGTGGGCGGCCGCCGGGGCGGCCAGGGCCAGGACGGCACAGGCGACTGTCGCTCGGGATCGGCGGGCGCGGCGGGGCACGGCCAGGAAAGCTACAGCACCGTCGCGTGTCCGCGCGACGCGTCCAGCCAGCGGCGGCGCCGTGCGGCCCAGCGCGGCGTCAGCGCGCCGCGGGTCAGCTCGTTGGCGGCGTCCAGGAACTCGAGCGCGTAGCCGTACTCGCCCCAGTCGGCGTCCAGCTCGGCCAGGGTGAGCGCCACGTCGACCATCGCGCGGCGCTCGTAGTCCCTTCGGCGGTCCTGATTGGCATCGACGGGTAGGGGCATGGAGGGGCCACTGAGTGTCCTCTCCGGCGCGCGGTTGGCAACCGGCGCGCAGCATCGGTGTGGGGTCTGCGGCGGAACATGCGCAGCGCGCGCAGCTTTCCGTGCGCCGGGCGGGCGGGCGACCCCTAACGTATCCGGCGTGATCGCGCGCGAAGACGCCCTCGCCGCCCTCGACTCGGAGACGTTCGACCTCGCGGTGATCGGCGGCGGCATCACCGGCGCGGGCGTCGCGCTCGACGCCGCCTCGCGCGGCTACAGCGTCGCGCTGGTGGAGCGCGAGGACTACGCGTGCGGCACGTCCAGCCGCTCCTCCAAGCTCGTGCACGGCGGCCTGCGCTATCTCCAGAAGTTCGACCTGGGACTGGTTCGCGAGGCGCTGCTCGAGCGTGCGCTGATGGTCAACCTGGCGCCCCACCTCGTGCGCCCGCTCGCGCTGCTCGTGGCGGCCTTCGAGGGCAAGCACCCGCACCGCGCGATGGGCGTCGGGCTGAACATGTACGACGCCATGGCCACCGAGCGCCTGCGCCGCCCGCGCGTGCGCCGCCGCGGCGGGCAGGCCGAGCCGGAGGAGTGGAGCCCGGACCGCCACCGGATCGTGGACGCGGACGAGGTGCGGCGGCTGCTGCCGGCGCTCGCCTCGCGCGAGCCCACCTCCGCCTACCTCTTCTACGACTGCCAGACCGACGACGTCCGCCTGGTGCTCACCGTGCTGGGCGAGGCCGAGCGCTTCGGCGCGGTGATGGCCAACCGCTGCGAGGTGGTGGAGCTCCTGGACGAGAACGGCCGCGCCGCGGGCGTGCGCTGCCGGGACGGGGTGTCGGGCCGCGAGCTCGAGGTCCGCGCCCAGAACGTGATCAACGCGACGGGGGTCTGGGCGGACACGATCCGCTCCGAGGAGCTGTACGACGAGGAGGAGATGCCGCACATCCGCCCGAGCCGCGGCAGCCACGTGACGCTGCCGCACGAGAAGCTGCCGCTGGAGGCGGGCGCGATCGTGCCGGTGGGCGACGGACGCACGATCTTCACGCTGCCCTGGCTCGGCCGCACCCTGGTCGGAACCACCGACAACGACTACGAGGGCCCGCTCGACCACATCCCGCCCGACCAGGACGACGTCGACTACCTGCTGGACGCCTGCAACCGCTTCTTCGACCTCTCGCTCGGCCGCGACGACCTGACCGGCGCCTACGCGGGCGTCCGGCCGCTGATCTCCACGGGCGACACCAAGAAGTCGGTCGACATCTCGCGCAAGGCGGAGCTGTTCGAGACCAGCTCCGGCCTGGTGACCATCACCGGCGGGAAGCTCACGACCTGGCGGCGGATGGCCAAGCTCGCGGTGGACCGGATCGTCGAGCGCGAGGGGCTCCAGGCGCCGTGCCGCACGCAGGAGATCCCGCTCGGCCAGCCGGCCGAGCCCGAGGACCTGGCGGGGCACGCCGGCATGGACGACGACTCGCTCGCGCTGCTGGCGCACCGCTACGGCTACGCGGCCCGCTACCTGCTGCGGATGACCTCCTCCAACCCCGACCTGGCGCGGCGGATCGTCCCCGACCTGCCCGACCTGGTTGCGGAGGCCCCGTTCGCGGCCCGCTACGAGCAGGCCCTCTCGCTCTCCGACGTGCTGCTGCGCCGGACGCGCCTGGGGCTGCTCGACGCGCCGCGCCTGGCCGCGCCGGGCGCCGCGGAGGCGCGCACCGCGGCCGCGGCGATGGGCGCGGAGCTGGGCTGGGACGAGGCCCGCGTGGCCGCCGAGCTGCGCGACTGGGAGGAGACGGCAGGCGCCGAGGGGCTTACCGGCGCGCCCGAGCTCGTGGCGGCCGTGCCCGAGAGCGCCCCCACCACGTGAGCGGCGGCCCGGCGCTCCTCCTGCGCGGCCATTCGTTCGACCCGTCGCCGGCGCGGCCGCTCGTGATGGGGATCGTGAACGCGAGCCCCGAGTCGTTCTCCGACGGCGCGCACGTGGGCGGCCTCGACGACCAGGTGGAGCGGGCTCTGAGGATGCGCGACGAGGGCGCCGACCTGATCGACGTGGGCGGCGAGTCCGGCGTGACCGACCGGCCCGCGGTTGCTCCCGAGGTCGAGGTCGCGCGGGTGGTGCCGCTGGTCGAGCGGCTGACCGCCGAGGGCGTGGTCGTGTCGGTGGACACCTGGAAGGCGGACGTCGCGCGGGCGGCCCTGGACGCCGGCGCGGCCATGGTCAACGACGTGAGCGGCCTGCGCGACCCCGGCGTGGCCGATGCGTGCGCGGCGGCCGGCGCCGCGCTGGTGGTCACACACACGCGCGACGCTCCGAAGCGGAAGTCGTTCCCGGACTACGGCGGCGAGGTGCTGGGGGACGTGGTGGGCTTCCTGCGCGAGCGGATGGCCGCGGCGCGGGCGCGCGGGGTGGGGGAGGAGCAGCTGGTGCTGGACCCCGGCCCCGACCTGACCAAGTCGCCGCGCGACACCGTCGAGGTGCTCCGCGGGCTGCCGGCCGTGGCCGCGATCGGCCGGCCGGTGCTGCTCGCGCTGTCGCGCAAGGACTTCCTGGGAGCGCTCACGGGCCGCCCGCCCGGGGAGCGGCTGGCCGGCACCCTGGCGGCGATCGGCGCCGGGCTCGACGCGGGCGGCTCGATCCTGCGCGTGCACGCCGTGGCCGCCGCGGTGGACTTCCTGGCGGTCAGGTCGGTCCTGCGCGGCGACGCCGAGCCCCCGGCGGAGCTGCGACTCGATCCCGGCTTGCGCCGGGCGGTGTGACATCCTCTCCCGCTCCATGACCTCCTCCGACCCCGCCCCCGCGGCACGGCCATGACCATCCTCGACCGCGCCGAGCTCGAGCAGAGCCCGCTTGCCGACCTCCACGCCATAGCGTCGGAGCTGGGCATCGAGGGCTATCGTCGGCTCCGCCGCGAGGAGCTGATCGACGTGCTCATGGGCGGCGGGAACGGCGACGAGCCCGCGCCTGACCGGGACGGCGGCGACGACGCCGAGGCCGAGCCGGCCGAGAGGCCGAGGGCGCGCGGGCGCTCGCGGGGCCGGCGCTCGCCCAGGGCCGCGAGGGACGACGCCGAGGAGCGCGACTCCGCCGACGAGGAGCCCGAGCGCGAGCGCGAGCCCGAGGAGCCCGCGGAGACCCGCGAGGGCGTGCTCGACGTGCTTCCCAACGGCAGCGGCTTCATGCGCCCCGACCCGTTCGTGCACTCGCGCGACGACGTTTACGTGTCGCCGGCCCAGATCCGCCGCTGCGAGCTGCGGCCCGGCGACCGGATCTCAGGCCCGGTGCGCGCCCCGCGCCGGTCCGAGCGCTACCCGTCGCTCGTGCACGTCGAGGGCATCAACGGGCAGGGCGCCGACCCGCCGCCGGAGCGGCCGCGGTTCGAGGACCTCACGCCGGTGTTCGCCGCCGAGCGCCTCACGGCGCCGGACGGGCTCGAGGCCGTGCCGTTCGGCAAGGGCTCGCGCGTGGCCGTGGGCGGGCCGCCCGGCTCGGGCATCACCACCCTCCTGCGCCGCATCGCTCTCACGCTGGCGGCGTCGCACCCGGACGTCGAGCTCACCGTCCTCCTGGCGGGGGTGCGCCCCGAGGAGGTCACCGAGTGGCGCCGCGACGAGTCCGTCGCCGTCGTCGGCGGCGGGTTCGACCGGCCGGTGGACGAGCAGGGCCAGGCCGCCGAGATCGCCGTCGAGCGCGCCAAGCGCACCGCCGAGACGGGCGGTCACGCGGCGATCGTGCTCGACTCCCTCGACGCCCTGCCGCCCGCGGTGGCCCGGCGGGTCTTCGGCGCCGCCCGCGCGCTGGAGGAGGGCGGCTCGGTCACGGTCATCGCCTCCACCGGGCTGGCCGGCGAGCCCCAGCGGCTGGCCACCACGCGCATCGTGCTCGAGCAGGGCCAGCCGGGACCGCACCCGCCGGCGCTGGCCGCCGCGTCCGGCACCCTGCGCGCGGACCGGTTGAGCTGACCCCGCGCCGCGCGAGCTAGCCGCGGTAGGCCACGTTGGCCCACGAGGGCTCGGGCGAGAGCTCGATCACTTCGTAGTCGCGGTCGGGCTGGGCATAGCCGAAGCTGCGGCTGCGGTCGTCGAACAGGATCTCGAGCTCGCCCTCCTTCACGCGCTGGTCGAGCCAGGCGCCGCGGAACACGAGCCGCCGCAGCCAGTGCACGAGCGAGCGCTCGGAGGACCCGGCCAGCTCGGTCCAGGATGCGTTGATGTGCTCGCCGAGGCTCGAGGCGGGCTCGGTCACCTCGCCGTTCACCGCGAGGTTCACCAGGTCCTCGCGCTCGGCCCCGCCGAGCGGCCCGGGCACGAACCCGAGCTTTATCGCGGCCTGCTCGACGCGCTCGGTGAAGTCGCGCTCGTTGAACGTGAAGCGCAGCTCGCCGTACTCGAGCACGTAGTCCGCCCCGGACTCGTAGTTTCCTCTGCGTGTCGCGTCCATCATGCCGGGTGGGGCCGCGGCCCCCCGGGGGCGCGGCGTCGGCATCGTATCCGCGATTCCTGCCGCGGCGGACGGCGTGCAACGCGCCTTGCACCCGCTCCGCGCGGGCGCGCGGGCGCGGGCCGAGCGCTAGGCGGAGGCCTTCGTGCGCCGGCGGCGATGGCGCCGGATGCCCGCGTCCTCGGGCAGCCCGGCCGCGGTGGACGGGCCCTGGAAGAGCATCATCACCGCGGTGGCGCGGAAGCCTTCGCTCTCACCCTTCTTGACTCGCTGGCCGGCCTCGGCACCGATCTTCTCGATCCGGTCGAGCGTCTTGCCGAGCTCCTTGGCGATCGCGGCCCAGCCCTTCTCGTCGATCATCATCGCGCTGCGGGTCATGTGCGCGTCGTCGCGGTCGAAGCCGCCCTCGGCGACGCCGGCCTGGACGTGCGCGCCCACCTGCTGGATCCAGCCGGAGAGGAGGTTCTTCTTCACGATCTCGGGCATCTCGCCCCACGCGCCGTCCGTCACCTTCGGGCGGATCTGCGCGGTGTAGTGGTGCTCGACGGCGCCGCGCCGAGGCGTGGTGCGGACGAGCTTGATCAGCCCGAGGCCGGCCAGCTGCCGCACGTGGTAGCTCACGTGGGTGAGCGGGGCGTCCAGCTCGGACGCGATCTCACTCGGGCTGGCCACCCGGTCGTCCAGCATCCCGAGGATGTGGATCCGAAGCGGGTGCGCGTACGCCTTGGCGATTCGCGGATCTGTGATGTCTACGGGAACGGTCAATTGGTGTCCTCCAATGGCGGAATCCTAACGGTATTCCGTCGCGTCTGCGTGACAGGTGGACGGGAGCTCCGGCACCTGACGCGCCTTGGGGATGGGGAAGCGGCGGTCGGCAACCCCGTGAGTCCACAAGTTTACGCGGCCAGGTCGGACGCCACGTCACGCAGGCGTGCGCGAGCCCGGTGCAGGCGGACCTTGACCGTGCCCTCGGGCACCCCGAGGGCCGCGGCCACCTGGCCCTGCGTCAGGTCCTCCATGTAGCGCAGGCGGATCAGCCGCCGCTCGTCGGGGCCCAGCGTGCGCAGCGCCTGCTCGGTGGCCAGCGACGTGAGCGCGCGGTCGAGCACGCTGTCCGTCGCGGGCGCGTCGTACACGGCCTCCGGCTCGGCCTCCGGCACCTCGCTGGCCCGGCGGCGGGTTCGCCGCTCCGCCAGCCGCATCGCCTCGTTGCGGGTGATCTGAAGCAGCCAGGGCAGCGGGCTCGCGGGCGTCCGGCAGCTCGCGCGCTTGCGCCAGGCTCGGATGAAGGCCTCCTGGACCGCCTCCTCGGCATCCTCCCGGTCGCCCAGGATCCGGCGCGCCTCCCGCAGGCAGCGATGCCGGGCCACGCCCCACGCCCAGTCCGCCGTGCCGGGGCCGGGGTGGGGGCTTTTCTGCGCCGGGCCAGACACTTTGGCAAGATAGCCCGCTGAAACGAACCTGACCTATCAACGGGTCTTAGTCAGTGTGGCCGCGCTGACAGGGATCCGAGCCGATACGCCGTTCGTCACGTACGAGACGTTCGCGCCGTACTACGACCGTTTCACGGCCGATCACGGCCATGACGAGTGGATGTCGGACATCGAGGCGCTGGCCCGCGAGCACGGCCTGCGGGGCCGGCGCCTGCTCGACGTGGGCTGCGGGACCGGCAGCAGCTTCATGCCGATGCTCCGGCGCGGCTACCGGGTCACCGCGTGCGACCTCTCGCCCGCCATGGTCGAGCGCGCGCGGCGGAAGCTGGGCGGGCGCGGGCAGGTGGTCGTCGCCGACATGCGCTCGCTGCCCTGGCGCGGCCGGTTCGACCTGGCGACCTGCGTGGACGACGCGATGAACTACCTGCTGTCGCCGGCGGACGTGGTCGCCGCGCTTCGCAGCATCCGAGCCGCCCTGGCGCCCGGCGGCCTGATCGTGTTCGACGTCAATTCCCTTGCCACCTACCGCACCGGCTTTGCGGGCGAGCTGCATTTGCATACCGACGGTACCTCTTTCCGCTGGCTCGGCGAGGCGGCTCCGGACATGCCCGCGGGCGGCATCGCCGCGGCGACGATCGAGGTCCTGGACGGAGATGGCGCGTGGACGCCCGTGGGTCGTCACGTGCAGCGCCACCACTCGATCGACGAGCTGCGCCTGGCGTGCGAGGAGGCCGGGCTGCGCTGCCTCGAGCTACGCGGTCAGGTGCCTGGCGGCGGGCTGGTCCACGGGGCCGACGAGGAGGGCCACACCAAGATCGTCTGCGTGGCCGGGCGGCCCAGCACGGCGGAGGGCTAGACGGGGGTCGCCCCGCGGGGCCCGCGGCCCAGATAGGTCCCCGCGCAGGCCATCAGCAGCATGCTGCCCACCAGCAGGATGCGGTAGTCCACCAGCCCGATCCCGACCACCGCCAGCCCGAGCGTCATGCAGTACGGCACCCCGGCGGCGGCCTCGGCGGCCGTGAACACGCGGCCCTGAAGCTCGGCGCCGGTGGACCGCTGGAGGAGGGTCGTGTAGCCGATCAGGAACACCGAGAACCCGCCCCCGCCGATCGTCGCCCCGATCAGCACGGGCGCGAGCCTGGCGTCCACCATCAACCCGAGGCCCAGCCCGCTGGCCACCAGGCCGGCGCCCGCCACGCGCGGCTCGCCCAGCCGGCGGAGCAGCGTCGGAGCCAGGATGCCGCCGACGATCGCGCCGGCGCCCTCGAAGCCGAAGATCACTCCGAGGAAGGTGGTCGGGCGGTGCAGCCCGTGGTGGACGAGTGCGAGGCCCACCACTTGGAGCAGCCCGAGCACGGCCACCGCCGCGCACAGCGACACCATCAGGCGGCGCAGGATGGGCGTGGCCAGGATGTGCCGCAGGCCGCCGCGCAGCTCCGTGACGGTCGCGCCGCCGTGGCGCCGCTCGATGTCCGGCACCCGCAGCGACCAGAGCAGGGCGGCCGAGGCCACGAACGTCGCGGCGTCGAGCAGCGCCACGGCGCTGCCGCCCAGCTCGGCGAAGAGCACGGTGCCGATCACCGGCCCGGCCGTGCGCAGGCCCAGCCGCAGCGACTCGAGGACCGCGTTCGCGGAGGCGAGCTGGTCGTCGGCCAGCATCGAGTGCAGGAGGCCCGAGCGCGCCGCGAAGAACACCTGCTGCGAGATCCCGTACACGCCCGCGACCGCGAACAGGATCCAGACGTCCCCCGCCTGGTGGACGGCCAGCAGGGGGAGCAGGGCCGCCGCGGTGACCAGGTCGTTGGCGATCAGCACCTGGCGGCGGGGGAAGCGGTCGATCACGAAGCCCAGCAGCGGAGCGAGGAGGGCCGGCACGACGATCGCGAAGAAGACGGCCCCGCCCACGCTGACCGATCCCGTCAGCTGCTGGGCCCAGATGCCGAGCACCAGCACCAGGGCCAGGTCGCCGAACATCGTCAGCGTCTGGCCGGCCAGCAACACGCGGAACGGCCGCTCGCGCAGGAGCGATTGGGTGGGTCCCGGGCCAGTGGGGAGCATTACTAAGGTTCTTTTTACCATTGTCGGCGCCTCCCCACAAGGAGTGAGTGGGAAGACGGCGCGTTGCGACAAGTCCTCGCGGACGGGGGCGAGAACTTCCGGGGCCGGCCTTAGCCCGGCATGGACTCCGATCGCAGGTCGCTTCTCCTGGTCGAGGACGACGAGCGCACGAGCGCGTTCCTGGCCGACAACCTGAGCGCTGACGGCTTCCGCGTGGCCACCGCCTGCGAGGCGGGCGAGGCGCTGCGCGCGATCGAGTCGCGCCGGCCCGACCTGGTGCTGCTGGACCTGATGCTGGGCGCCGGCAGCGGGCTGGACGTGCTCGACCGTGTGAGGGGCGCCGACGGTCTCGCGGCCAGGATCGACCCCGATCTCCCCGTCATCGTGCTGAGCGCACGCGGCGCGGAGGTGGACCGCGTGCGCGGGTTCGCGCGCGGCGCGGACGACTACGTGGTCAAGCCCTTCAGCTACGGCGAGCTGGTGGCGCGCGTGCGCGCCGTCCTGCGCCGCGCCTCGGGGGCCGCCCGGCGCGGCGTGGTGCGGGTCGGCGAGCTGACGGTCGATCCGGTCACCCGCTCCGTGCGCTTGGGGGGCGACCCGGTCCGCCTGTCCGCCAAGGAGTTCGCGCTGCTCCACGCGCTGGCCTCGGACCCCACCCGGGTGTTCTCCAAGCCGGAGCTGCTGCGCGACGTGTGGGGCTACCTCACGCCCGGCGCCACCCGGACGGTGGACGCTCACGCGTGCCGCCTGCGGCGCAAGCTCGGCAGGGCGTACGTGATCAACCTGCGCGGGGTCGGGTACCGGCTGGCGGAGCGGGCGTGATCGCCGCGCTGGTGTGCGGCTGGGCCGCGGCGGCCGCCGCGGCGCTGGCGGCCGCGGAGCTCCGGCGCCGGCTCCGGCTGGTGGGCGACGCCGAGCACGAGCTCCGTGGTCCGCTGACCGCCCTCCTGCTGGGCGTCGAGCGGGTGGGCGATCCGCTGGCCTCCACGCTCGTCAGCGAGCTGGCCCGGGCCCGGGCGGCGCTCGCGGACCTGACGGCGGCACGGGAGGGCCGGCGCCGCGCCCGCACCGAGCCGGCCGCGTCGTTCGCGCTGGAGGACCTGACCAGGAGCTGCGCCTGCGCCTGGGGGCCGGACGGCGTGCGAGCGGTGACGCTCGACTGGCGGGCCGGACCCGCGGCCGTGGCGGGCGATCCGGGCCGCGCGGCCCAGGCGCTCGGGAACGTGGTCTCGAACGCGGTCGAGCACGGCACGGGGCCGGTGTGGATCCGGGCGCGCCGCATGGGCGGCGCGGTGAGCATCGAGGTGGCGAACCGGACCGCCGCGCCGTCCGCGCGATCCGGCGCCGCCGCCGGCGACCGTGGGCGTGGCCTGCGGATCGCCGCGCGCGCCGCCCGCGAGGCCGGCGGCGTGCTCCGGGTGTCGCGCGGCTCGGGGCGGGTGGCCGCGATCGTGGAGCTGCCGATCGTCGGAGGGGAGCGCGAGCCGTGAGGGCAACGCGGCGGCGGCGCGCCACGGTGCTGCTGGCGCTCGCCGTCGCCTGCGGTGGACTGGCCGCGTCGCGGGTCTCGGAGCGCGAGCGCAGCGTCCGGGCTCGGATCGGTCCGCTGGCGCCCGTCGTGGTCGCGCGTGCCGA
>DASVQK010000011.1:0-5694 GCA_036389105.1 Thermoleophilaceae bacterium
GCCACGGAGTCGTCGCCCACGGGGGCCGCGCAGCCGGCATCGCCCATGGGCGCGCCCGCGGCCGGCGGAGCGTCCACCCCGGCCGCGCAGCCGGCCGAGCCCGCGCAGTCCGCCCAGCCGGCCGCTGCGCCGGAGGCCGGCGGCCCGCCCGCGGGCTGGTATCCCGACCCGCAGGGCCAGGCGCGCCTCCGCTACTGGGACGGGGGCGCCTGGACTGAGCAGACCTCGGCCTGAGCGGACGGTCCAGAGCGGGAGCCGTCGCGGCCGCCGTGGGCGGCGGGCTGCTGGTGGTCGCACAGCTGTTCGCCTGGGCACCCGGCCGCAGCGCCTGGGAGGTCTTCCACGGGGTCGACGTGGCGCTCTTGGCCTTCGGCGTCGCGGCCGTGTCGCTGGGGGTCGCGAGCCTGGTGGCCGGGGAGGCCGCGGCCGTGCTGGCGCCGGGTCGCGCGCTCGCGGCCTGCGGCACGATCGTGACCGCGATCGTGCTGATCTTCCTCGACACCGGCGGCGCCAGGGGCGGCGCCGTCCTCGGCCTGGCGGCCGGGCTCGCGATCCTGATCGGCGGGCTGATGCTCGGCGACCTGGTGGAGGCCCGCGGGCCGGCGCCCCCGCCGCCGGGGGCCGGGAACGCGCCTCCGCCTCCGGGCTGGTACCCGGACCCGCGCTCCGAGGCCCGGCTGCGCTTCTGGGACGGGGCGGCCTGGACGGACCAGACCGCCGCCTGAGCGGCCCTGCAACGCGACGGGGCGGCCCTAGGGCCGCCCCGTGCAGAGCTCGCCGAGCGGCGCGTTACCGGCTGGGCGTGTCGTCGATCACGCCGAGCGACGCGCTGTAGCAGAGGATCAGGTTGCCGTTCATGTCCAGGAGCTCCGAGCCGGGGCCCACCTGGATCGTCTGAACCGGCTCGTAGCCCGTCGGGCACACGCCCGTCACGGTGTCGCCGTCCGTGGTCTCGCAGCGCAGCTTCTTGCCCTGCTGCTTGCAGTCCTTCAGCTTCTTGACCGGCTTGGCATCCGCCGTCGCGACGCCCCCGAACGCCGTGGCGCAGATGGCGGTGGCGATTGCAAGTCCCTTGAGCCTCATTCGGATTCCCTCCTTGGATCTCCCGCGCCGCGGTCTCCCGCTGCACCGTGGCGACGACCATACGACAGCTTTCGCCGTGGAATGCAGGCTCTGGACGGATGACCCACGTCGGCGACCCGTCGCTCCTCAAGAATGGGGTATCTCGGTCCGATCAAGCTCCAGATGGCTAGGTCGCGCCAATTCTCCGAGCAGCACGGCTTCAGCCTGGTCGAGATCCTGATCGCGATCTCGATCATCCTCGTGACCCTTCTCGGGATGGTCGCGCTGATGAACCGCGCGAACGCCGGCAACTCGGAGACCCGCACGCGCGACGCCGCCACGGCGCTCGCCCGCGAGATGGTGGAGACCTCGCAGGGGCTGAGCTTCGGGTCGATCACGAACGCGAGCATCACCGGCTCCCTCCAGGCGGCCGGCTTCCCGGATGACGCCACCGGCACCGCGGGCTGGCAGATCGTCCGCCGCAACATCACCTTCACGGTCACGGCGACCGCGTGCAGCGTCGACGACCCGAGCGACGGCTCCGCGGCGCACCCGAGCGGCGGCGGCTTCTGCACCGACAGCCCGGCGGGCACCGGGGACGGCAACGGCGACGACGTGAAGCGGGTCACCCTGACGATCACCCCGCCGGCGGGCCTGGGCGCGCCCGTCACGCAGGCCACCGTCGTGGGCGCCACGCGTGTCTCCAATCCCGGCGGCTCGGGCTCGGGCGGCTCGGGCGGCGGCAACTCGATCGACGTGAGCTCGCTCACGATCACCTCGCCCACGCTCATCCTCGGGCAGGTCTCGCCCACCTGCTACAAGCCGGGCTGCTCGCCGCAGCCCCCCTCGGCCACGACCTCGACGGTCACGCCGAGCACGGTGGTCTTCCAGGCGGTGATGGCCGGCACCACGCAGAAGGTCAGGTTCACCCTGGACGGGCGGCTGATGACCACGGTCAACGGCCCCGCCACGACCTTCAACTGGTCGTGGTCCGTCCCCTCCACTCAGCCCGACGGCACCTACGTCGTCGCCGCCCAGGCGTACGACTCCTCGGGGAACGTGGCGCAGGGAACCGCGAAGAAGATCAACCTGATCCTCAACCGCTACCGCCCGGACGCCGCGTCGTACACCGCCTCGTCGGCCGGTCGCAACCCGCTCTTCAACAACGTGCCCGAGATCGAGTGGTACCCCTCGACCACCACGACCGCGCGGGTCGATCGCGACGTGGCCGCTTTCGACGTGTGGCGCTATCCGAACGGCGCGCTCGGCACCAGCGCCTGCCTGGTCACGGGCGTGAACAACCGCTGGTGCGCGGACACGGCGTACCCGCTCGGCAAGACGACGCTCCAGTACGCGATGTACCCGAGCGACTACGCCCCCGACGGGACCCTTCGAGCGGGCACGCAGACGGGCCTGTCGCGCAACGTCATGCTCGCCAACACGCGCCCCAACGCGCCGGCCATCACGAGCGTCGTGCGCAGCGGGTCGCAGGTGCAGATCAGCTGGAGCCTCTCGACCGGCGGCTCGCCCGCCAACGCCGGCGACCCGAACTCAGGCGACTGCGTCGACTTCTACCGCATCTACAGCAAGCCCGCCGGCGACGCGTCGGCGTGGGCCTACGCCGACCGCGTCGACCGAACCCCGTTCGGCAACCCGGTCACCCCCTGCGGCGCCGCGACCGAGTCCAGCAACACGATCACGCTGTACGAGGCGGACTCGGCCCCCAAGCAGTACCGCATCACCGCGGTCGACCGCGAGCTGGCCGAGTCCACCCTGGTGGCCCCCGGCGGGGGCACGACGTTCTGATGCGCGGCTCGGCGCTGGAGCGTCGCCTGCGGAGCGAGCACGGCTTCGTGTCGCTGGCCGAGATGATCTGGGTCTGCCTGCTGCTGGTCCTGGTCCTCGGTGTGGCGCTGGCGCCGTTCGACATCTGGCACAGCACCGAACGCAGGACCCGCAGCCAGGCCGACTCGCAGGACAACGCGCGCGTGACGCTCGACAGCGTCGCTCACGAGCTTCGAAACATCGCCGGCCAGACCCAGCTCGTCGAGCGGGCCACGAGCTACGACCTGGTCTTCCAGACGGTCGACTCCGGACCCAAGCCCAGCGGGAGCCAGAACTCACGCAACATCATGCGCGTCCGCTACTGCCTGGACACGACCGACCCCGCGCGCGGGATGCTCTGGGAGCAGACGCTCAAGTGGACGACCGCCGCCGTGCCGTCGTCGATGCCGTCCGCCACGAGCTGCCCCGACAGCAGCTGGACGAGCGCGCAGCGCACGGTCCTCACGGACGCCATCACCAACAGGATCAGCGGGCAGGATCGCCCCCTGTTCAGCTTCTTCCCCACGGGCGCGACGCTCGCGACGATCACGTCCGTGCGCGTGGACCTCTACACGGATCGCGATCCATCCGACGCCGTCAAGGAGGCACGGCTCACGAGCGGTGTGCTGCTGCGCAACCAGAGCGGCGCCCCCACGGCCACCGCCACGTCCACGGCCACCGGCGTGTCGAAGCAGGTCAAGCTCGACGCGGGCGCCTCGGCGGACCCGGAGAACCTGCCGCTCAGCTACATGTGGTGCGACGTCACGTCGACCGCGGTCTGCGACAGCACGACCGACCTTGGAACCGACTCGCCGTTCACCTACACGTTCACGGCCGCGACTGGATCGGTGCGGAACATGCGGCTGATCGTGACGGACCTTGGCGGGCTCCAGGGCACCTACAACTTCAACGTCACGGTTCCATGATCGGCCGGCTGAGAGACGAGAGCGGCATCGCCCTGATCACGGCGATCCTGATCTCCGTGCTGATGCTGTCGATGGGCATCGCCCTGCTCGCCCTGACCGACCACCAGAGCGCGGTCTCGGCGAAGACGCGAGTCCAGGAGAACACGCTGTCGCTGGCGGAGGGCGCGCTGAACTCGCAGGCCAACCTACTCGGCAGCGGCTGGCCCACCGGCGCGGCGAACGCGTTCCCCACCTGCACCGAGACGTCGACCAGCTCGAAGTGCCCGAACGCGGCGGAGCTGAAGAAGAACTTCACGAGCTCCGACTTCGGGACCGCCGGCGCCGCGGCCACGTGGTCGATCAGTGTGCGCGACAACGGGCTCGGCAACTTCTACGACGACACGGCCACCGCGAGCCAGCCCGCGTACGACGCGAGCGGCCCCTCCAGCGTGCCCGATGGGCTGGTCTGGCTGCGTGCCTCGGCGACGCTGCGCGGCAGGACGCGCACGATCGTCGCGATGGTGCGCTCCTACTCGCTCGGTCAGACGTTCCCGCGGGGGGTGGTCACCGCCGGCAGGTTCAGGACGAGCAACAACGGCAAGAAGGTGATCGTGGACACCGGCAACGGGGCCGGCATCCAGGTGCGCTGCTCGGGCACGCCCGTGCGCGGCAGCACGTGCCTCGACTACGTGCAGGACAAGGGCCAGGTCTACCCCAACATCTACAAGTCCGACACCTCGCTCCCGAACGCGATGACGACCAGCGAGGTCGACAGCATGCGCACGCAGGCGCAGGCGCTTGGCACGTACTACACGACCTGTCCCAGCACGGTCCCGAGCGGCCGTCTGGTGTTCGTGGAGACGGGCCCCTGCGTCATCGGCAACAGCTCGCAGATCAACTCGGCTGCCAACCCGGGGATGCTGATCGTCAACGGCGGCACCACCGCGCCGCTCGTGTCCCTGGGCGGGACCGCCAACTTCTACGGGATCATCTACGTGGTCAACGCCAACAACCTGTCGGCCTTCAATGTCGTGGACATCGGCGGCAACGCGCAGGTGCAGGGCGCCGTCGTGGTCGACGGCGACGGCGGGGTGACCGCGGGGTCCAGCAAGACGAACATCGTCGCGGACGAGAACGTCTTCAACCTCGTGTCCTCGGTCGGCAACGCCATCATCGTGGCCAACACCTGGCGCGAGCTCAACGGCCAGTAGTAGACTTCGGCCTCGACCGTCGCTCAGGCTCTCCTTCGACCGCCGCTGCCTCTGACCACCGCGGCGACGCGCCTCCACCCGGGGGCAGCCGGGACTTTCCGGGACCGGCCCCCGCCTGTCGGATGAAATCCGACAAAAAGGTGTTTAGACCCCCCGAACTTCTGGTATGCCCGGGACGCTTCCCCGCAGAGACTCGGAGGTGGGGAGCCACATAAGCGCAGGTTAGTACCCCTACCACAGCCTAGGAGGCTCCCATGAAGAAGCTTCGCCTTGCCGGCGTGGCCGGCCTTGCCGTCGCCGCGTCCGCATTCGCCGCGTCGCCCGCCAGCGCCGACACGATCCTCGTCGAGTGCCCGGACAACTACGAGCCCGTGCCCACCATGGCGGCTCCGCCCGACAAGCAGGACAAGGACAACAACGACAACGGCTTCGTCTGCGCGAAGGGGCCCCTGGGCAGCAACGAGCACTACAACGTGAAGGACGACAAGGGCGAGATCGTGCCGCCGACGGTCTGGAGCGTCACCCCGGTCTCCTGGACCGTCTTCCTGATCAACTACAACCTCCAAGGCACCGGTTACTCGCTGGATCCGACGCCGACCGACGTGGTGGACGACCTGGCGCCGTAACCGCACGGTCGTCTGGCCGTCCGCCCGGACGGCCGCAGAGCAGCGAGAGGGGGCCGCCTTCGGGCG
>DASVQK010000012.1:0-44975 GCA_036389105.1 Thermoleophilaceae bacterium
ATCGCCGACATGCTCACCCCGGTGGCGGGCGCCGCCCTGGGCGCCCTGGTGGTGCTGCCGCCGTTCGCGCTGGGCGTGGTCCTCGCGTTCTTCGCCGGCATGTTCCTCTACCTGGGCGGGCTGTCGCTCCTGCCCGAGGCGCACCGCAGCCTGCGCGACCATCGCGTGGTCGGCCTGGCCGCAACCTTCGGCGTCGTGCTGGCGCTCCTGCCGGCGCAGTTCCTCTAGGACGCCGCGGCCGGGCGCAACAGCGGCCGCGGCGCGCGGACGAGCCAGGCCGCCCCGGCGGCCGCCATCGCCACGCTGATCAGCTGGGGCAGCGTCAGCCCCAGGACAACGTCGTCGTTGCGGCGGATGAACTCCACCAGCAGCCGCTCGAGGCCCGACAGCACGAGCCAGAGCGCGAAGAGGATGCCCGGACGCACGCGGTCGCGCAGCCGCCAGAGCGCGAGCGCTATCAGCCCCATGGCCAGCGACTCGTAGATCGGCGTCGGGTGGACCTCGACCGTGGTCGGCTCGGTGCCGTGCGGGTAGGCCATGGCCCACGGGACGCTCGACGCGATGCCGTAGTCGCCGTCGCCCGACACCTGGCAGCCGATGCGCCCCACGGCGTAGCCGAGGGCCAGGAGCGGGGCGCAGTAGTCGAGCAGCGCCAGGCCGAGGAAGCCGCGCCACCGGGCCCAGAGGACAACCGCGATCGCGCCGCCCACCACGCCCCCCAGCCAGACGAGCCCGGCGCCCGAGAAGACGCTTCCCAGCAGGTCGTCCTTCGCCGTGTCCCAGTTCTGGACGATGAAGTCGAGCCGGGCGCCGACCAGGCCGCCGAGCAGGGCGGCGAAGACGATCTCGTACGCCCAGTCGACCGGCCTGCCGAGCTCGCGCAGCCGCCGGGCCCCCACGACGCCGCACGCGAAGAACGCGAGCGCGAAGCAGATCCCGAAGGTCTGGAGCGTGAGCGGGCCGAGCTCGATCTTAGGCTGCATTTAGCGGCCGAGGCTACACATGGGGCCGACTAGAATTACCGCTATGGCCACCACTCGCACATCACTCGTACGCGACAGGGGACTCCAGTTCCGGATGCTCGGGACGATGTTCCTGCTCGGCCTGGTCTACGTCGGCTTCGTGGGCATCCTGTTCGCCGCCGGCGCGGGCGTCGGCGTGATCGTGGTGGTGGCGGGCGGGCTGGCGCTGGCGCAGCTGTTCCTGTCCGACAAGCTCGGCCTGGCAGCCATGGGCGCCAAGGAGGTCACGCCGCAGGAGGCGCCGGGCTTCCACGCGATGATCGAGCGCCTGTGCATCCAGGCGGACCTCCCCAAGCCGCGCATCGCGATCGCCGACACGCCGATGCCCAACGCGTTCGCCTTGGGCCGGTCGCAGAAGTCGGCCGTGGTGTGCGCCACCACCGGCCTGATGCAGACGCTGGAGCCGCACGAGCTCGAGGCCGTCATGGCTCACGAGCTCACCCACGTGAAGAACCGCGACGTGATGATCATGACCATCGCCAGCTTCTTCGCCACCGTGGCGTCGATGATCACCCAGTTCGGCTTCTTCTTCGGTGGCGGCATGGGCGGCGACGACGACGATGGCGCCCCCGCCTTCATCGTGATCCTGCTGGTGTCGTTCGCGGTCTACATCATCTCCTTCTTCCTGATGCTGGCCCTGTCGCGCTACCGCGAGTACGCGGCCGACCGCGGCGCCGCGCTGATCACCGGCCGGCCCAGCGCGCTCAGCTCCGCGCTGCTGCGCATCTCCGGCCAGATGCAGACGGTGCCCGACCAGGACCTGCGCGCGGCCGGCCGCATGAGCGCGTTCTTCATCGTGCCGCCCAGCGTCAAGGAGTCGGTGGCCACGCTGTTCATGGACCACCCGCCCACGGAGAAGCGGATCGAGGCGCTCTCGCGGCTCGAGGCGCAGCTCCAGGCTCCGATCGCCGCCTAGAGGCGGGCGGGGCGGCCAGTGGGATTCCTCGACGCGCTCCTGGGCGGTCGCAAGAAGCTGAAGGCGCCCGCGCCGGACCGGCTGTTCGCCATGACCACGGCGCAGGTCATGCTCGAGACACAGCTCGGCCTGAAGCACCGCAACGCGGCCGGCATCGTCTTCCAGCCGCTGGCCACCGCGGACTTCAAGCAGATCGTGGCCGACGCCGAGGAGCTGCTGCGCGGATCGGCGGAGGACACCGGCACGCAGATCCACACCGCGGACGACGAGTACGGCTACCGCTGGATCGTGCTCCGCGACGACGACTTCGAGGACGTCGTGGTGTCGCTCAACGTCGTGTCGAGCCAGCTCGAGTCCGGCGGCTACGGCGACCGGCTCCTGTGCGCGGTCTTCGCGTTCGAGGAGGACGGACGCCCGATCTACTTCATCTACAACTTCAAGCGCGGCGCGTACTACCCGTTCGTGCCCGCGCCGGGCGACAAGCAGCGCAACAACGAGCGCGAGTTCCAGCTGAAGGCCCAGATCGGCGGCGAGCTGCCGCTCGAGCAGGAGCTGGAGCGCTGGTTCCCGCTCTGGGAGATCCCGCTCTAGACGAAACGGCTGCGGAGCCAGTCGAGGCCGAGCAGCAGCGTCCGTCGCACGCCGAGCTGACGCAGCAGGTCGCTGTTGTCTGACGCGCTCCAGTCCTCGACGATCTCGCCGTCGGCGATCTGGCTGATCGTGATGCCCCACAGCCGCAGCGGCCGGCGGCGGTTGTGGCCCTCGGCGATCCAGCGCGAGACCACACGGTCGCCCTCGGCGACCTGGTCCTCGACGCGGATGCGCAGATCGCCGTCGCGGAACACGAGCTGGTAGAGAGCCAGCGACTTGGCGATCCCCTCGTGGCCCCGGTAGTCGCGCGCGTTGACGTGGTCGACGAAGTCGCGGCTGTAGACGCCGGCGGCGGCTGAGGGATCGGCGTTCGAGCAGACGCGCTCGAGCGCGTGCCGGGCGAGCGCCCGCTCGTCGGTGCCGGGTCCGGTATGGGTTTTGGTCTCAGCCATGGCCGACGACGGCGGAGTCTACGCACGGGGCCTCGCGCTCCAGAGGCCGCCGCTGACGATCGAGGTCGAGGGCGACCCAGATGCCGGAGGCCGCGGTGAGTCCCGCGACCACCGCGATCGCGCCGCCGAAGCCGAGCACGTCGGCACCGATCCCGGCCAGCAGGCCGCCGACGACGTAGCCGGAGTCGCGCCAGAAGCGATAGACGCCCACGACCGCCGCCCGCGCGACCGGGCTGACGTGGTCGGAGATCGCGGCGATCAGCGTCGGATAGACGAGCGCCGTCCCGAGGCCGAGGATGACCGACGCCGCGACGGCGGTCCCGACCGCGCCGCCGCCGACGGCGAGCAGCCCGAGCGCGGCGGCCTGGAGCAGCATTCCGGCCACGATCAACGGCTTGCGCCCGACGCGATCCGACCAGGCGCCGGTTCCAATCTGGGCGAGGCCCCAGACCGCGGGATAGATGCCGGCCACGAGACCGATCGCGCCGACACTCGCGCCGTTCGCGGCCAGGTAGAGCGGGACGAGCCCCCACGCGAGCGCGTCGTTCAGGTTGTTGACGAGCCCCGCCTGCGAGCAGGCGCGCAGGTCGGGCCGCCGCCAGCTCGCGTCGATCAGCGCCTCGCGCAGCGACGGCGCGCGCGCGTCGTCCGGGTCGGTCGACTGGTGCTGCTCGAGGGCGACGTGCCCGCCGGTGTCGCGGACGAAGACGATCGACAGCACCAGGGCGACGAGGGCGATCACCGCGCCGGCCACGACCACCACGTCCCGGGGCGCGAAGTCCGCGGCCAGCCAGCCGCTCGCCGCGGCCGCGAGCGCGACCCCGCCGTAGCCGACCGCCTCGTTGAGCCCGAGCGCGAAGCCTCGCCTGCGCGGCCCGACGAGGTCGATCTTCATGACGACGGTCATCGACCAGGCGAGGCCCTGGTTGATCCCCAGCAGCGCGTTGGCTGCGACGACCACCGCCCACGTCGGGGCTACCGCGATCAGCAAGGGGACAGGCAGGGCGAGGCCCCAGCCCACGATGAGCAGCCGGCGTCGCCCGACTCGCGTGGCCAGCGAGCCCGCGGCGAGATTCGTCAGCGCCTTGGCGACGCCGAACGCGACGATGAACGAGAGCACGGCGGTGCTCGAGCCGAGCCCGAAGTCGTCCTCGCCGATCAGCGGCAGCGTCGAGCGCTCGAGGCCGACCATCGCGCCGACGAACGCGTTTACCGCGAGCAGCAGCGAGAACTGGGCCAGGTTCTCGCGCAGGCCGAGCTCGACCCGCCGCGGCGACATCAGCGAGCTACTCCGCGGGCGCTGGGACGCGGCCGCTTCGGTTGGCGGCCACGATCTGCGCCTGGTGCTCCGGCGCCGGCGGCGTGTCCTTCAGCAGCGCGCCGACGAACTCGTCCTCCGACTCGAACCGCAGCGCCGCGTTGTGGCGGCGCTCGAAGCCGATCGTCGACGCCGGGGTCGCGGAAAGCGCGCGCCCGCAGACGGAGCCCGAGTAGTGCGCCGGGTAGAGCAGCAGGTCGTCCGGAAGGGTGAGCAGCTTGTCGTGCAGCGATCGGTAGAGCGTGCGCGCCATCTGCTCGGCGGTGAGCTCGCCATGGGCATGGAGGTCCGGCCGGCCGGCGTCGCCGACGAGCAGCGCGTCGCCGGTCAGAGCCAGCCACGGCTCGTCGCCGCGGACGTGGTCGGTCACGAGGTAGGCGTGGTGCGCGATGGCGTGCCCAGGAGTCGACACGGCCGTGACCTCGGTGTTCCCGAGCGCGACGTCGTCGCCGTCGGCGAGGGCGACGTGGTCGAACTCGACCCCGGCGCCTTTGGGCAGGTACGCGGTCGCTCCGGTGCGCTCCACGAGCCGCGGCATACCCGACACGTGGTCGGCCTGGACGTGGGTCTCGAAGACGGCGACGATCGGGATCCCTTGCGCATCGGCGAGCGCGATGTAGTCGTCGACGAGATCGACGTGGGGGTCGACGACGGCGAACTTGGCCTTCGACTTGCAGCCGAACAGGTACGAGGCGCAGGCCGTCTCGTCGTTCAGCAGCTGTCGGAAGAACACCGCGGCCTCCGCGCGGTCGTCTTGGTCATCGCACTTGACAAGTTATCAAGTGATCTATTGAATAGCAAGATAGATGGCCTCTCGAATCGAGAAGGACGCGCTCTTCGAAGCGATCGCGGTCATGGGCAAGGCATTCGCCAGCCCGCGGCGGCTCGAGTTGGTCGACCTGCTCGCGCAGGCTCCGCGCACCGTCGACGAGCTGGCACGCGCGAGCGGGCAGTCGACGGCCAACGCCTCGCAGCACTTGCAGGCGCTGCGCGCCGCGGGGCTCGTTACCCGCACGCGCGAGGGGACGAGCGCCCGCTACGCCCTGGCCGACGACGCGGTGCTGTCGCTGTGGCTGGCGTTGCGCGACGTATCGACCGCACGGCTGGCCGAGGTGGAGCGCGCAGCGCGCGAATACCTCGGCGGCGACGTCGACGCGATCGGCCGCGACGAGCTGGTCGCCCGCATGCGCAGCGGCGAGGTCGTCCTGGTCGACGTCCGTCCCGCCGAGGAGTTCGAGGCTGGGCACATCGACGGAGCGCGGTCGATCCCGCTGGATGAGCTCGAGGACCGTCTCGCCGAGCTGCCGGCCGACCGCGAGGTCGTCGCGTACTGCCGCGGCCCGCTGTGCGCGTTTGCTCCCGAGGCCGTACGCCGCCTGCGCGCGGCCGGACGCGAGGCGCGGCGTCTCGACGACGGCTGGCCCGAGTGGCGGCTCGCGGGCCCAACCGGTGCGCCGGAGCTTCCGCCCGACCGCCGTCGGCGGCGGGAGGCGATCGCATGACCGACGTGACGGTGGACGTCGACCTGCTGCGCTCGGAGATCGAGAAGACCTACACCGAGGTCTCGACCGAGCCTGCCAAGGAGTTCATCTTCCCGACCGGGCGGTCGTGGGCGGAGGACCTCGGCTATCCCCAACCGGAGCTCTCACGCTTGCCGGAGGCGACAGTGGAGAGCTTTGCCGGGGTTGCGAACCCGCACTCCCTCGGGCGGATCGAGGGCGGCGCGACGGTGCTCGACCTCGGCTGCGGCGCGGGCACCGACCTGCTGATCGCCGCGCAGATGGTGGGCCCGTCCGGGAAGGTCATCGGCGTCGACATGACGCCGTCGATGCTCGCGCGGGCGCGCGCGAGCGCGGAGGAGATGGGACTGGCGAACGTGGAGCTGCACGAGTCGCTGATCGAATCCCTTCCAGTCCCCGACGCGTCGGTCGACGTCGTGATCTCGAACGGCGTGATCGACCTGGTCCCGGACAAGGACGCCGTCTTCGACGAGATCGACCGCGTGCTGCGCCCCGGCGGACGCCTCCAGATCGCCGACGTCGTGATCCACACCGAGGTGTCTGAGGACGCACGCGACCGCATCGACCTCTGGACCGGGTGAATCGCCGGGGCTCTCCTGGAGGGAGAGCACGCGCGCCAGTTGGTGCAGCGGGGCTACGTGGACATCCAGCAGGGCGACCTGGTCGACACCTACGGCGGCTCAGCGTTCGAGGACACGCGGCGCAACGCGGAGAAGTTCGGCGCGATGGGCTCGACGATCCGGGCGACGAAGCGTCGCTGACCGTGAAGCGCGCCGCCGTGCGACAGGCTCGTAGCCGCACGCCGGCGCGCGGGTAGGGAGCTTTCGTCCCCGGGGCCGGGGCTGCTAGTGCCCCAGCACGGCCTCGAGCTTGCGGGTGCTCCTGTCCGTCTCGCCGCTGTCCCGCGTCCCGTTCCCGCGCGGGCGGGTGTTGGTGGCGGGGTCCTGCGGACGGGGTTCCCCCCGCTCCGGCGGCTCGCGCCGTTGCTCTATTGGGTTGTGGTCGGGCTTTTGTCCCATACCCTCGGGGTTCCGGGACACACCGGACCTAAACGGCCTGCACGAAAGATTTAGCTTTGCTGCCGCAAGGCAGTGCGGAAGCTCGGCTCAGTCGGGGATCAGGCCCTCGCCGGTGAACTCGTCCTTCGCCTCATCGAACGAGATGTCGCGCGGCGGAACGATGACCTGCGACTCCACCAGCTCGTCGTCCGCCAGCGGCGAGCCGCCGTTGACCACCATCTCGATCATCTGGTCGAAGAGCTCGTGGAACTTGGGCTCGTCACCCGCCTCGACCGCGGCCACCGCCGCGTTGTCCAGCTCGTTGAGCTTGCCGATCAGGTCCTCCGGGAGCTCGTACTGGCCGTCCGCCAGTATCCGGACGATCACTGGCCCGACCCCTGCGTCTGCTGCTCGGGCTGCTCGCCGCCCTGCTCGAGCGCCGGCGCGGAGCCGCCGCCCGAGCCCAGCTCGGCCTTCATCTTCTCGAGCTCGGAGTCGACCTCGCCGCCGGCCGACAGCTGCGCCAGCTCGCGGTCGATGTCGTCGCCGCCGCCCGATCCGAGCGCGCTCAGGTCGTCGAAGGTGCCCGCCTTCTCCAGCTCCTCCACGGCGGACGCGCGCGCCTTCATGTCCTCGGTCTTCTCCTCGGCGCGCTGGATGGCCAGCCCCAGGTCGGCCATCTGCTCGCCGACGCCGTTGGCGGCCTCCGAGATCCGGACCTGCGCCTCGGCCGCCGAGTACTGGGCCTTGATGACCTCCTTCTTGGTCCGGAAGGTCTCGATCTTGGCCTTCATCTTCTTCTCGTTCTCGGTCAGCGCGGTCTGCTGGTTCTCCAGCTCGGCGATCTGCTGGTCGAGCGACTGGAGCTCGGTCTGGGCCAGGTTCTTGCGCTCGAGCGCCGTGCGCGCGAGGTCCTCGCGCCCCTGGGCCAGCGCCTGCCGCGCCTGCGTGTCGAGCTTGACGATGCTCTGCTCGAGCTTCTGCGACTGCATCTGGAGGCGCTTCTTGGAGGTGACGACGTCGGCGATCCCCTTCTTCACGTTCTGGAGCAGCTCTACCTGCTTCTGGTAGCCGTAGTCGAGCGTCTCGCCCGGGTCCTCGGCGCGATCGAGGAGCTTCGAGACCTTCGCCTTGATGACGGTGGACATGCGACCCGCGAGGCCTGGCATGCCGCCTCCTTCTTTCGGTGTCGGGGCTGGTGCTTCTTAGACTAGCCGCCGAGCGTCATCCGGCCGCCGCCGCGGTGCGCTCGGCGCGGTCGTGGTCGGACGCCGCGCGCCAGAAGAAGAACCCGAGCGCCGCGAGCATCACCAGGACGTCCACCGACAGCATCAGCCCGCCGGCCAGCTGCTGGTCCGACAGCGGCGTGAGCCCGTGTGTGCGTCCCTTGTCGGCGTAGAACGCGTAGGCGGGCTGCCGGCTGACGATGAAGCCCATCGCCAGGAACATCGCCAGGACGCGCGCGCCCAGGATGTAGCCCGCCTTCCACAGCTCGCCCGGCATGCGCCGCCGTGTGGGCTCGAGCGCCGGCCACCACACGAGCAGCGCCGCGACCAGGAACGACTCGTGCTGGATCCCGTGCACCCATTCGTGACGCAGCGCGGCCTCGAAGGCGAACGCGAAGTGCCAGGTGTAGAGCACGGCCAGGTAGATCGGCAGCGCCACGAGCGGGCGGCGGGCGAAGCGGAAGGCCGACCGCAGCCGCCGCCGGCGAGCCAGCGCCACCAGCAGCCCGCGCGGCAGCAGGAACACCAGCACCGGCGTGCGCATCCCGACCAGCAGGAACGGCGCCGCCAGGTCGGCGATCAGCAGGTGCTGCGCCATGTGCGCAGTCATCAGGTCGTCGGCGAGCCGGTCGAGCGGGCCGAACAGCCCGACCGCGATCAGGGCGACACCCGCGTACCAGCAGGTCTGCTGTCCCCGCGACACGCGCCAGCCGCGGCGGCGCAGGATCCGGACGGCCCGCGCGTACATGCCGGCGAGCAGCGCCACCACGACGATGGCCGCTGGGTCGAGCGGGAACACGCTCCCCATTGTGACGGCGCGCTATCGCGCGCAGCAGCGGGCTACGCCGCCACGGGCTCCCCGGTGGCCGCGCCCGGCGCCTGCTCCAGGACCTCCTGCGCCGCCTGGATCCGTTCCCGGTACGCGCGCCGCTGCATGCGCGAGATCACCAGCCGCTGGACCTGCGCGGTCCCCTCGAAGATCTGGAAGATCTTGGCGTCGCGGAACCACTTCTCGAGCGGGCAGTCGGTGGTCTGCGCGTAGGGGCCGACGAGGTCCATCAGGACCTCGGTGGACCACATGGCCACGTCGCCGGCCTTGAGCTTGGACATCGACCCCTGGCCGGCGGTCATCGGGATCCCGGCGCGGCCCATCCACGCCGCGCGGTAGACCAGCAGCCGGGACGCGTCGATCTCGGTGGCGACATCGGCCAGCACCTGCTGCACGCGCTGCTGCTCGAGCAGCGGCGCGCCGTTCTCGTCGGTCTTGTCCTCGAGGTACTCGAGCGTCCACTCGTAGGCCGCCCGCGCGATGCCGAGCGCGCCGGCGCCCACCAGCGGGCGCGTCATCTCGAACGTGGCCAGCGCGCCGGAGGCCCGACCCGTGGACTCGCCGGAGCGGGCGCGCGCGAGCTTCTTCTCGAGCTTCTCCATCCCGCCGAGCAGGTTCTCCTTGGGGATCCGGCAGTCCTCGAACACGACCTCCGCCGTCTGCGAGGCGCGGATGCCCAGCTTGTCCTCCTTCTTGCCCTGCGAGATGCCGGGCGCTTCCTTCGGCACGACGAACGAGGCCTGGCCGCGGTGGCCGAGCTTCGGGTCGACCGTGGCCACCACCACGGTCACGTCGGCGATGCCGCCGTTGGAGATGAAGACCTTGGTGCCGTTGAGCACCCACTCGTCGCCGTCCAGCTTGGCGGTGGTGCGAAGCGAGGCGACGTCCGAGCCCGCGCCGGCCTCGGTGACGGCATAGGCGCCCAGCTTGACCTCCTCGCCCACGCCCATCGTCTCCGGCACCCACTTGCCGATCTGCTCCGGCGTGCCCGAGGACGCGATCCCCGCGGCCGCCAGCGAGGAGGCGTTCACCGCCAGGGCGATGCCGGCGCAGCCCCAGTTGAGCTCCTCCTGGTAGATGACGCCGAACAGGCCGTCGTTGTCGAGGGCGACGTTCTGGATCCAGTCCATCCCGCTGAGCTTCCACTCGCGGGCCGCCTTGATCACGTCCCAGGGCACCGTCTGCTCGCGGTCGTACTTGGCGGCCACCGGCCGCATCACCTCGACCGCGAACCTGTGGCAGTGGTCGCGGAACTCGATCTGCTCGTCACTCAGGCGAAAGTCCACCGAAAGAAGCCTCCGATCCAGGGTCGTCGCGGGCTGCCGCCGACGTGGGGGGAGCCGTTGACTGACCAGTCAATCCACGAAGGAGGATAACGCCTGGCGCGACCCCTCCGGCCGCCTTGCGCGGGTGGCGGCGCCCGGCGCTGTCGCTATGGTGGCCCGCCGTGCCCCGGCGAACCATCCTGCTGGCCGTCGCGGCGGCCCTGGCGCTGTCCGGCTGCTCGCTCAAGTCGGAATCCGACGACTCAGGCAAGATCGAGGCCGGCGTCAAGTCCAGCAGCGAGAAGGCCAGCGCCCAACTCGGCTTCCCCACGGTGGCCACGCGCGACACGACGCGCGTGAGCGGCGTGGATCCGGTTGCCGACGCCGCCGGGGTGGCCGCGGCACTGTTCCCCGCCACCACCCCGCTGGCCCGGCCGGGCGCGGTCACGATCGTGGACAAGGACGACTGGCAGGGCGGCATCGCCGCCGCGGTCTTCGCGGGCGCTCCGCTGCACGCCCCGCTCCTGCTCAGCGACGGCGACTCGCTGCCGGGCGCGACCAGCGGCACGCTCGGACAGCTCAAGCCGCGAGGCGAGACCCTGGCGAAGGGCTCGCAGGCGATCCTCGTGGGCGACGGGGTGCCCAACCCGCCGTCGCTGAAGGGCGGCCGCATCCACGGCCGCGACCCCTACACGATCGCGGCCGAGGTCGACGGCTTCCAGTCCGTGGCGGCCAAGAAGCCCTCCGCCGACGTGGTGGTTGCCTCCGGCGAGCAGCCCGCCTACGCGATGCCCGCCGCGGCCCTGGCCGCGCGCTCGGGCGATCCGGTGCTGTTCGTCAAGCGGGCTTCGATCCCGGCGCCCACGCGCAAGGCGCTGGTCGCCCACGAGAAGCCCAACATCTACCTGCTGGGGCCGGCCACGGTCATCTCGACGGCCGTCGAGCGCCAGCTGGGCAAGCTGGGCGTGGTCAAGCGGATCGATCGCGACCTGCTGCGCCGGCCGGTCAGGGACCCGGTCGCGAACGCGGTCGCCTTCGCGCAGTACAAGTCGCGCGACTTCGGCTGGGGCGCACGGCAGCCCGGCTTCAACTACACGGTGGCCAACGTCGCGCGCCCGGGCGACGCCATGGCCGCCGCCGCCCTGGGGAGCAACGGGGTCTACGCGCCGCTGCTCCTGACCGACAGGGCCGCCGCGATGCCGCACGCGCTCGAGGACTACCTCACGGGCGTGCAGCCGGGTTTCGAGAACGACGACCCGAGCCAGGGGGTCTTCCACCACGTCTGGATCCTGGGCAACAAGGACGCCGTGTCCACCGCCGTGCAGGCGCGCATCGACCAGCTCACGCAGCTGGTGCCGGTGGACAACCCCGCGGCCAAGTAGCGTTCGGGCTCGCGTGAGCGAGTACGAGAACCCCGACCGCCTGGGCCGCGAGCCCACCGTGGAGGACGTGCGCTCCCTGATGGGCGCCTCCACCCCGCACTTCGCGCTCCAGATCCGCAACCGCATCCGCACGCTGGTGGCGGGCCTGCCCGACGAGCACCCGGCGCGCGCGGAGGCCGAGCGAGAGATCGAGCGGCTCGACCGGATCGCGTTCGAGGGCGAGCGCCGCGGGCCGGCCGTCGAGGGCGAGCGCGAGCTGCCCAGCATCCGCCGGGCCGACGACGGCTAGCCGCCGTGGCCGGCGCCGCCCCCGCGCTCCCGGCGGCGCTCGACCGGGCGCTGCCCCTGCTGTCGCCCGAGGCTCGCGAGGCCGGGCGCGTGGCCGGCGGCGGCTACCTCGACCTGATGGCCGCCGGCGCGCCCGACTCCACCGGCTTCACGCAGAACCTGATGGTCGGGCGGATCGTGCCGACGATCTACGAGCGCTGGTGGCGGCCGTCGCTCGGCCGGGTGGCCAAGGGGGTGCTCGGGCCGGGCATGGCCGAAGAGCACCGGATCGCCCGGCTGCTCCTGGGCCTCAGCCCGGGCGACGGCGTGCTGGACGTGGCGTGCGGCACCGGCAACTTCACGCGCGACTTCGCGCGCTCGGTGGGGCCCGACGGCCTGGTGGTGGGGATCGACGTGTCCGAGACCATGCTTGGCCGCGCCGTGCGCGACACCGCCGACGCCGGACTGTTGGACCGCGCGGCGTTCGTGCGCGGTGACGCGTCCGAGCTGCCGTTCCGGGACGCGAGCTTCGACGGCGTCTGCTGCTTCGCGGCGCTGCACCTGTTCGCCGACCCGATGCGCGCGCTGGACCGCATGACGGCGGTGCTCACGCCGGGCGGCCGGATCGCCGTCTTCACCACGGTTCGGGGGCGGTCGGCGCCGCTTCGCACCGCCGAGTCGGTGGTGGGCAGGCGCAGCGGCATGCTGATGTTCGAGCGCGACGAGATCGTGCACGCGCTCGAGGTCCGCGGCTACGCCGAGATCCGGCAGCGCGTGACCGGGCTCACCCAGTTCGTGGGCGGCCGGCTGGCGGGTTAGGCCGGCTTCGGGTTCTTGCGCCCGCAGACCTTGAAGCCGAGCTTGACGGCGATCTTCTCGCGCTTGACCGACTCGGCGTCGAACGCCCGCAGCTGCGTGCCGTACAGCTTCTCGTCGCCCCTGTCCGCGGCGGCCTTCATGCGGCCGATCACGGCGATGATCTTCTGCGTCTCGCCGTGGTACGCCTCGAGATCGCCCGTCAGGCCCTCGGGCGCGTCGAGCGCCGTCAGCTTCCGGTCGAGCTCGGTGCGCACCTGGATCTCGGCGGCCTGCTGAGCCGCGGCGGCCTTCGCGTCGTTCGGCGCGGGCTTGGGCGGGTTGTCCCTGTTCGTCTTGGCGCACAGCGCGTCGGCCTTCTTGGCGAACTCGGCCTTCGACGGCCCGGAGTCGCCGCCGCAGCCCGCGAGGGAGACGAGGGCGGCGAGCGCCGCCAGGGCGCTGATCGGCTTGGCGCCGCGAGGCATGGCGTCAGCCGCCCACGACGGGGCCTGCGTCGGCGCTCACCGGCGCCGGCCGGGCCGGCTCCTCGGGTCCCGGCGGCGGGGCGTCGGGCCGGCAGACGTCCCGGTCGATCCGATCGAGCGCCGCGTGCACGCCCTCCATCATCGACCAGGCGTCGTCCACCTGCTCGCGGTCGACGACGATCCCGAAGTCGATGTGGTCGCGGTAGCTCATCACCGTGATGTTGAGGCCCACGCCGTCGGTGATCACCGACACGGGGTAGTTGGCCTGGAGCTGCGCGCCGGCGCAGTACAGCGGCTCGCGCGGCCCGGGCACGTTGGAGACGATCACGTTGAGCGGCGGCCGGATGCCCTGGAGCCCGAGCACCACGCGCGACGCCCGCGCGTGCACGGCCGGCGGGATGAACTGCGTCGCGTCCTGGAGGATGGTGGCCGGCACGGCCTTGTGGCGCTCCTTGGCCACCTTGAGCACCTCGTGGGCGCGCATCAGCCGCTCGCGCGTGTCGGCGACGTCGGTGGGGATCGGCGCGACCATCATCGACACGCGGTTGCCGAACGTGCCGCGCTGCTCCTCGGTGCGCACCGATACGGGCACCATCGCCACGAGCGGCTCGTCCGGCAGCTCGTCGCGCTCGAGGAGCCAGTCGCGGAGCACGGTGGCGCACAGCGCGATGACCACGTCGTTGACGGTGATCCCGAGCTCGTTCTTGATCGCCTTGACCTTGTCCAGCGACACCGAGCCGAAGGCGAACCGCCGGTGCTGGGAGATGCGCGTGTTGAAGCGCGTCTGCGGGGCCCGCACGCGCTCGGACTCGAGGATCCCGCCGTCACCCGACGCGCCGGGGGCCAGTCGCAGGAGCCGGGTGGCCAGGCGGCTCACCGTGCCGGCGCCGGGCAGCGTCGACACGCCCGGGATCTCGTCCAGGTTGGGCAGCGTGGTGGGCAGCGCGCCGAGCGCGCGCAGCGGGTAGCGCGGCACGCCCAGGAGGCCCCGCGTCAGCATCTCGACCTGGCTCGGCTCCCGCTCGGCGGCGCCGAAGTCCTCCGGCGGCGGCACGTCGCGGCCCTCCGGGCTCTCGTCGAGCAGCACGGTCAGGATCTCGGCTCCCGAGACGCCGTCGACGGCGGAGTGGTGGATCTTGGTGAGCATGCCCACGCGGCCGCCCTCGATGCCGTGGATCAGGTACAGCTCCCACAGCGGGTGGGCCCGGTCGAGCGGGCGGGCGAAGATGCGCGACACGGTCTCGGCCACCTCGGCGTCGCCGCCCGGCGGCGGCACGGCTGAGTCGCGGATGTGGAAGTCGAGGTCGAAGTCCGGGTCCTCGATCCAATACGGGTGGTCCAGTCCGAACGGGACCTGGACCAGCTTCCACTTGAACGGGGGCAGCAGGTGCAGCCGCTCGCTCAGGAGCCTGCACATGCTCTTGCGGGTCAGCTCGCCGCCCGGCGCGGTGGACGGGTCGTAGATCGCGAGGCCGCCGACGTGACCGTAGGTCCGTGACGACTCGAGTGCCAGGAACTGCGCGTCGAGGCTCGTCAGTTGGCGCATGACTGACCCGTTCCCGGCCTCACCGCGGCGGAAACTAGACCGTGGCGGCCGACCGCGACACCCCGGCCAGCTCGGCCACGCGGTCGCGATGCTCGCGCGCGGACCCGAAGAGCGCGCTGTCTGTGCGGGCGCGCTTCAGGAAGAAGTGCAGGTCGTGCTCCCAGGTGAAGCCGATGCCGCCGTGCACCTGGAGCGACGAGGCGGTCACGCTCCAGCCGGCGTCCGATGCGTAGGCCTTGGCCATCGAGGCCGCCAGCGGGAGCGACTCGGGCTCGTGGTCGGCGGCCCAGCTCGCGTACAGCGTGGTGGCGCGGGCGCTCTCGGTCTCCAGCAGCATCTGGGCGCAGCGGTGGGACACCGCCTGGTAGGCGCCGATCGGGCGGTCGAACTGCTTGCGGTCCTTGGCGTACGCCACGGCCATCTCCATCGCCCGCTGGGCCACCCCCACCAGCTCGGCCGCCAGCGCCACCTGGATCCGCTGGATGCCTGCGTGCACGTCGCCGTCCAGCGACTCGCCGCCATTCGCCTGGACGCCGAAGAAGCGCCGCGTGGAGTCGATCGTGTCGGCCCGCTCGGGCTGCACCGACCCCGCCTCGTGCAGCGTGGCCGAGCCGTTCTCGATCAGGACGATCACCTCGGCGGTGTCGGCGTCGGGCACCAGCGGAGCGGCACCGTTCGTGACCACGCCCACCGTCCCGCGCTTCTCGCCGGAGGCGATCCCGGGCAGCCAGCGCTCCTTCTGCTCGTCGCTGCCGGCGTGCTCGATCACCAGGCCCGCCGCCGCGTTCGAGAAGAACGGCGTGGGCGCCAGCGCGTAGCCCAGCTCCTCCATGACGATCGTCAGCTCGACCTGGCCCAGCTCCTGGCCGCCGTGGCCCTCCTCGATGAAGATGCCCGGCCAGCCGAGCTCGGAGATCTCGCCCCAGAGCGCGTCGTCGTACTCGCCGGCCTCGGCCAGCTCGCGCACCTTCTCCAGCTTGTAGCGGCTGGCCAGGAACTCGTTGGCCGTTGACTTGATGGCCTGCTGGTCGTCGGAATAGTCGAAGTTCATCGCATCCTCGGCAGGCCCAGCACGCGCTCGGCCACGATGTTCTTGAGGATCTCGGTGGTGCCGCCCTCGATCGAGTTCGCGCGGGCGCGCAGGAAGCGGTAGGTCCACGCCTCGTCGATCAGCGGCGCCTCGGCGCCGCGCACGTCCATGGCCAGCTCGGTGAGCGCCTGGTTCGAGTCGGACCACTGCCACTTGACCAGCGAGCCCTCCGGGCCGGGGATGCCCGTCTTCATGATCTGCGTCAGGCCACGCGAGGCGTTCAGCCGCAGGGCCTCGGCCTCGATGTAGAGCTGGCCGATCCGCTGGCGGATGACGGGGTCCTCGTCCAGGCCCCTCTCGCGCACGAGCTCCATCAGCTGCCCCAGCGCGATCTTGAGCGCGATGGCCGAGCCGAATCCTAGCCCGGCACGCTCGTGCATCAGCGTGGTGATCGCGACGCTCCAGCCGTTGCCAACGCCGCCCACGACGTTCTCGTCCGGGATCCGGGCCTCCTCGATGAACAGCTCGTTGAACTCGGCCTCGCCGGTGATCTGCCGCAGCGGGCGCACCTGCACGGCGTCCTGCTCCATGTCCATCAGGAAGTAGGTCAGGCCCTTGTGCTTGGGCACGTCGAAGTCGGTGCGTGCGACCAGCATGCACCACTTGGCCTGGTGCGCGAACGTGGTCCAGACCTTCTGGCCGGTGACCACCCACTCGCCGTTCGACTTGACGGCCTTGGTCTTGAGCGACGCCAGGTCCGAGCCCGACTCCGGCTCGGAGAAGCCCTGGCACCAGATCTCCTCGGCGGTCAGGATCGGCTTGAGGTAGCGCTGCTTCTGCTCCTCGGTGCCGTGCGCGATCACCACCGGGCCGCCCATCACGAGGCCCAGCACGTTGGCGGTCATCGGCGCCCTCGAGCGCACCATCTCCTCGTTGAAGAGCGCCTGCTCGATCAGCGTGGCGCCGCGACCGCCGTACTCCTCGGGCCACGACAGCCCGGCCCAGCCGGCGTCGGCGAGCTTGCGCTGCCACTCCTTGCGGAACTCGAACGCGGCCTCGTCGCCCTCGGGCTCGGGACCGGGGTGGTTCTCGTCGAGCCACGCGCGCAGCTCGTCGCGGAACTCCTGCTCCTGGGGGGACAGCGTCAGGTCCACAGGGCGCGGATGCTACATGCGCGACTCGAGCGTGGGCGCTTCCTGGCGGTCCAGCACCTCGAGCAGGGCGCTCACGACGGCGGGGTCGAACTGCGAGCCCGAGTAGCGCCGCAGCTCCTCGCGCGCCGCCGGACGCGACATCGCGGAGCGGTACGGCCGGTCGCTGGTCATCGCGTCGTAGGCGTCGCAGGCCAGGATGATGCGCGCGCCCAGCGGCACCTCCTCGCCGGCCAGCCGGTCGGGATAGCCGGTGCCATCCCAGCGCTCGTGGCCGTGGCGGACCAGCGGCCGGACCCCCGTCAGGAACTCGACCGGCGCGAGTATCTGCTCCCCCACCAGCACGTGGCGCTCCACCTGGGCGCGTTCCTCGTCGGTCAGCGGGCCCGGCTTGTTGAGGATCGACTCCGGCACCGCGATCTTGCCGATGTCGTGGAAGGCGGCCCCGTAGCGGATGTCGCGCAGCGCAACCCCGCCCAACCCCAGCAGCTTGCCGATGGCCTCCGCGTTGCGGACCAGCGAGCGCGCGTGGTTGGCCGTGTGGGCGTCCTTGGCCTCGAGCGCGGCCGCCAGGGCCTCGGCGGTGCCGATGTAGGCGCGCTCGAGCTGCTCGTAGAGGGTGGCCGACCGCAGCGCGGCGCCCAGCTGGTCGGCCACCGTCTCGATCAGGCGCGCGTCCGCCTCGTCGAATGCCTCGGCAGCCGCCTCCTGGACGTCGATCGCCCCCCACAGCTCGGATCCGACCCAGATCGGCGAGACCAGCTCCGAGCGAACCGCGGTGGTGCTCTCGGTGGCGAAGTAGTCCGGGTCGGCCGACGTGTCGCCCACCACGATCGTGCGGCGCTCGCGCAGGCAGCGGCCGATCACTCCGGACGCGCGCGACTGGCGCCAGGGCTCGGTCAGGCGCTCGAAGGCGGCGCCGCGGCCCGCCACGGCCTCGATCGTCTCCTCGTCGACGGGCCGCATGACGGCGCAGGTCAGGTAGCCGAACGCGCGGTGCAGCTCCTCGACCGCGGCCTCGAGGATCTCCTGCACGCCCGTCATCTCCGACAGCCGCGCTCCCAGGGCGTTGGCCAGGGTCAGCTGGCGGTTGCGCTTGCGCAGGGGCTCCCCGTCCAGGGTCCTGGGGCCCACGACCCGCTCGGGGGATGGGGCCGGCGTCTCGCCGGGCTCGGCCGGGCGGCCCAGCCTGAAGTCGTCGGGCACGGAGGAGGCGGCGATGGCCGCGCCGCGGATCCCGCGCTGCTTGCCGTACAGGAGCGCCCGATCGGCCTCCCGCAGGAGCTCGCTGGGCGACAGGCCGGCGGTCCACTCGGCGACGCCCGCGGTGGCGTAGGTGGTGACCTTGTCGTGCCCCAGCTCGGCCACCGACTCGCTGAGTCGCTGAATCGCGCGGCGGGCGATCTCGCCGCCACGGCCCTCCTCGGAGTCCACCGACACGATCGCGAACTCGTCGCCGCCGTAGCGCGCGACGAAGTCGTAGGGGCGGACCGCCTGCCGCAGCGCGCGCCCGACCCGGCGGAGCACCTCGTCGCCGGCCAGGTGGCCCTGGCGTTCGTTGACCTGCTTGAAATCGTCGAGGTCGATGAGCACGACGGTGAGCGAGCGGCCGGTGCGGCGGCTGCGCTGCATCTCGCGGCGCAGCGTCTCGTGCAGCGCGGCGTGGTTCATGCAGCCGGTCAACGCATCCGTGCGCGCGGCCTCGGCCAGGTCGGCGTGCACGCTGGCGTTGCGGCACGCCACGGCCGCCAGCTCGGCGAAGCTCTCCAGGAGCTGCGCGTCCTCGTCCACCACCAGCCGGTCGCTGGCCCAGCCCGCCCACATCACGCCGCGCAGCTCACCGTCCCAGCGCATCGGCACCGCCAGCGCCATGCGGACGTCCGCGAACGCGGAGCCGACCGTCGGTGCCGCGTCGCGCACGTAGTCGTTGGAGATGATCGGCCGGCCCAGCTCCAGCGCGCGACCGGCGATCCCGCCGGCGTGCTCCACCGTGCCGGCGCCGCCGTCGTGGGCCACGCTGGAGGCCTCGAGGGCCAGCGCGGACCCGGCCGTGCCGCGGAATACCAGGACCCGGTCGGCGCCGAGGATGCCGGCGGCCTCCTCGCAGATCCGCGGCAGCACGCGCGTCAGGTCCAGGCTCTCGTTGAGCGCCTTGGCCGCGCGCGCGATGGCGGACTGGCGCGCGCGCTGGGCGCCGTGCTCCTCGGCCAGCATCTGCTGGGCCAGGCTGGCCCGAGCGGCCTCCGCCAACGCGGCGGCGGCGGCGAGGTCCGCCTCGTCGAACGCGCGCGGGTGCTCGTCGGCGATCAGCAGCACGTGCGCCAGCGCGCCGCCGGGATGCGCCATCGGCGCCACCAGCGCGGCCTGCGGCCGCGGCTGGAGGCCGCTGGCCAGGGCAAGCTCGCGCGCCTGGGCGGTGCTGAGGCGCGTCGGGGCGCCGGCCAGGAGCACCTCCGCCAGCGGCGAGGCCTCGTCCAGTCCGAACCAGTCCCGGTGCGGTGGAGCCGGGTCGGCCGCGACCACCACGGCGCGGCCGCTCCGCTGGTCCACGACGAACACCATCACCGCGGACACGCGGAAGTACGCGCGCGCCTCGCGCGCGAGTGCCCCCGCGAGGGCATCCGGGCGCTCGGCGGCGGTGGCGGCGGCCAGAAGACGCGAGACGACGTTGATCGCCTCGCCGGTTCGGGCCTCCGGCGGCTGGTCAGGTGAGTTGCTCGTCCTTGGTTCCCCCCTGCGGGTCACATTGTACCCCGGGTTGGGGTGGGTTCGGAAGAGGTCTAGCGGCGCCGGCGGACGCCGTGCGAGCGGTACTGTCCTGCCTGGAGGGTCCTATGGACCCGCAGGGCAGGACAGCGGCGCGAAAACCGCCGATCGCTCACCGTCACTCGCCCCCATCCGAGCCCTTTACCTTCTCGGCCTTCGGACCCTTGCCGGGCTTCCGGCCCTTGCCGGGCCTGCCGGCGCCGGTCTGGGTGGACTGGGCCGACGCCGCGCCGGGGCAGGTGTCGAGGTGGAGCTGGTCGAGCATCCAGGCGCCGCCCGCGCGGACGAGGTCGACGGTGCCGCACACGCGGTCCACGCGCGCGACGTGCCGGGCCTCGGACTGGAGCTGCACGGTGGCGGCCGTGGCCGTAGAGCTCTCAGTGCGGAGCACCGGGAAGCGGATGCTCCGAAGAGTGGACTGGCCGGCCTCGAAGGACCGGAGGCCGCCGAGCTGGGAGCGCAGCCGCGGCGTGGCGAGCGCCCACGCCGCGTCGTACTCGTGACGCGCGGCGTGCTGGTAGAACGAGTTGACGGCGCCAGCCGGGCCGCCGGCGGCCGGCGCGGCAGAGCCACCGGCCGTCGCGGCGGACGCGGAGCCACCGCTCGAGGCCTTCTTCTTGTCCGCCTTCCTGCCCTGAAAGGCCTTCTGCTTCGGCTCGTCGGAGCCCCCGCCGGCGACGAGAGCGATGACCACGGCCGCGACCAGCAGGGCGGCGAGCAGGCCGGCGATCGGGCCGACCGGGGCGCGGCGGCGGGCCGGCGAGTGGATCGAGGGCGGGGGCTCCGGCGGGGGCTCCCGATGCTCCACGACCGGCTCCGGATGCGCCGGAGGCAGCACGGACGCGGGCACGACCGGCGCCGGCTTCATCGCTTCCGGCTCGGGCTCCGCGACCGGCTCGGGTTCCGCCAGCGGCACGGTCGCCGCCGTCGGCACCGCGTCCGCCGCCAGGCCGTACGCGTTCCACAGCCGATCCACCAGCTCGCCCGCCGACGCCGGCCGCTCCGCCGGGTCCTTCGCCAGCCCGCGCCGCAGCGCGGCCGCCGCGCCCGGCGGCGCGTCCGGGAGCGCCTCGACGAGGTCGGGCGGCTCCTGGTTGATCACCCTCTGTGCCACCTCGAGAGGCGTAGCCCCCTCGACGGCCTTGCGGCCGGACAGCGCCTCGTACGCCACCGCCGCCAGCGCGTAGACGTCGACGCTCGGGTCGCCCGACCCGCCGTCGAGCCGCTCCGGCGCCATGTACGCCGCGGTTCCGAGCACGTTCCCGCTGCGCGTGATGCGGGACTGCTCCGCCGCGGTGGCGATGCCCAGGTCGGCCAGCTTCGCCGTGCCGTCGCGGCGCACCAGCACGTTGGCGGGCTTGACGTCGCGGTGCACCACGCCGTGCTCGTGTGCGTGGTCGAGCGCGTCGGCCACGCCGCGCAGCACCGGCAGGGCGCGTTCGGGGACGACCGGCCCGTTCGCGATCTCGTCGCGAAGCGTGTGGCCCTCCACGTACTCCATGACGATGAGCACGCCCTCCTCGTCGGAGACGATGTCGTAGATCGTCACGACGTTCGGGTGGTTGAGCGAAGCGCCGAGGCGCGCCTCGCGCTGGAAGCGGCGCGCCAGGTCCTCGTCGGCGATGTCGCCGTGCAGGCGCTTGACGGCCACCCGGCGGCCCAGGCGCTCGTCCTCGGCCAGGAACACGGTGGCCATCCCGCCCGCCCCGAGCCGCCTGATCGTCCTGTAGCGCCCGGCGAACGGCCGGCCTGTCGTCCCGACGGCCATACCGCGGTTTACCCGGCGCCCGACGGCCCCGAAACGGCGGACGGGGCCCGGAGGCCCCGTCCGCAACGGCTGCCAGAAGGGTGGATCGGACTCAGACGCGCTGGATCAGCGTGCCGGTGCCGAGCCCGCCGCCGCAGCACATCGTCACGAGCCCGACCTCCTTGTCGGAGCGCTCCAGCTCGTGCAGCAGCGTCGTGATCAGGCGCGCGCCCGTGGACCCCAGCGGGTGCCCCAGCGCGATCGCGCCGCCGTTCACGTTGACCCGGTCCATGTCCGGCTCGAGCTCGCGGCGCCACGCGGCCAGGACCGACGCGAACGCCTCGTTGATCTCCACGAGGTCGATGTCGTCCATCTTCATCCCGTTGCGCTCCAGGAGCTTCTTGGTCGCCGGGATTGGGCCGGTGAGCATGATCACCGGGTCGACGCCGACCGTGGTCTGGTCCACGATCCGCGCGCGCGGCTTGAGCCCGAGGGCTTCGGCCTTCTCGCGCGCCATCAGCAGCACCGCCGCCGCGCCGTCGGAGATCTGCGACGAGTTGCCGGCCGTGATCTTGCCGTCCTCCTTGAAGGCCGGCTTGAGCGACGACAGCTTCTCGAGGCTCGTGTCCGCGCGGATGCCCTGGTCGGTCACGTAGGTGTCGCCGTTCACCTGGAACGGAGCGATCTCGCGCTCGAAGCGGCCCTCCTCGGTGGCCTGGTGGGCCAGCTGGTGCGAGCGCAGCCCGATCTCGTCGAGCTCCGAGCGGGGGATCTCCCACTTGTCGGCGATCATCTCCGCGGAGATGCCCTGCGGCACGAGGTTGTACTTGGCCATCAGCTCCTCGGGCCACGGCGAGCCGACCTCGTCCACCCACTTGAAGCCGACGCCCATCGGGATGTGGCCCATGTGCTCCACGCCCGAGCCGATCACCGTGTCGTGCACGCCGGCGGCGACCAGGGCGGCGCCGAAGTTGACGGCCTGCTGCGCCGAGCCGCACTGGCGGTCGACGGTGGTGGCCGGCGTCTCGACCGGCAGCCCCGCCTGGAGCCACGCGTTGCGGCCCACGTTGAACATCTGCTCGCCGTACTGCTGCACGCAGCCGGCGACGACGTCCTCGACCTCCTCGGCCGGGATGCCCGCGCGCTCGATCACCTCGGTGTAGCACTTGGCGAGCAGCGCGTTGGGATGCGTGTCCCTGTAGTAGCCCTTCTCGGGATGCCCGCGCCCGATCGGCGTCCGGGCAGCCTCGACGATGACAACCTCACGGCCGTGTCCGTTCTGCATGTTGGTTCGACCCTCCGAAGCTCGTTTCGACGGCGTTCGCGGGCCGCGCCCGCTACCAGTGCCGTCCCGGCGGCTGCCTCAGCCGTCCAGGCGGCCCTCTGCCATTTACTGTACTGGATTGACTGGTGAGTCAACCAAGCCTGACTGAGCGCCTCGGGATCGCCGGCACCGGCGCGGTGGCCGTGGGCCTGGCACGGCTCGCGGCGGCGCGGGGCGAGGTCGTGGTCTGGGCGCGCAGCGCGGAGTCGGAGGCACGCGCGCGGGCCGAGATCGGCGACGACGCGCGCATAACCACGCATCTGGACGCCCTTCGCTCGTGCAGCTTCGTGGTCGAGTCCGTGATCGAGGACGCCGCCGTGAAGCGCGAGCTGCTGGAGCGGCTGGGCGCGCTCGCCTCGCCCGACGCCGTGATCGGGTCCACGACCTCGTCGCTGTCGGTGTCCGAGCTGGCCTCGGCCAGCGGGCGTCCGGACCGCTTCGTGGGCCTGCACGTGTTCAACCCGGTCGAGCGGATGGAGCTTGTGGAGCTGGCCTATCCCGGCGACGCCTCGGAGGCGACCAGGCAGCGCGCGGGGGAGCTGTGCGCGTCGCTGGGCAAGACGGCCGTGGAGGTGCCCGACGTGCCGGGCTTCGTGGTCAACCGGCTGCTCTTCCCGTACCTGTTCTCGGCGGTCCGCTTCCTCGAGCAGCACCCGCTCGAGCCCGAGGCCGTCGACACCTGCATGAAGCTGGGCGCCGCCCACCCCATGGGACCGCTCGCCCTGCTCGACTTCGTGGGGCTCGACGTGGCGGCCGCCATCGGCGAGTCGATCGGAGTGGAGGTGCCGGACCGGATCCGCGAGCTGGTGGCGGCGGGGGCCCTGGGCCGCAAGTCCGGCGCCGGCTTCTACGACTACGACGACAGGTAGTCGGGCGAGAACCCCGCCGGCGCGTGGTCGCGCTGGACGATCCGAACGAACGCCTCGACCACGCGCGCGTCGAACTGCGACCCGGCGTGCCGGCGCAGCTGCTCGAGCGCCGAGCCCGCGGAGATCGCCCGCCCGTACGGGCGGTCGGCGGTCATCGCGTCGAATGCGTCCGCGACCAGGATGATCCGCGACTCGACCGGGATGTCCGAGCCCGCCAGGCCGTCCGGGTAGCCCGCGCCGTCCACGCGCTCGTGGTGGTGGCGGACCCACACGGCCTCCTCCCTCAGCCCGCTGTGGATGAGCATCGTGGCGCCGGCCTCGGGATGCCGCCGCATCGCGGACGCCTCGTCGGCGGCCAGCGGCAGCGGCTTGCGCAGGATCGACGCGGCCACGGTGACCTTGCCCACGTCGTGCAGCAGCGCCGCGCGCCGCAGCCGCACGAGCCGCGGCGGGGAGAGCCCCAGCTCGGCCCCGATCGCGACCGCGTGCGCGGCCACGTTGCCCGAGTGATCGGGCGTGCCGAGCTGATCGCGGTCCACGCTGGCGGCCAGCGCGTACAGGTGGCCCACCACCGCCCGCTCGGACGACCCGTCGCCGGACACGACCACCTCGCCGGCCACCGCGCACATGTTCTTGCCGTTGTGCTTGGCCCAGTAGAGCGCCGCGTCGGCCTTGCTCAGGATCTCGTCGGCGCCGGTGGCGTCCTCGGGGGCGGAGGCGACGCCGCCGCTGATGGTCACCGTCGCGTCCGGCAGGATGCGCTCCGCGGCCACGGCGCGCCGCATGCGGTCGGCCACGGCCAGGGCGTCGAGCTGGCTGGTCTCGGGCAGCAGGAGCGCGAACTCCTCGCCGCCCATGCGGGCGAAGCTGTCCGACGGCCGGATGCGCGAGCGCACCGCCCCCGCGATGGCCGAGAGCACCTCGTCGCCGACCGCGTGGCCGTACCGGTCGTTCACGGCCTTGAAGCCGTCCACGTCGAACAGCACGATCGACACCGGCGAGCCGTAGCGCTCGTTGCGGTGCATCTCCTTCTCGAGGACGTCGCGCAGGTAGCGGCGGTTGTAGAGCCCCGTGAGCGGGTCGCGCAGCGACTGCTCGACCTTCTCCAGGTAGTCGCGCGCGTTCTGGATGGCGACCGCGAGCTGGCCGGTCAGGAGCTCGATCAGCTGACGGTCGTCCTGCGTCGAGCGCCCCGCGCGGCGCACGAGCGTGACCACTCCAAGGGTCGAGTCGTGCGCGCAGAGCGGATGCCGGATCACCTCCCGCCCCCCTCGAACCTCGCGCGTCGGCACCGGCGACGGCATCGGCTCCCCGACCCAGGCCAGGTCGGCGGGCCACCGGCCCACGGTGGCCCGCGGCTCCTGCGCCCCGCCGGCGCCCACGGCGTGAAGGGCGGCGCTCTCCGCCCCCGCGCCCAGGCGCAGCGCGTCCAGCCCGCGCTCGACGATCTGCTCCTCGTCCAGCGTCTCGGTCATGGTCGTGGCCAGCGCCGTGAGCGCCTCCAGCTCCTCGTTGCGCCTCACGGCCTCCGACAGCAGCGCGCGCTCGCGGCTCACCGCGCGCCGGTTGTCCACGATCAGGTACGCCTGGCGTGCGAACGCCAGCACGAGCACGGACAGGAAGAAGAAGGTGAAGAAGGAGGTCGCGCCGGGCCCCAGCTCATCGACCAGCCACAGGACCGCGATCATCGCCGGGAACGACAGCACCGCCCCGAGCGGCAGCATCACTCGCGCCCAGAGCCATGCGCGACCGCCCTCCGACGGCTCGCGCAGGCACGACGCGGGACAGAGCTCGCCGTGGACGGCGACCAGGATCCCGCCCGCCGCCAGCGCCCAGAAGCCGGCCACCCACGACACGTGGAGCGTCTGCTGCGCCGCGCCCACCGAGACGAGCGCGTCGCCGGCCGACGTGGCCGCGCAGGCGGCCGTCAGCGCCCATCCGACCCGGCGGTGGCGTGCGTCGCGCCGCGCCACCGTGCCCACCAGCGCCACGCACAGCGCGATCATGTCCACCAGGAAGACGTACGTGAGCACCGCGTCGCCGGACGCGAAGCCGGGGAGGACCACGAACCAGATCCCGGCCGCCACCACGACGGCCGACACCAACAGCCCGTCCACGAGCAGCTCGAGCGACGCGTGGCGCAGGCTGCGGCGAGCGAACTCGGCCACCGCCACCAGCAGGCACGCCGAAGCCGCGGCACCGAGGTAGAAGCCGGCGCCTGCCGCGCCGCCGGTCACGAGGGTCACGAGGATCAGGCCGGCGTCCAGGCCGGCGAGCAGGGTGGCCCCGGCCAGGGTGCGCCACACGATCCCGCGCTCCTTGCCGGAGCGGGCGGCGCCCCAGGAGCGCACGGCGGCGGCGAGCAGAAGCACCGCGGGCGCGGCGAACGAGACGGCGCTCGACTTCATGACGACCGAAAGGGTCAGCGGCACGGCGAGCGAGGCGACAACCAGCGCCGTCGCCCACCGCGTCCGGCCTCCCGGATCCGCGGCGGTGCGCGTCGGACTCCACGCCATAGGCCGCGAATCGGCATCCGCGGGCGCCCGTCCCATCCCCGATTTGTGGGATAGGCCCGGCCGAGCGCGCGCCGATGATCGATATGCGCGGGCGCGGTGCGCGCGCACGGGGACGGCCGCCGCCGCCGGGTCGCGGCTAGCTCGACGCGCGCCGCGAGACGAGCGCGCGCGACGGAAGGCCGTTGGCCAGGTCCCACACCACGTCGGCCTCGCCTATGCCCTGGAGGCCCGCGAGCTCGCTGACGCGGTCCCACGGCAGCTGGGCCTCCGGCAGGTCGTCCCAGCGCGCGAGGTCGAGCGCCTCACGCGCCCCGGTGAGCGACGGACCGAGCTCGCCCTGGGCGTCGAGCAGCAACTTGAGGGCGTCGCGCTGGGAGTCGGTGAGACGGGCGGACCACATGGCAAGACCTCCTGGGACGGAAGGGCTCTTGCCGGTCGAACCTACCCGCCGTCGCGGACGGATTCGCTCTCCCGCGGCTGCGCCCGGCCGCCGCCGCGATCGGGCTCGTGGTCGCGGATCCGCACCGCGTCGATGCGGTTCTCGCGCACCGACTCCACGCGCAGGGAGTAGTCGTTGGCGCGCACCATGTCGCCGCGCTTGGGCAGCCGGCCCAGCTCGCTGAAGACGAAGCCGCCGACCGAGTTGTAGGCGTCCGACTCGCTCGGCAGCTCGATGCCGTGGTCGGCCAGGTCCGCGATCGGCACGTGGCCGCGCACGTACCAGTCGCCGTTCGCCAGCCGCCGGACGGCGCCTCCGGCCGGGTCCGCCTCGTCGAAGATCTCGCCGACGATCTCCTCGATGATGTCCTCGATCGTCACGATCCCGACGGTCCGCCCGTACTCGTCGACGATCACCGCCATCGACGTCCGCTGGCGCTGGAGGTCGGCCAGCAGGTCGTCGAGGGGCTTGGTCTCGGGGACGATCACCGCGTCCTTCACCGCCCCCTCGATCGAGGCGTCGGCCCCGCGCGACATCAGGAGCCGCGCCAGGGAATTGTTGTGCACGACCCCGCGGATGCGGTCGGTGTTGGCGTTCTCGGTCACGAGCAGACGCGTGTGGCCGGAGTCCACGCAGCGGCGCAGGGCGGTCTCCACGTTCTCGGACACATCCACGGTGACGACCGCCGGGATCGGCGTCATCACCTGGCGGACCTCCTGCTCGTGGAGATGGAACACGCCCGAGAGCATCCCCGCCTCGCCCGGGTCGAGGTGACCGCCGATCGCGCTCCGCGCGATCAGGAACTTGAGGTCCTCGGACGTCGTCTCCTCCTCGCCCACGTCCTCCGGGCGGACGCCCAGGGGGCGCAGGATCAGTCCCGCCAGCGCCGTCAAGGAGACGCTGATCGGCCGGAACAGGCGCATGAAGAACTGGAGCGGGTGGGCGATGCGGCGGGCCATTCCCTCGGCGTGGGCGACCGTGTAGACCTTCGGCACCAGCTCGCCGAGCGTGATGTGGAGGGCCGTGAGGATCGTGTAGGCCACGATTCCGGCGATCGTGACGGCGGCGGCGTGGCCCAGCGGTCCGCCGAGGGGGTCCTCGAGGTAGTGGGCGATGGTGGGCTCGCCAACCGCGCCGATGCCGATCGACGCGAACGTGATGCCGACCTGGCAGGCGGCGATGTACTCGTCGATGCGGTCGATCTGCCGCCGCGCGAGCGCGGCGCCCTTCGCGCCCTCCTTCTCGAGCGCCTCGACCCGGTCCACCCGCGAGCGCACGAGCGCGTACTCGGCCGCGACGAAGAACGCGTTCGCCACGATCAGCGCGGGCACGCCAAGCACCAGCAGCGCGATCATGCGATCGCCCCCGCCGGCGGGCTACTTCGAGGAGGTTCGTCGTCGCTCAGGGCGATGGCGCGCAAGCTAGCAGAGGGGTCCAAGGCCGCCGGCGACCGCACCTCGCGTGCTAGAGCCGGTCCTCGGCTTTCGGCACTGCGGCGGCACGCAGCGCCTTCAGCATCCTCCTGCGCTCCAGCAGCCGGGCCTTGGCGAGCCGCCGCTGCCATTCCTGCTGCTGTCTGAGCCGATCGAGCGTGTCGTCCAGCGGCGCCGCGGCCGAGTTCCCGATTACATGCCCGCGAGCTCCTCCCAGAAGTTGAGTGCGACGATCTCGAGCCTGGCCTCGAACGACATCCGTTCTTCCCAGGCGAGGAGGCGCGCGCCCTCGTGCTCGGGAGCCACCTTCACGAACCTCGACATCTTCACGAGGTACGGGATCTCGTCCGGCTCGTTGTAGCGCTTGAGGTACTCGTAAGCCCCCATCATTCCCCGCTAGCGCTCTGTTCGCCGCCTTCGGCGGCTATCCCAGGCGCTTCGAACGCGCCCTCGCCACGTAGACCTGAGTCGGGCCGTCGCGCTCGGTCTCGAAGACCGCCGTGACCCGGCCGCGCGAGCACGCCAGCCGCGGACGGTAGGCGTTGCCCGCCCGGGAACCGCCGTCGTCCACCCGCAGCGCCGTCCGTCCCGCTCGACGGCCGCGCACGCGCACCAGCCGGATCTGCGACTGCGCCCGGCTGGCGTCCTGGAAGGCGATCAGCGCGTCGGGGCCGCTCGCGCACATCGACGGCGCGAACGTGGACACCTGTTGCGCGCCGTGGGGGTCGACCTGGAAGTTGGGCGCGCCCGGCGCGGCGGCGAAGACGTCGTACTGCTGGTGCGGCGCCGTGGCCGCCGAGTCGCGCTTGCGCCAGTCGGCCCAGGCCACGACCGGCTCGCCCTTCGCCAGGAACGCGGGGTCGGGCGAATCCGCCAGCTCCTCCCGCTGCTCGTCGGCCGTCGTGGACGGGTCGTCCTCGGCGTTGTCGGTCACCCGCACCTGGGGGCCGAAGCTCGCGCCGCCGTCCGCCGACGCCCGCGAGAACACTCCCCAGTCGTAGTTCTGGAAGTCGATCCAGGCGACCAGCACGCGCTTGCCCCGCACGGCCACCCGCGGCGCCCAGGCGTGGTCGAGCTTGGCGGCCAGCGGGACCGGCCCTCCCTCGTCGACCCGTCGGGAGCGACCCGGCACGCCGCGTTCGACGCGCGCGTAGTAGACGCCGGCCTGCGGCAGGTCGTCGTCGGCCGAGCGGGCGCGCTCGTCCACGAACACGGCGTGCACGACGCCGCCCGGCCCCTGCGCCAGGGCCGGCTTCCACTGGGCGACCGCCGGCGGCGCCGTCGCGTCGAGTGCGCGCGGCGCGCCGAAGCGGCGGCCGCCGTCGGCCGACGCGGCCACGTAGGCCCGCTGCGTCCCCGTCGAGTCGTCGCCCCACGCCACGGTCACGCGTCCCCGCGCGCCGATGGCCACCGACGGCCACAGCTCGTCCGCCGCGCCCGGGCGCCTGCCGGTCGGCCGCACGGGCCGCGACCAGTGCCGGCCGCCGTCGGACGTCCGCGCTAGCAGCACCCGCTGGCGCGCGCCGCGGCGCTCCTCCCACGCCACCACGCCTCGCCACCCGCGCATGGCCACCGCGGCGTTCCGCTGCTCGCGCGGCGCCGGGTGCACGGCCCGCGAGCGCGAGAAGCGCGTACGGGCCAGCCGCCCGCGATAGCGGCGGTGGCGCGGCCGGCGCGCCACGGTCACGTCGCGCCAGAGCACGCCCTCCACGTGCCCGTTCTCGCACGGCCCGGCCCTCGCGGGGTCGGGACACTCGGTCCCCGACCCGGCGATCAGCGCCCGGCCGGCCTCCGCCAGCCGCTTCCGGCGCGCGGGAAACGGCTCGGACGGGGTCAGCGGGTCGGGCACCACCCACGGCATGACGCCGGCCAGGCCCGGCGCGCCGGGCTGGCCCACCAGGTGCCCGCGGACGCTCGCCCGGCGCTCCCGAGCCCCGCGCGGCTTGACCGCGATGTGCGACTGCGCGTCCGCCGAGAACTCGAACACGTTGCCCACCAGGTCGGGCGCCACCATCGCCTGGACGGACGGCATGCGGAGCACGTCGTTGTAGCCGGAGGCGAGCATCGTGTCGGGCGACCACATGCGCGTGTCGTCCACCGTGTCGCCCACGAAGAACTCGGGCTGCACCAGCAGGTCCACGTGCTGCTGGTCCAGCCTCGCCTGGACGTCGGGCATCCAGGAGTCCTTGCTGGTCACGAATCCCAGCGTGCCGACCGGCGTGCGAACCGCGGGCAGGCCGCGGCCGATCTCACCCGGCACGAGGTCGAGCTGGCCGGGCAGCTCGGTCGGAGTCAGGTAGGCCTTGACCTGCTTGGAGCGCAGACGGCCGGCGGGGTCGAACAGCAGCGCGATGTTCGAGGGGCGCGCGGTGACCGCCTCGTAGGCGTAGTCGCGCGGCTCGAACGGGTCGCCGAGCTGCTTGACCCGCTGCGGGTTCTGCTCCTGGCAGAGCTCGCCGTCGGGCAGCCGCGCCGGGCGCGCCGAGTTGAAGGCGGCGATGTCGTCGCAGACCACCTTCCAGTCCTGCGCCATGTCGATGCCCGCCTCGAGCCACACGCGGTAGCGGCGCGCGATCTCGCTGTAGGTCTCGACGGCCACGTGCGCGAACGTGTCGGTGAGCGACAGCGCCAGCAGGCGCACCTGCGGCGCCCGCGCGGCCACGTCCAGGTACTTCGAGGAGTAGTACGCGTTCTGCGGGCCGTAGGCGGCGATCAGCGCGGCTATCGAGTTGGTGAGCGACCCCGCGTTGCGCGCCGGTTCGGCGCGCCGGCCGCTGAGCGCCGCGAACAGGCCGACGTCCTCCGGCCACACCACCAGGTCGCGCGCGGTCTCCACCGGCCGGGCGGGGTCGGTGGGTCCGAGCAGGTGCGAGGCGAAGTCGTCGGCGCCGGACTGGACGAGAGGGGCGCCCGGCCCGCGCGCGGTTCGGTCGGACAGCGCCAGCATCTTGTCGCGGAACGCCGCCCGGCTCTCCATCCAGGCCAGGTCGAGCTTCGGCTGCACCGCGAAAACGCGCACCGACCGCCCGTCGCGCGCGGTGGCGGCGCCGGGAGCCAGCGCGAGCAGCGCGGCGGCGGTCAGCGCGGCTGCCGCGCTACGCCAGCGGATCGATGCGCGACGCAAGCTCGAAGTCGCTCTCGGTTATCCCGCCCTCGGAGTGCGTGGAGAGCGTCACGGTGACCGTGTTCCAGGAGATCGCGAGGTCCGGGTGGTGGTTCATCTCCTCGGCGGCCGGCGCGAGCCGGTTGACGAAGTCCACCGAGCCCATGAAGTCGTCGAACTTGAACTCGCGCCGCAGCGCGTCGCCGTCGCGCTGCCAGCCCTCGAGCCCGTCCAGCCGGGCCCGTACGTCGTCTTCGCTCAGAAGTGCCATGGTTCGGTCAGTGCTCCCCCGGATCGCCAGCCTGGTCCCGTCAGCGACCGAGACGCTGTTCGCCCTCGGGCTCGAGGACGCCGTCGTCGCGGTCACGCACGAGTGCGATTATCCGCCAGAGGCCGCCGAGCTGCCCCACCTCACGCGGAGCGTCGTCCCGGAGGGCCTCGGGCCGGCCGAGATCGACCGCGAGGTGCGGGAGCGGACCGGGCGCGGCGAGGCCATCTACGAGCTGGACCACGACCGGCTCCGCGAGGTCGAGCCGGATCTGATCGTGACCCAGGCCGTGTGCGAGGTGTGCGCCGTCTCGTACGACGACGTGTGCGCGCTGGCGGAGGAGCTCCACCCCGCGCCGCGGGTGCTGTCGCTCGACCCGTCCACGCTGGGAGAGGTGCTGACCGGAGTGCGCGACCTGGCCGCCGCGGCCGGCGCCGAGGAGGAGGGCGAGCGGCTGGTGAGCCGGGCGGCGGCGCGGATCGACCGCCTGAGCGAGACGCTCCGCGGGGCCAGCCGGCCGCGCACCGTGGCGCTCGAGTGGCTGGACCCGCCCTACGCCGGCGGCCACTGGGTGCCGCAGATGATCGAGCTGGCGGGCGGCGAGGACGGGCTCGGGTTCGCCGGCGAGAGGTCGCGCGTGGTGGGCTGGGACGAGGCGGCCGCGGCGCGCCCCGAGGCGGTGGCGGTCATCCCCTGCGGCTACGACGCCGAGCGCGCCGCGGAGGAGGCGCGGCGCTACGCGCGCGAGCTGTCCGCCCTTGGCGCGGACTCGGTGACGGCCTTCGACGCGGCCGCGTACTTCTCGCGCCCCGGGCCGCGCCTGATCGACGGCATCGAGCTGCTGGCGCACGTGCTGCACCCCGACCGGGTGGAGGCGCCGCCCCCGGGCCGCGCCGTCGCCCTCGATCGTGACCTGGCGGGCGCGGCGGGCTGAAGCTGTGGCCCAGAAGCACGCCGAGCACCAGATCGTGATCCAGGCCGCGCCGCAGGCCTGCTTCGACGCGCTGATCGACTACGAGTCGTTCCCCGACTGGCAGTCGGCGGTCAAGGCCTGCGAGGTGAGGACGCGGGACGGCGACGGCCGCGGCCGGGAGGTGGCGTTCGAGATCGACGCCCGCGTGCGCACCGTCAGCTACACGCTGCGCTACTCGTACGAGCCGCCGCACCGGATCGGCTGGGACTACGTGGACGGCGACGTGCGCGACGTGGACGGCGAGTACATCTTCGAGGACCGCGGCGACGGCACCACGCTGGCCACCTACAGCCTGGCTCTCGATCCCGGCGTCTGGCTGCCGGGCAAGCTCGCCCGCGTGCTCAGCGAACAGGTGATGAAAGGGCAGATGGAGGAGCTGAGAGACCGAGTGGAGTCGTCTCCTCCTTCCCGCTGATCGCGATCGAGCCCGCGACGGCCACGACGCCGATCGCGGCGGTGGCGGCGATCGCCACGGCCTTCGACAGCCGGAAGCGCGGCGCCAGCTCGTAGAGCACGATCGCCGCCAGGCCGCCGCCGAAGAGCCCGCCCAGGTGTCCGCCGATCGAGATCCCGCTGAGGGTGAAGCTGAAGACCAGGTTGATCCCGAGCCAGAACACCAGGCCGCTCTCCATCGGGTCCACGCCGCGCGAGCGCAGCACGATGATCCCCGCTCCCAGCAGCCCGAAGATGGCTCCGGACGCGCCCACCGTGAAGCCGTTCGGCTGAAGCAGCAGCGCCCCGAACGAGCCGCCGAGCAGCGAGACGAAGTAGATGAGGGCGAAGTGCAGCCGACCGACCACCGGCTCGAGCAGCCCGCCGAGCACCCACAGGCCCAGCATGTTGAAGATCAGGTGGGTGGGGCCGGCGTGGATGAAGCCGGCGGTGACGAGGCGCCAGAGGTCGCCGTGGTCGACCGTCGCGCGCGACAGCGCGCCGTCGTCGACCACCGAGCCGCCCGGGATGCCCGCCGCGCCGGTGCCGCCGCTCAGGAAGGTGCCGAGCGCCACCGCCACGTTGATCCCGATCAGGACGTAGGTGAGCGTCGGCTGGCCCACGGGTCCGGTGCCGCGCACCACGCGCGTGCGCTCGCGCGAGCACTCCGGGCAGCGCATGCCGACGGAGGTCGTGGTCATGCAGTCGGGGCAGATCGGCCGCCCGCAGTTGGAGCACGAGACGCCGGTCTCGCGGTCGGGATGGCGGTAGCAGACCTCCATCGCGCTGACAATAGCCCCGAGCGCGCGCCCGTCGGTCGGTCAGGTGCGGACGCGGATGATCGGCGCCTCGCTGGGGCGCTCCGAGCCCCCGGCGGGCTCGCGGGTGACCAGCACGGCGTCCGCGCCCTTCACGCCCAGCGGCACCGCCGCCGCTCCGCTCCCGTCCGCGGCGACGGAGAACAGGGCCCCCGCCGGGCGGATGGAGCCGCCGCGCTCGACCCACACCTCGTAGACGCGATCGCCGCGAAGCACTCGCAGGCCCTCGACGTGTAGCGTGGCGCGGGCCCCGTCGGCGTCCGTCTCGAGCCGGGCGCTGCCGCCCGGCAGGGCCGCGGGGCTCACCTGGGCCGACAGCACGCGTGTGGACGACCCGCCGCGGGCCAGCCTGTCCACGCCGAAGCCGACGGCGCCGCCCAGCAGGACGAGCGCGGCCGCGGCCCACGCGAGCTGACGCGGGCGGAGCGCGCCCAGGCCCGGCAGCGCGAAGCGCGACCGGCGGCGTGCGGGCGGCGCGGGGGCGGCGGCGGGCCGGCGCTCGCGCGCCTCGGCCTCCACGACCTCCATCAGCGAGCGCTTGAGCGAGGGCGGCGGCTCGAACGCCTCCACCGACCGCGGCAGCGCCTCGGCCGCCAGCCGCAGGCGCTCCAGCTCGTCGCGGCAGTCGCCGCAGCCCATCAGGTGGCGCTCGAAGACCTGGGCCTCGAGCTCGGGCAGCGCGCCCAGCAGGTAGGCGCCCACGTCCTGCGCGTATCGCTCGTGGTCGACGGCGCTCACAGGGCCACCTCCTGGGTGAGACTACGCCTCAGCTTCTCGAGGCCCAGCCTCATGCGCCCCTTCACGGTGCCGATCGGCATCTCCAACATCTCGGCGATCTGCGTGTGCGTGAAGCCGCCGAAGTACGCCAGCTGGATGACCTGCCCCTGCTGGTCCGGCAGCTGCTCGATCGCGGCCCGCACCGTGCGCGCCTCGTCGCGGCGCGCCACCTCGACGTCGGTGCGCTCGGGCGCCTCGTGACGCTCCTCGATCCCCTCGGCGCTCGCGCGGCGCCGCTCGTGCACAAGGTTGCGGCGCAGGGCGTCGATGCCGCGGTGGTGGACGATCCCGAGCACCCACGAGCGAACGCTGCCGCGCTCGCGCTGGTAGCGCACGCGGCTGCGCCAGATCGACAGGAACGCCTCCTGCGCGACGTCCTCCGCGACGGCGCGGTTGCCCACCATCCGGTACGCGAGCGAGAAGGCGGCGCCGCCGTGGCGGTCGTACAGCGCCTCGAAGGCCCGCGCGTCGCCGTCGGCGACGAGCTCCATGAGCTCCTCGTCCGCCAGCAGGTGGATGTCCCTGGTCCCGATCAATCCGTCGCGCCGGGCGTGCCCGGGCTCCTGGCCGACTGTACGCGAGGGACCGGTTTCCGGATCAGGCCGCCAGCCGCTCCTCGTCCACCCGCTCGCGCAGCTTGCGCAGGCCGAGGCGCACGCGGCTCTTGACGGTGCCGTGGGGGAGGTCGCGGCTGGACGCGATCTGGCTCGTGGACATCTCGCCCCAGAAGGAGAGCGCGAGCGCGTCGCGCTGGGGTTGGGGCAGGTCCGCGACGGCGGCGCGGAGCTCCGAGCGCTCCACCTGGGCCGCGATCAGGACCGGCGGCTCCGCCACGGGATCCCCCTGCCCGACAGCGTGCTCGAGGCGGTCGTGCGCGCGGCGCGCGGCCCCGGCGGCGCGGAGCGCGTCGAGGGCGCGGCTGCGCGCCATCACGCGCAGGTAGGCGCCCAGCTCGCCGCGCCGCGGGTCGAAGCGGCCGGGGTGGCGCCAGAGCGAGAGGAAGACCTCCTGGGCCACGTCCTCGGCCTGGCCGCGGTCGCGCAGCACCTGGTGCGCGACCCGCCTGACGGCCTCCGAGTGACGCTCGTAGGCGGCGCTGAACGCGTCCGCGCTGAACTGGTTCGGGGGGGCGCTCAGAGTCACGAGGAGCGGAACCGTATCACGTTGCGATATCGGATCCGCTATCGCTTTTCGCCCTAGAGACGCAATAACCCGCTTCGGGTACGCCCAATGACCATTAAAGCGCTATCGGTATGGCCCCCGAATGCGGTACATTGTGCGTCCGATGCCGATGCGCGCCACGACGGTGAGGTTCTCGGACGACCTCTGGGGCCTGCTCGAGCAGGAGGCCGCCTCGTCGGGAGTCAGCGCGGCGCAGTTCGTCCGCGACGCCACCGTGCTGCGGCTGGCCTACCTGATGGGCCGGCGGGGCGATCCGGGCCTGGACACCACCCTCGAGCGCCTGGGCGCGGGCGCGCCGCCCAGCTCGGCGGCCGCGCCGGTGTCGCAGGACGTGATCGAGGCCGTGCGCGATCCCGACCGGCTGCGAGCGCTGCGCGCCACCGGGCTGCTGGACTCGCCGATCCAGGAGAACTTCGACCGCCACGCCAGGATCGCGGCCGAGGCCCTCAACGCGCCCGTGGCGCTGGTCTCCCTCGTGGACGAGGACCGTCAGTTCTTCAAGAGCTGCCTGGGGCTGCCCGAGCCGTGGCTGTCGCAGCGCGGCTCGAAGCTCAGCCACTCGTTCTGCCAGCACGTGGTGGCAGCCCGCGAGCCGCTCCTCGTGGACGACTCGCGCGAGCACCCCGTGCTGAAGGACAACCTGGCCATCCGCGACATGAACGTGATCGCGTACGCCGGCATGCCGCTGGTGGACAGCGACGGCCAGGTGCTGGGCACGCTCTGCGCGATCGACCACCGGCCGCGCCAGTGGAGCCGGCGGCAGGTGGAACTGCTGAAGGACCTGGCGGCGGGCGTCACGCGCGAGATAGAGCTCGCGCGCGCGGCGGCCGAGAGGCCCGCGACCGCCGGCGGCTAGCGCCGCAGGCGCCGGCCCACGTCGCCGGTCACCTCGCGCACGCCCTTCTGGAGCGCGCGCACGCCGTGCGCCTCGCGGCGTCGCTGCTTCTGCCGCGCCCGCACGAGCACCAGCGCGCCGCCGGCCGTGCCGGCCACCACGCCCGCCGCGGCGAGCCGCGCCCAGCGGCGCGGGTCGCGAAGCGCGCTGGGATCGAACTCCGCCAGCTCGTCCACGGCGGCGTCGGTCAGCTCGGTCAGGCGCCGCTCGAGCCGGGCCGACATCGTCCCGGGCGGGTCGATCGGCACGAGCGCGCCGCGCAGGAGTCGCTCAACCTCGCTCATCGCCAACCCTCTCCTCCGGCTGGAGACGCTCCTCCAGCTGCTTGATCGCTCTGTGTAGAAGCACCTTGGTGGCGCCTTCGGAGCGGCCCAGCGCCCGCGCGATCTCGCGGTTGTCCATGTCGATCGCGAAGCGCATGATCAGGGCTTCGCGGCGATCGTCCGGTAGTCCTGCCACGCCGCGCAGGACCGCCTGGAGCTCCTCGCGCCCCTCGACGAGGTCCTCGGTCTGGTGCGGGGCCGTGATCACCGCCGCGTCCTCCAGGTGCGTCTGCGGGCGCCGCGAGCGGTCGCGGTGGTAGTTGGCGGCCAGGTTGTGCGCGATGCGAATGAGCCAGGGGCGAAGCGGCCGGCCGTTCGACTCCGCGCGCGCGCGCGCGAAGTGGCGGTACGCCTGGAGGAACGTCTGCTCGGTGATGTCCTCGGCGTCGTGGTGGTTGCCGATGCGGTAGTAGCTGTAGCTGTAGACGTCGCGGAGGTGCTCCCGGTACAGCTCCGTGAACTCGCGGTCGAGGGCCGGCTTGTCGAGCTCCGTTGCGATGCACGCGAGCTTACGCCTCCGGCCTCGGTAGGCCCCCGCGCGCGCCTATGCGACGCGGCGCGCCGGCGGCGCCGTGTCGTCACTCGACTCGAGCCCGGCTCGCCGGAGCACCTCGGCCAGCTGGCGGCCGCGGTCGCGATCGGGGCAGCGCAGCTCCACGACCGGGGAGCCGTCCAGCAGGCCGGCGGCGCCCGCCGGCACGCCCAGGCAGGCGACGGCCGCGGCGCGGGTGCGCTCGCGCAGGTAGCGCGCCGGAAGCTCCGCGTGCGGGCGCAGCGATCCCCTGACCGGGACCACGATGGTGCTGCGCTGCCCGATCGCGCCGGCGATGCGGGCCACCGCCGCCGGCTGCGCGGCCAGCGGCACGGCGAGCACCACCAGGTCCACGCCGGCGAACTCGATCTCGGGCACGGTGCAAGGCGTCACCGTCTCCGGCAGCGCGACGTGCGGGAAGCGGTCGGGGTTGCGGCCGGCCGCGGCGATCCGATCCGCCTGCGCCAGGCTGCGGCAGCCGAGCTGGACGTCGAGCCCCGCTCTGCCGAGCAGCGCGGCCATCGCGGTGCCCATCTGGCCCGCGCCCACCACGGCGGCCTTGCGCATGGCGGGCAGCCCGCCGAGCCACTCCCACTGGAGCTCCACGCACGGCCAGATCCGAGCCGTCACCGCCGCCGCCAGGGACGGCGAGGCGGCGCCGACGCGCGGGAACGTGAGCGGCCGCCCGCAGCGCACGCGCACCTTGACGGGGCGGATCAGCCAGCCGCGGCGGGCACGCTCGCTGCCGGCGATGGCGATCGGCACGACCGGCGCGCCGGTCTCCAGCGCGAGGCGGCCGACGCCGCGCTTCGGGCTGCCCAGGGCGCCCTCGCGGATCCGGGTGCCCTCGGGGAAGATCACGACGGCGTCACCGCGGGCGAGGATCGCCTTGGAGGTCTCCACGGCCTGCTCGTCGGACCCGCCGCGACGGATCGGGAACGCTCCCAGCGCGTTCAGCAGCCAGCCCTGCCAGCGTCTCCGGAACAGCTCCTCCTTGGCGACGAAGTAGACCGGCCGGCGCAGGCACAGCCCCACCAGGAACGGGTCGAGGAAGCTGCGGTGGTTGGCGGCCAGGATGACCGGGCCGGTGCGCGGGATGTGCCCGCGCCCGTTGCGCTCCACGCGGAACCAGAGCAGGATGGCCGGCTGGAGCATGGCGCGCGCGATCCAGTAGACGGGCCGGTTGACGCCGTGCCCGCGGACGCGCTGGTGGTGGCGCGCCAGGTGGGGCGCGCCGCGGAGGGGTCCGCTCATGCCCTCATTACCACCGCCGCACCCATGCCGTTACGCTGCTGGGCGATGACTCTCGAGCGAAGCCTGAAGGGCGCGCTGGCCGGCACGATCGCCGCCGGGGTCTGGGCGGCGCAGCAGCCGCTCGACAAGCGCGTGTTCGACTGCTACTACGACGACACCGAGCTGCTGGGCAAGCTCGTCACGCGCGGCGACGACTGGCGGCCGATCGGGATCGCCCTCCACCTGACGGACGGCGCGCTGTTCGGGGCCGCGTACGCGCTGGGCAAGCCGTTCCTGCCGGGACCGCCCGTGCTGCGCGGACTGGCCGCGGGACTGGCGGAGCACTTCGCCACGTGGCCGGCGATCCGTCTGGTCGACGACCACCACCCCGCCCGCCGGGACTTCCCGGACCTCTGGGGCAACAGGCGCGCGCTGGCCCAGGCCACCTGGCGCCACGTGCTGTTCGGCGCGGTGCTCGGCGGGCTCGAGCACGTGCTGAACGACCGCAGCGCCGACGAGCCGCCCCCCATCCCCGTGTCGTCGAACGGCCACGGCAATCTCGAGTCGGCCGCCGTGGCCGTCGCCTGAGCCACCGGGTGCCGACCTAGACTGGCGCTCCCGGGCCGGAGTAGCTCAGCTGGTAGAGCAGCCGCCTTGTAAGCGGCAGGTCAGGGGTTCGAGTCCCCTCTCCGGCTCCTGATGGGAGCGCTCCGTGGACCGGTATGCGCGCCAGGAGGTAGGTTGCGCCCGTGAAGGAGGCGACGGCCGCCGAGCTGGTCGAGCAGGGGCTGGCCTGCGCGGGGGCGGACGAGGCGCTGGCGATCGCACGCCGGCTCGAGAAGGGCCGCCGCTTCGGCCACGCGCGCGTGGTCCTGGAGCACGCCGCCGGCCTGGCCGACCGATCGCAGCCGCCCGACGCGAAGCGACGCGAGGTGGCCGCAGAGCAGGCCTACTGCATGTTCAAGGACCCCGACCTGCCCCTCGGCCCGCGGCTCGACGAGGCGGTGGAGCTGCTCGAGCGGGCCGGGCTCGGGTCGGGCACGGACGATCCGAGGCTGCTCGGCCTGGCGGGCGAGGTGTGGACGCGCAAATGGGAGGCCGGCGCCCAGATCCGCCATCTGGAGCGCGCCATGGGCTACCACCGGCGCGGCTACACCCCCGGCGGCGGTCCCGAGTCCGGCTACTGCGGCATCAGGGCCGCCCTGCTCCTGGACGTGCTCGCCAGCGTGGAGTCCGCGGAGGCCGCCTGCGCCGGCCGTCCGTCCGAGGTGGCCGAGAAGCGGCGCCTGGACGCCGCGGAGATCCGCGCCGAGATCGTCCGCGACGGCGAGGCCTGGACCGCGGACGGCGGCGACGACGCGGACGGGTCGAGGTTCTGGGCGTTCGTGACGCGGGCCGAGGCGTCCTTCGGCCTGGGCCGCTACCGCGAGGCCGCGGACCTCCTGGCGGAGGCGCGGGGGGCGGATGCCGACCCGCTTTCGGCCGACCTGCGCTCGACCGCCGAGCACCTCGCCGCCCTCCTGCGCTTCGGGCCCGGCGCCAAGCCGGGCGAGCCCGATCGGGAGGGCAGGGACGTGCTGGAGGGCTTCCTCGCGGGCTGCTCGGCCGGCGCGCTCGCCGCCTACCGCGGCAAGGTGGGCCTGGCGCTGTCCGGCGGCGGCTTCCGCGCGGCGTTCTTCCACATCGGCGTCCTGGCCAAGCTCGCGGAGCTGGACGTGCTGCGTCACGTCGAGGTGATCTCCTGCGTGTCCGGAGGGTCGCTCGTGGGAGCGCACTGGTATCTCCAGGTGCGCCGGCTGCTCGAGCAGCCGCCCCCCGGCGGGATCACGCGCGAGTCCTACATCGAGCTGGTCCGGGAGACGGCGACGGCGTTCGTCGAGGGTGCGGAGCGCAACGCCAGGATGCGCGCGATCGGCGCGCTGTGGACCAATCTGCGCGGGATCTTCGACGTGGAGGTCACGCGCACCACGCGGCTGGGGGAGCTCTACGAGCGCGACCTGTACGCGCGTGTGGCCGACGACGAGACGGGCGATCGCTTCATCAGCAAGCTGTACGTGTACCCCGAGGGCGAGGACGGGCCGGACGACCCCGAGCCCTTCAACCCGCGCGCCGACAACTGGCGCCGCGCGCACAAGGCGCCCATCGTCGTGCTGAACGCGACCACGCTCAACACCGGCCACAACTGGCAGTTCACGGCCTCGTGGATGGGGGAGCCGGCGTCCGGGCTGATCGAGGACGTGGACCCGGCCGAGCGGCTTCGCCGCGTCCCCTACGCCAGCGCGCCGCCCAGGTACCGGCAGCTCCGACTCGGCAGCGCGGTGGCGGCGTCGGCGTGCGTGCCGGGACTGTTCGAGCCGCTGACGATGACGGACCTGTACCGGGCCGACCGCGACGAGAGGGACCGCGACCGGGGCGGCTGGACCGTGCGCCTGGTCGACGGCGGCGTGCACGACAACGAGGGCACCGCCAGCCTGCTGACCGAGGACTGCGGCGTGATGATCGTCAGCGACGCGAGCGGGCAGATGGGTTCCCAGCGCCGTCCCGGCGGCGGCATCCCGTCGGTGCCGCTGCGGTCGATGGCCATACTCAAGGCGCGCGTGCGCGAGGCGCAGTGGCGCGAGCTGGAGGCACGCGACAGGGCGGAGGCCCTCCACGGACTCGCCTACGTCCACCTGCGCGAGGAGCTGGACAGCCCGGCGGTCACCTGGGACGGCGCCCGCCGGTGGGAGCCGCTCGACGACGTGCCGCCGGAGTCGTCGGCGTCCGACACGACGTCCTACGGCGTGGCCAAGGAGCTGCAGGACCTGCTGGCCAGCATCCGCACCGACCTCGACTCGTTCAGCGAGATCGAGGCCCATGCGCTGATGACCAGCGGCTACCTGATGATCGAGCGCCGCTTCCAGGAGCGTCCGGTGGCGGACTTCGCCACCGGGTCCCCGCGCGAGCAGTGGGACTTCCTCGCGGCCGAGGACGCGCTCGCGGGCGCCGCGCCGGCGGCGCAGCAGAAGCACTTCGCCAAGGTCCTTCGCACCGGCAGGGACAAGTGGTTCAAGCCGTGGCGGCTCTCCCTGGCGCTGAAGCTGCTGAGCCCGGTCGTGGTCCCGCTGCTCTTGGCCGTGGCACTCGCGCTCGGCGCGGTCGGCCTAGCCGTGGGCGCCGTGCTCGGGTCGGCGGCCGCGCTGTTCAAGCTCGTCGTGCTCGCGCTGGGCAGGGCGATGCCCAGCGCGAACCTGCCGGGGCGGAAGACCAGCATCCCCGCGGCGGTCCAGCGGATCCTGCTGGGGTCGCTCCTGTGCACGGCCGGCACCTGGATCGGGTGGGCCTACGTGCTGGTCCTGGACCGCTTCTACCTGAGCGCGGGCCGGATGCGGAAGCTCGACCCGGACGGCGGCTAACCGCTGGCGAACGGGAGCGCGTGGCGGCGCAGCGCGGCCGTGTGCCCGCGCGCGACGTCGTAATCGCGCACGTTGGCCAGGACGAACTCGTCGAGGGAGGTGTCCGGCGCCACCCGGCCGCGTACCAGCTCGAGCACGTCGGGCTGGGGCATGGCGCGGAGGCGGCGCGCGCGCGCCGGCACCACGGCCACGGCGATCTCCGCGCCGTCCGGGCCCGTCAGGCAGCCGTGCCGCGAGAGGAACGCGCCCACGACGTCCGGCGCGGCGGCTCCCTCGAGCGAGAGCTCGACCCCGGCCAGCTCCCCGTAGTCGGCGTTGATCTCCCAGGCGGCCACGAGCTCGAGCTGCGCCCGGGTCAGGTAGGCCACGAACGTCTCGGCCTCCGTACCCGGCGAGCGCTGGAGCGTGGCGGGCACCGACCCGTACACGGCGATGTGCGCGGAGTAGACGACGTCGAAGTCGCGGATCCTGCCGCGCAGGAGCGGCACCACGGCCTCCCGCTCGTCGGGGAACTTCCAGCCCAGGCTGGCCGGCGAAGCGTTGGAGCCGTAGGCCAGCACGGGGGTGCGCGCCGCCAGCTCGCCCGGATCCAGCTCACCCAGGTCGCGCACGCGGCCGCCCGCCAGGAGCACGGACCGGCCCGGGCGCGGGAACGGATAGCCGAGCGCGCGCTCGACGATCTCCGCGTCCGTGGGTGCCGCCGCCATCGCGGGCGAGCATATGGACGGCCCGCGGGTCGGGTGAGCTAGGACCGGATCAGGACCGGCGTGCCGAGCGGCACGCGCCGCATCAGCATGCGCAGGTCGCCGTCGGCCGCGCGCAGGCAGCCCGCCGAGGACGGCGTTCCGATGGTGCCGGGCGCGTTGGTCCCGTGAATGGCCAGGCGGCTGCCGCCCTGCCAGCCCGGCGGCGGGTGCGGCTGATGGCCCGACAGGGCCAAGATGCAGCAGCCGTAGTAGGGCCCGTAGCGGCCGCCGGAGAGCTTGTCGGTGACGGAGAAGCGGCCTCTCGGGGTGGTCGATCCCGGCCGGCCGATCGCCACCGGCACGCGCCGCTTGACCCGCCCGCCCTGGCGCAGCTCGAGGCGGCGCCTGGACAGCCTGACCACGAGCTGCACGCGCGAGTGGAAGCGCGACGCCGCGTGCGAGCGCTCGTCGAGCCAGCCCAGCCTGCCGTTGGGAAGCGCCGGGTGGGGCGCGCCCACCCAGTGTCCGCGGCGTGCGGCCACCGACAGGGCGGTGGGCGAGCCGAACTCGGTGCGGGCCCCGACGGTCGCCAGCACCCGCCCGCCGGGCTTGGCGCGCAGCTTCACGGTTTGCCCGCTTCGCACTCGCAGCACCTCGGGCGACTCCGGCTTGGGCCGCGCCCGCGGGGCGGGGCCGAGGGAGCGGAGCCGACCGGGACGCGACGGGACCGTGCCGATGGCGCTCCGCGGCGCCAGCGGCGCGGCGGACGCGGCGCGGCCGGCGGAGTGGCCGCGGGCCCGCGAGGCGGCGGTCACGGCAAGGCCGAGCGCGGCCAGGACGAGGGCGGCCACGAGCGGGACGACTGCGGAGGAGCGAAACATGGGTTCGCCCTCGTTGTCGGCCCCCCGGGGCTATGTCGTGAGCGAGGGAGCGGCTCGCGCCGAGCCCTCGCCGCGCGCCCTACAGCAGCACGTTGCGCGAGTCCAGGTGCGCGCCCACCTTGCGCTTGACGCGCTGGAGCGCGTTGTCCACGGTCTTCGTGTCGCAGGCCAGGTGCTCGCCGATCGCCTCGTAGGAGTGCCCGTCGAGGTACAGCGACAGCACCGAGCTCTCGAGCTCCGACAGGACGCTCGACAGGCAGGCCACCAGGCTGTGGAGCTCCTCAGAGGAGATGACCTGGTTGACCGGGTCGTGCGCCGTCGGGCCGGGCAGCACCTCGTCCAGCGTCGGCTCGCCGTCGCCCGACGCGGCCGGCGTCTGCGAGAACGAGACGTACTGATTGAGCGGCGTGTGCTTGTTGCGCGTGGACGTCTTCACCGCGGTGATGATCTGGCGCGTGATGCAGAGCTCCGCGAAGTTGCGGAAGCTCGACTCGCGGTCGGAGCGGTAGTCCCGCACCGCCTTGTAGAGCCCCACCAGGCCCTCCTGGATCAGGTCGTCGGAGTCGCCGCCGATCAGGAAGTACGACGACGCCTTGAGGCGCACGAAACCGTGGTACCGCTTGACGATCCGGTCGTAGGCATCGCGCTTGCCCTGCTTGCAGAGCGCGACGAGGTAGTGATCGTCTACCTCGAGTAGAGATTGAGGATTGCGCGACGGGGCGGTGACTGCCACAGCATCTCCCTCCCGGCCGTACGCAGCCGCGTAGAGCCGAAAAGCCGAGGCGCACTTACCTCCCCTGGTAGCGCCAGACTCGCTTGTCCGGAGCCCTTAAGCTCAAGTCAAGCCTTATCTGTGGCGCGAGGTTCCCACGATTATGGAACCTTGTCAAGGGCCTCCCGGCGAAAATGCAAGATTCCGTACATGACGGCCGACGCCGCCGCGGCCACGTTGAGCGACTCGATCCGGCCGCGCAGCGGGAGCTCCACGAGCCGGTCGCAGGCTGATGCCACGCGGGGCCGGAGCCCCCTTCCCTCGGCGCCGAGGACCAGCACCACCCGGCCGCGGTAGTCGGGCTCGTGGTAGGGCACGGCCTCGGGCGCCACCGTGGCTCCATAAACCCACGCGCCCTCCTCCTTGGCGGCCGCGAGGTAGTCGGCCGTGTTGCGCACGCGGGCCACCGGGATGTGCTCGACGGCTCCCGCCGAGGCGCTGCAGACCACCGGCGTGACGCGCGCCGAGCGGCGCTCGCCGATCACGACTCCCGACGCCCCGGCGCACTCCGCGACGCGGCAGACCGCGCCCAGGTTGCGCGGGTCCTGAACCTGGTCGAGGCACACCACCAGCGCGTCCTCGTCGCGCAGGAACGAGGCGGGGTCGGCGTACTCGAACTCGGCCACCTCCGCGCAGATCCCCTGGTGGTCGGGCGAGCCGCAGAGCGACTCCAGCCGCGCGTCGTCGGCCGGCCGCACCTCGACGCCGTCCAGCCACGGCTCGCGCCCCGCGCCCGCGCTCGCCCACACCGCTCCCACCGCGCGCCGGCCGCGGAGCGCCTCGCGGACGGGGTTGCGCCCGTAGACGATCACCGG
>DASVQK010000013.1:0-7533 GCA_036389105.1 Thermoleophilaceae bacterium
CGGCGGCCAGGCGGAGGACGTCTTCTTCGACGGCGAGCGGCTGGTTCGCATGCCGGGCGAGCGGCACCCGGACGGCGCCGCCCACGGCTCGGGATGCACCCATTCGTCGACGCTCGCGGCTCGACTCGCGCTCGGCGACGACCCCCTGGCGGCGGCCCGCGAGGCCAAGCGCGTCGCCTCGGACGCGATACGCCATGGCCTGCGCGGGATCGGCCGCGGAGCCGGGCCCGTGGACGTCTTCGGCCTGGACGGCGGCGACCGGCGGGCGGGTGGAGTGGGGGATTCCGACGGCCACTCGGCCAGTCCGACCGGCTCGGGCCGTTTGACATAATCGGGGCCGGCGCGCGACGGCGCGCTAGTCGATCGGACCACGGGAAAGGGCTGCGACATCAGGTTCCTGCGCATGAAGCCGGGCCATGGAGAGATCGTCCTGGCGGAGGGCGACCCGAGCGTGCGCGAGGACGAGGAGCGCCTCATCGAGGAGTTCCGCCGCCAGCTGGACGAGGGCATGTGGGCGGCGGTGCCGACCACGGAGCGCGGCAGCGGGCGGCGCGAGGCCCTGCTTATCCGCGGCTACCGCGAGATCCCGCAGGACGCCGATCGCGTCATCTTCTTCCCGCGCGCCGCCGGCGGCTGAGCCGGGACGGCATGCTGCTGGAGCTACTGGTCCTCGCGCTGCTGGCCGCGGCGCTCATGTCTCCGATCCTCATGCGGGCGGCGGCCGCCAAGCGGCGGCGGCTCGGAAGGGCCCGCGCACGCGCGCGACGGCGCGCCGAGCGCCGCGAGCTGCGCGACCCGGGCCGCGAGCGGCGTGCCGAGCACCGCGCCCGCGAGCTGCTCCGCTCGTGCGTGAACGAGGAGGAGTGGGAGATGTACCGCGACCTCGGCTTCATCCGGGTCCACGGACGCCTCCTGGTCGAGGGCCCGGACGGGCTGCTGCCCCGGCGCCGGCGCTGGCGGGACGCCGAGGCCACGTCGTCCACCCGTGACCCCGCCTCCGCCCGCGAGCCGCAGGCGTCCGCCTACGCGTACCTGATCTACCCGCACAAGCCAATCGTCGCATTCGTCCCGTCCACCGGCCGGCTGCTCAGCGAGTACTGCGTCGAGTTCCCCGACCTGGCGGGGGCGATCTCGGACTCGCGCCTGCCGGACTCCGACGACGTCCTCGCCAAGTGGATGGCGCTGACCGGCGACGAGCGGCGGCTTATCGCGGACGCCAACATGCACCTGCCCGGCCGTCAGGTCGATCCGAACCGCGTCCGGCGCGACCTCTGGCGGCTGCGCGAGTGGGAGCGCCTGCGCCGGGCCTCTGGCACGCACGCCAGGTGAGGACACCGTGAGCGAGGCCCCGCGGCTCGGCAGCCGGGCGATCCTCGAGGGGCCCGACCGCGCCCCTGCGCGCGCGTACCTGAAGGGGATCGGCTTCGACGACGAGGCGCTGGCGCGCCCGATCGTCGGCATCGCCAACACGTGGACCGAGACGATGCCCTGCAACTTCCACCTCCGCCGCCTGGCCGAGCGGGTGAAGGACGGCGTCCGCGCCGCCGGCGGGACCCCCATGGAGTACAACACCATCGCGATCTCCGACGGGATCACGATGGGCACGCAGGGGATGAAGGCGTCGCTCGTGAGCCGCGAGGTGATCGCCGACTCGATCGAGCTCGTGGCGCGCGGCCACCTGTTCGACGGCGTCGTCGCCCTGTCCGGCTGCGACAAGACCATCCCGGGCTGCGTGATGGCCCTGGCGCGGCTGGACCTGCCCAGCCTGATGCTCTACGGCGGCTCGATCGCGCCCGGGCGCTACCGGGACCGGGACGTGACGATCGGGGACGTCTTCGAGGCGGTCGGCGCGCACGCGGTGGGGAACATGACCGACGACGAGCTGGCCGAGCTCGAGTCGGTCGCGTCGCCCGGTGCCGGGGCATGCGGCGGCCAGTTCACCGCCAACACGATGGCCACGGCGTTCGAGATGCTGGGCATCTCGGCTATGGGCAGCGGCATGGTGCCCGCCGAGGACGGCAGGAAGGGCCAGGTGGCGGAGGACTGCGGCCGGCTGGTCATGAGGCTGATCGCCGACGACGTGCGCCCCAGCTCCCTCATCACCCGCGAGTCGATCGAGAACGCGATTGCCTGCGTGGCCGCCACCGGCGGCTCCACCAACGCGGTCCTGCACCTGCTCGCGCTGGCCCGCGAGGCCGGGGTCGAGCTTGCCATCGACGACTTCGACGCCATCAGCGGCCGCACGCCGCTGCTCGCCGACCTGAAGCCCGGCGGCCGCTTCGTGGCCACCGACCTCTACCGCGCGGGCGGCGTGCGGCTTGTGGCCAAGCGACTGCTCGACGGCGGCCTGCTGAACGCGGACGCGCCCACGGTCACCGGGCGCAGCATCGGTGAGGAGGCGGCCGACGCCGAGGAGGAGGAAGGCCAGCAGGTGGTGCGGACCCTCGAGGACCCGCTCAAGCCCACGGGCGGGCTGGCCATCCTGCGCGGCAACCTGGCCCCGGACGGCTGCGTGGTCAAGCTCTCCGGCCTCGAGCGCACGCGGCAGAGCGGCCCCGCGCGCGTGTTCGAGTGCGAGGAGGACGCGTTCGCCGCCGTCCAGCGGAAGTCGATCGTCGAAGGCGACGTGGTGGTGATCCGCAACGAGGGGCCGGCGGGGGGGCCCGGCATGCGGGAGATGCTGGGCGTCACCGCGGCGATAGTCGGGGAGGGGCTCGGGGAGTCGGTGGCGCTCCTCACCGACGGCCGCTTCTCGGGGGCCACCCACGGCCTCATGGCCGGACACGTGGCCCCGGAGGCGCCGCGCGGCGGCCCGATCGCGGCCGTGCGCGAGGGCGACACGATCGTGTTCGACGTCGAGGCCCGCCGCCTGGACGTGAAGCTGTCCGACGAGGAGATCGCCGAGCGCGTCGCGGCCTACGAGTCGCCGCCGGAGCGCTTCCGCGACGGGGTGCTGGCCAAGTACGCGCGCCACGTCGGCTCGGCGGCCGAGGGCGCGATCACTACGTAACGGCGGCGCCTTCGGCCGGTCGGCCCACGTCGGACGGCTCGTCGCGCGGCTCGTGCAGGAACTCCAGCACGCAGTCGTTGAAGGTCTGGGGCCGCTCCAGCATCGACACGTGGCCGGTGTCCTCGAGGACCACCACCCGCGCGTTCGGGATCCGCCGCTCGAACTCCGCCGCGTCCGCGACCGGCACGAGCATGTCCTTCTCGCCCCACACCACGAGCGTCGGGCAGCGGATCTCGGGCAGGCGATCGCGGAAGTCGTAGTCGAGCATCGCCTCGAGCGCGTCCTTGAAGGCCGGCCGCCCGGCGCCCTGCGAGATCTCCCAGAGGAGGTCCTGCGGGATCCGGCTCGGGTGGCGGACGATCATCGAGTAAGCGAGGTGGCGCAGGCGCGGCCGGACGATCGCCATCTGCTTCTCGACGGCGCTGCGCGAGCTGGCGAGCATCGCGCCACGGCCCCAGGCCATGACCGGCGCGCGGGCGGTGTCGGCGATCGTGATGCCCACGGCGGAGACCAGCACCAGGCGCTCCACGCGCTCGGGGAACTGGATCGCGGTCTCGGCGGACGAGAACCCGCCCATCGAGTTGCCGATCAGGACCACCTCGCCCAGGTCGAGGCGCTCGCAGAACTCGTCGATCACGCGCCCGTAGGCCGGGATCGAGAGCTCCCCGGCGGGACCCTCGGAGGCGCCGAAGCCGGGCAGGTCGAGCGCGAGGGTGCGCCGCTCCTGGGCGAACCGCGGCAGGTTCTCGAGCCAGTTCTGCCAGTTGCCCGACAGCCCGTGGACGAACACGAACGGCGGGCCGTCGCCCTCGCCGAGGTCCACGTAGTTGATCCGCCGGCCGTCGATCTCCATCTCGCGCAGGTGAGGGCGCCAGTCGATCGAGCGCCAGTCGGGCTCGGCGCGCACGCCGTAGTCGTCGCCCGCTCGCCGCGCGGCCCACGGCGTGGCGGGCAGGACCTTCGTGGGGATCAGGGACATCACGTCGTACGGTACCCAGCCGTGGCGCGGATCGCACTCGACATCGACTCGACCCTGCACCACTACTGGGACCTGCTCGACGGCATCGCCCGCCGCCGCTACGGCGTGGCGCTCCCCTACGCGGAGCAGCGCGACTGGGGGATCACGCGCCTCGAGCGCGAGCAGCTGATCGCCTGCGTCCAGGAGACCCACAGCGACGAGAACATCGAGGCGGCGGAGCCGTACCCGGAGGCGGTGGAGACCGTTCGCGACTGGCACGCCGCCGGCCACTGGATCCACGTGACGAGCCACCGCGCGCCCGCCACGCGCGACGCCACCGAGCGCTGGCTCGAGCGGATCGGCATGCCGTTCGACGACCTGCACTGCTCGTTCGACAAGGTCACCCGCTGCGTGGAGCTCGGGATCGAAGTGCTGGTGGACGACAGCCCGGTCAACCTGGCGAAGGCCGCCGGCGCGGGCATCGTGGCGGCGACGATCGTGCATCCGTGGAACGCGGAGCTGGTGGAGTCCGGCCGCGCCGTCGGCGGCCGCGACTGGCGCGAGCTGCGCGAGCGCCTGGAGCCCGTACTGGGCGCGCGCTGACGCTCCCGGGAATGCCTGGCACAATCGGGGCGTGGCCGAAGCGGCAAGGACCAGCCTGCGCGTGCGCGAGCCCGAGGTCCCGGACCTCGGCGAGGGCTCGGGGCTGCCCGCGCGCCGCGGCGACGACATGCGCTCGTACCTGCCCGGGGTCGAGCCCGAGCGCCAGCTCAACGACTGGGGCCGCTCGGAGCGCGTCGAGGGGTTCATGGACCGCACCCTGGTCGAGTTCTTCTACTCGTACTGGTTCCGCTGCGAGATCGAGGGCGTGGAGAACATCCCGGCCACCGGCGGCGCGCTGCTCGTGTCGAACCACTCCGGCGCGATGCCCCCCGACGCGCCGATGATCGCGAAGGCGATCAAGGAGGAGCACCCCCATCCGCGGCCCCTGAACATCACGGTCGAGCACTTCTTCAAGGGCTACCCGGGCTTCTCGATGCTCATCCCGAAGATCGGCTGCGTGGCCGCCCACCCGGCCAATGTCCAGCGCCTGCTCTACGACGAGCAGCAGCTCGTGCTGGTCTTCCCGGAGGGCCGCAAGGGCACCGAGAAGCTCTACAAGGACCGCTACCGCCTGCGCCGCTTCGGCCGCGGCGGCTTCGTGGAGGCCGCGATGCGGGCCCGCGTGCCGATCGTGCCGGTGTGCGTGGTGGGCGCCGAGGAGGCAGCGCCCATCTTCGCCCAGCTCGGCCTGCTCAGCCGTCTGACCGGCCTGACGTACTTCCCGATCACGCCCACATTCCCCCACTTCGGCCTCCTTGGGATGCTGGGCTACCTGCCGGCCAAGTTCAAGATCCGCTTCCTCGAGCCGCTCCACTTCGAAGCCGAGGGGATGCACGAGGACAAGTCGCTCGTTCAGACCGTGGCCCAGGACGTCAGGACGCGGATCCAGGAGAACGTCTGGGACATGGTCCGGAAGAGGAAGTCCGTGTGGCTCGGGTAGAGGAGGACCGCAGGAGCCAGCCCCGCCGCGTGCTGATCACCGGCCTGTCCACCTACTGGGGGGGCCGGCTGGCGCAGGCGCTCGAGCAGAGCGACGCCGTCGAGGCGATCATCGGCGTGGACAACCGCGATCCCACCCGCGAGCTCGAGCGAACCGAGTTCGTCCGCGTGAGCACCCAGCACGCGCTGCTGCGGCGGATCGTGGAGGCGGCCGAGATCGACACCGTCGTGGACAGCCGGCTGGTGGTGGACTCCGTGACCACCAGCCCGCGCAAGGCCCACGAGAACAACGTGGTCGGGACGATGAACATCCTGGCGGCCTGCGCGCACTCGACGGTGCGGCGGTTCGTCTTCAAGTCGTCCGCCCACTACTACGGCACCGCGCAGGACGACCCCGCGTTCTTCACCGAGTCCATGGCCCGCCCGCACCCCCCGCGCACGCGCATCGAGCGCGACATCGTGGAGGCCGAGGCCAGCGTGCGCGACTTCGCGGAGAAGAGCCCGGGGGTCTGCACCACGGTCATGCGCTTCGCCAACGTGCTCGGGCCCGACGTGCGCACCTCGCACACCGCGCTCTTCTCGCTGCCGGTGGTGCCCACGATCCTCGGCTTCGACCCGCGCTACCAGTTCGCGCACGAGGACGACGTGGTGGCCGCCCTCGCGCACGCGGCCCGCCACGACCTGCCGGGCGTCTACAACGTCGCGGCGGACGGCGTCCTGGCCCTGACCGAGGTGATCGACCTCTTGGGCAAGCAGTGGGCGCCGCTCCTGCCGCCCTGGGGCACCGGGATGGCGGCGTCCGTGCTGAGGCGCGTGGGGCTGCGGATCCCGCCGGAGATGCTCGGGCAGCTCCGCTTCGGCCGCGGCCTGGACAACCGCAAGCTCAAGGCCAGCGGCTTCGCGTACCGCTACACGAGCCGCGAGGCGGTGCTGGCGCTCGGCGAGCACATGCGGCTCCATCCGATCCTGCGCGGGGCGCAGGAGCCGTACCGCTACGAGCGCGAGGTAGAGGACTTCCTGCGCTGGAGCCCGCACGTGAAGAACCAGGCGTACCGGAAGGGAAGCCAGCTCTCCCCGGGCGAGGAGTCCGAGCTGCGCCGGCTGCACGCGGCGTTCGGCGAGCGCGTGGGCGCGCCCGCCGCCGCGTCGGCCGGCCAGCAGGCCGACGCCCTGGGGCGCGCCGCGCGCGCTGAGCCCGGGTCGGGCGCGGCCTCGACCACCCCGGCGCCGAGCAACGGGCAGGAGCCGGAGGAGGGCGCCGCCGCCGATCCGCCGCTCGAGCGCTACGACGACCTCGACCCGGAGGAGATCGTGTCCCTGCTCGGCTCGCTCGAGAGCGCGGACCTGCTGGCCCTGCGCGACCACGAGCGCGCCCGTCGCGCGCGCCCGCGCGTCCTCTCGGCGATCGACTCGGTGCTGGCCCGCCGCGAGGCGCCCGAGAGCGCGGCCGAACGCGCCTGACGCCGCTTCTAACATGACCGGCTCGCGATGAGGCAGCGTTCCTTCATAGCCCTCGCCGCGGCGCTCGCCGTGCTGCTGGTCGGCGCCGTCGCGGTGTACGCCTACGACTCGTCGACCGACGACCAGATCGCCGACGGCGTGATGGCCGGCGGGATCGACGTCGGCGGCATGAGCCGCGCCGACGCCCGCGACAAGCTGCGCCACGAGCTGGGCCTCCGGCTGAACCGCCCGCTGCACGCCGTCTACAAGCACAAGAAGTACAAGCTCTCGCCGGCCGACGTCAAGGTGAGGATCGACGCGGACGGCATGAGCCGGCGGGCGGTCGAGAGGAGCCGCCACGGCAACGCCGTGTCGCGCACCATCCGCGGGCTGTTCGGCGGCAGCGTGAAGGCCGACGTGCCCGTTCGGATCCGCTACGACCGCGCCGCGGTGGCCAGGCTGGTGAAGCGGGTGGACAAGGGGGTGACCCGCCCCGCCCGCGACGCGAGCATCGACTTCTCGACCGGCGTGCTCAAGAAGGTGAAGCCCAGGAACGGCCGGACCGTGCAGAAGGCGGCCCACG
>DASVQK010000014.1:0-16520 GCA_036389105.1 Thermoleophilaceae bacterium
CTCAGCGAACCGGTACTAATGCTCCGAGGGCTTGACGGATGATTTTCCGATACCCGCCTTGCAGGCGGTCAGCTGTGCGGTTTTGAAGGCCCGGCGACGGGCCACCGGTCTCGCAAGATCTCGGTGGTCATAGCGAGGGGGATACACCTCTTCCCATTCCGAACAGAGCAGTTAAGCCCCTCAGCGCCGATGGTACTTGGCTCGCAAGGGCCTGGGAGAGTAGGTCGCCGCCGGTTAATTGAGCATCAGACGGGCCGTCCGAGCGGGCGGCCCGTCGTGCGTCGTGGCCCGGCCCGCCGCGCCGCCTCATAGACTCGGCCCCGTGTCGACCGTCGCAATCGTCGCAATCGTGATCGGGGCGATCCTGCTGCTGCTCTTCGTGGGCGGCTACGTCGGCGCGCGGCGCCGCATCGCACGTCCCCAGACCGGGGATCGCATCGCGGCGGCCGACCGCGCCCTCGAGCAGGCGCGCGCCAGCGACCGCGGCTGGGACCGCGAGGCGATGGCCGACGTCGTGGTCCAGGCGCTGAATGCCGAGCGCCCCGACTTCGAGTGGTCGAAGATCGAGCTCGTGCTGGTGGACGACCGGCCGGGCGTGGCCGAGGACCACGCCGTGATGGCGGCCTCGGGTCCAAGCGGGTCCCTGAAGGTATCCCTCGCGCGAAGCGAGGCCGGCGACTGGTTCGCCGAGCCGATCGGCTGACCCACCGCGAGTGGCGGCAGCCGAGGCATCGGAGCTCATCCACGGCTTCCGGCCGGAGGGCCCGCTCGAGACGGCGCTCAGCCACCAGCCCGAGCTGCTCGAGGGCCTGGCGTGGGGAAAGCCCCGCAAGGCGCACCCCGAGGGCTCCGTGGGCGCCCACGTGTCGCAGCTCCTGCTGGTGATCGACTCCGAGCACGAGCGTGGCGAGCGCCGTGAGCTGCTGCGCCTGATCTCGATCGTCCACGACTCGTTCAAGTACCAGGTCCAGAACCTCCGGCCGCGGACCGGCGAGAACCACCACGCGATGCGCGCCCGCCGATTCGCGGAACGCTTCACCGGCGACGAGCGGGTGCTGGCCACAATCGAGCTGCACGACCGCCCCTACGGGATCTGGCGCAGCATGAAGCGCAAGGGCCGCCTCGACCCCCACGCGCTCGACGCCATGCTCGAGCGGATCCCCGACCTGGAGCTGTTCCTGCGCTTCGTGGAGATCGACGGGTCGAGCGAGGCGAAGAACCCGGAGCCGGTGCGCTGGTTCCGCGAGCAGCTCCGCGAGCGCGGCTTGATCGAGCGCTCCGACGCCGCCTAGCTAGGACGGACCAGGAGCCTACGGCCGGGCATGCGGCCGCCGCGGGCCGAGGCACGGCTGCGGCGCCGCCTCGACCGACCCGCCGCGCTTGCGCACCGCGGGCGTGGCGACGACCAGAACGGGCTGAGCCGCTCGCGGCACGGGCCGAGGCGCGTCCGCCGCGACACCGCCCGCCGCGCGCCGTCCCGCGGGCGTCGCCGCGGGCAGGCGGCGAGGCAGCTGCGTTGGGGAGGCCGCAGGCGCGGGACGGCGCGGCGGGGCGAACGAGGCGGCCGCGGCCGGAGCCGGCGGCCGGACGCCGCGGCGCGGACGGTGGGCGATGGGGGAGGTGGGTCCGTCGGGCCCCTCGACGCCGTACTCGCCGAGCGTGGCGAACTCGACCATGCGGTCCGCCGCCCGGATGAGGGCGTGGCGCGTACGGTCTCGGAAAGAGGGGAACATGCGTTCGCAAAGCTACGGTGGGGGCCGGACGGAACGGGCCCGGTCTGCAAGACCTCTTGCAGGGGCTCCAATAGGCTCACCGCGATGGCCCGGACGTTCACGCACAGCATCCGTGTCCGCTACGGGGAATGCGACCCGCAGCAGGTCGTCTTCAACGCCCACTGGCTCGCGTACTTCGACGTCGTCCTGACCGAGCTCTGGCGCGCGGTCCTGGGCGGCTACCAGGCGATGATCGACTCCGGCCTGGACATGGTCGTGGCCGAGGCCAACGTCCGCTACCTGGGCCCGGCCGGCTTCGACGACGTCGTCGACTTCGAGCTGTCGGTCACCCGCCTCGGCCGGACCGCGCTGGGGACCCGCATCGCGGCGAGCGTCGACGGCCGGCCCGTGGTGGAGGGCGCCATGCGCCACGTCTTCATCGAGCCGGCCACGAAGGCGAAGAAGCCGATGCCGGACAGCATCCGCGAGGCGCTGACGCCGCTCCTGGCGGAGGGCGAGCCCGCGCCCGCCTGACCGCCCGCGCGACGGCGCCGCCCCTAGACGCTCGACCCCAGCGACGACCAGATGTCGATCTTCGTGCGCACGCGCGAGACCACCTCGTCCACGACCTCGCTGGTGGTCGAGGCGCCGGCCAGGTCGGGCGTGCGAACGCCGGTGGCGCTGGCCTCCAGCACCGACTCGTACACGGCGCGCGACGCCAGCTCCGCCTCGGCCGAGCCGCGCACGCCGACGTAGTGCAGCAGCGCCGCGACGGCCATCACCATCGCCATCGGGTTGGCGATGTTCTTGCCGAGCAGCGCTGGCGCCGTTCCGTGCGGTGCCTCGGTCATCACCGCCCGGACCTCGTACGCGTCGTCCAGGGAGAGCACCACCGACTCCGCCCCCGCGATCGAGCCGAACAGCGGCAGCACGAAATCCGACAGGCAGTCGCCGTCGCGGTTGAGCGCCGGGATCACGAGCGGCGCGTCCGCCGCGCCCGACACCAGCCCCGCGTACGTCGCGTCGATCAGCACCGGGTGGTACGGCACCTCGGGGTGCCGCTCGGACGCCGCGTCGAGCTCCTCCTTGAGCATCCCCTCGTACACGGGCGACACGGTCCACTTGGGCCCGCCGTACACGCGCCCGTGGATCTTGCGCGCGGTGCGGAAGCTGTGCTCGGCCACGGCCCGGCACACGCCGCGCGAGATCCGCTCGGTGCGGAAGGCGACCTCGTCCTCGCCGTCCCGCTCGCGCCACTGCTTGGCGCCGTAGGCGTCGCCCACCGCCATCCGGCAGACCGAGATCGGGTAGTGGACGCCGGCCACGGGCGTTACCCCGGGAATCCGCCGGCCCGTCCTGATGATCACCTTGCCGTCCAGCTCCTCGCGCAGGATGCGGTTGGGGCTGCCGACGTCCTCGGCGCCCTCGGGCGTCACGGTGGCCGCCTTGATGCCGAAGCCCGACTCGCGCATCGCGCGGCCGGCGGCGGTCACCACCTCGTTGGCGGTCCTGCGGCGGTTGGCCAGCGACAGGTCGTAGTGCTCGAGCCGCACGTGGACGCCGGTCAATGCCGGGTCGAGCACGCGCAGCGACTGGTCGAGCAGCTCCTGACCCGTCTCGTCGCCCTCCATGACGATAATCCGCACCGCGTCGGCCACGACGGCTGACTCTACCCATGCCGAGGCCCGACGAGACCAGCCCCGCCGCCGTTCCCTGCACGTGGTGCGGGGAGTCCGTCGAGCGCGACGACGGCTTCCGCCTGAGCGAGGCGCCGGGCGAGCGCGGCGCGGCCTTCTGCCGGCTCGAGCACGTCGTGCCGTGGGCGATCCAGGGCGCTCACTGGGAGCCCGGCGCCCCGCGCGAGCCGGGCGGCCTGGCGGACTCGATCGACGCCTGCGCGCGCTGCGACGAGGCGCTCGGAGACGTGCACCTCGTGCTGGTCCGCCATCGCGGCGACCACCGGATCCCGGACGGGTTCTGCTCCGTCGACCACCTGCGCGAGTGGGCGCAGGCGGGCGGGCGCTACGCCTGACGACCGGAGCCGGCGATGACCGCCCTGGCCCAGGGCGGCGGCGAGGCGGCGCTCGACCGTCCGGCCGAGGTCGCGCTGGCGGCGGCCACCGTGCTGGCGCTGGTTGCCGTGGCCGGCTCGCTCGCCACCCTGCTGCGCGCCGGCGGGCGGAGCGCCGACCGCTCCCGGCTGACGCCGGCGCTGGTCGTCCTCACCGGTGGCGCGGCGGTCACCTTCGCCGCCTACCTGGCGTTCGAGTTCCGCTGCCGCGGCAGCGCCTGCGAGCGCGGGGCGGGGGACGGCCTGCTGGGCTTCCACCACTGGTGGCGCGCGCACGACTCGTGGCAGTGGAGCGGTCAGCTGCTCCTGGCCAGCGTGGCGCTGGTCGCGGCCGGCGCGGCGCTGTGGCTGGGAGCGCGGGACAGCCGCCGCAAGAGCGCCCCGCTGTGGGCGGCCCGCCTGCTGTATGCCGGCTGGGTGCTGCTGGTCTTCCTGCCCGTGCTCTACGAGCTCGTGACCGGCTAGCTGTCCGAAGCCTGGCCGTCCAGCCCGAGCTCGGCGGAGTTCTCCTCCATCGCGGCGATCACGCGCGCGAGGTGGTCGTCGAAGTCAACGCCCAGGTCCTCGGCGCCCACGCGCACCTCGTCGCGGTTGACGGCGGCGGCGAAGCTCGGCTGCTTGAGCTTCTTCTTGACCGACTTCGGCGTCATCCCGTGGATGCCCGTGGGACGCACCAGCGCGCATGCCGCGATGAAGCCCGACAGCTCGTCGACCGCGTACAGCGCCTTGGCCATGCGCGTCTCGCGCGGCACGCCCAGGAACTCGGCGTGGCCGGCCACCGCGTCCACCACCTCCTCCGGGTAGCCCAGCCGGCGCAGCTCCTCGAGCGCCATGCGCGGGTGGCCGGTCTCCAGGTCCGGATAGCGCTCGTAGTCGAGGTCGTGGACGATGCCGGTGACCGCCCACAGCTCCTCGTCCTCGCCGTACTCGCGGGCGTACGCGCGCATCGCGGCCTCCACGCCCAGCACGTGCTTGCGCAGCGAGTCCGACTCCGTCCATTCGCAGAACAGCTGCCAGGCCTGGTCGCGTGAGACGCTCACGCGCCAACCGTATCGAGCGCGTCCGGGGGGCAGGGAATACTGCCTGGCGGACGAATGGCTGGTCACATGCGCTTCGGTACGCTTGCCCCGCCGCTCGACAGCCTGCGGGTTGAGGCCACGCGCCCCACCGAGTCGGCTGAGGCATCCCGGATGGAGAAATTCGTCATCCAAGGCGGGCACCCGCTCTCGGGCACGGTCGTGCCCGCGGGCAACAAGAACGCCGCCCTCCCGGCCCTGGCCGCCTGCCTCCTCACCGAGGAGGAGGTCGTGCTGCGCAACGTGCCGCGCATCCGCGACGTGGAGGCGATGATCGAGCTGCTCACCGGCCTCGGCGTGCGCGTCGAGTGGCGCGAGGACAACGTGGTCGCGCTCTGCGCCGCCGACGTGTCGCACACCGACGTCGACCCGTCCGTCTCGGAGCGGATCCGCGCTTCGTTCCTGGTGGCCGGACCGCTGCTGGCCCGCTTCCGCCGCGCCGACATGCCGCCGCCCGGCGGCGACGTGATCGGCCGCCGCCGGCTGGACCCCCACCTGGACGCGTTCCGGGCGCTGGGCGCCGACGTCGCGTTCGATCGCTGGTACCACCTGTCCGCACCGGGCGGCCTGCGCGCGTGCGACTTCTTCATGGACGAGCCGTCGGTGATGGCCACCGAGAACGCGCTGATGGCCGCCGCGCTCACTCCCGGGTCCACGGTCATCCACAACGCCGCCTCGGAGCCGCACGTGCAGGACCTGGCGCGGCTGCTCCTGCAGATGGGCGCGCGGGTGGAGGGCATCGGCTCCAACGTGCTGATCATCCACGGGCGCGACCAGCTGGGCGGCGCCGACTACCGGATCGGCCCGGACTACATCGAGATCGGCAGCTTCGTGGCCCTCGCGGCGGTGACCGGCGGCGAGCTCCGGGTGCGCGACGCGTTCCCCGAGGACCTGCGCATGACGCGCCTGGCCTTCGCCCGCCTGGGCTGCACGATGGAGTTCGACGGCAACGACGTGGTGGTCCCCGCCGGGCAGCGCCTGCGCGTGCGCGACGACGAGGGCGACGCGATCTCGAAGATCGAGGACGGGCCGTGGCCCGCGTTCCCGGCCGACCTGACCAGCATCGCGCTGGCGCTGGCTACGCAATCCGAGGGAATGGTCCTAATCTTCGAGAAGATGTTCGAGAACAGGCTCTTCTTCGTGGACAAGCTCGTCTCCATGGGCGCTCGGGTCCTGCTGTGCGATCCACATCGCGCGGTGGTCAGCGGCCCGAGCCGGCTTCACGGCGAGCGCATGGAGAGCCCTGACATCCGCGCCGGCATGGCCATGCTCATCGCGGCCCTGTGCGCGGAGGGCCAGTCGGAGATCGGCAACATCCGCCAGATCGACCGCGGCTACGAGCGCATCGACGAGCGCCTCCAGGCGCTCGGCGCGCAGATCGAGCGCGTTCCCCCCGAGCCGCTCGCCGTCTAGCCCGGCTAGCCTCGCCCGGAGGCCAGCGTGATCCACCCCGTCCCTCCCGGCACGCGCGACGTGCTGCCCGACGAGATGCGCGAGCTCCGCGAGCTCACGCGGCGCATGCACGCGGTCTTCGAGCGCGGCGGCTACGGCGAGGTCTGGACCCCGGCGCTCGAGTACGACGACGTCCTGCGCCTGGGCGAGGGCCGCGGGTCCGTGGCCGGCTTCCGCCTGTTCGACGACCGCGGCCACGTGCTGGCCCTGCGCTCCGACGCCACCGTCCCGATCGCCCGGCTCGTGGCCAACCGCTACGCCGGCGCGCCCGGGCCGCTGCGCCTGTGCTACTTCGCCCACGCGTACCGGGGCGTGGAGCGCGGCAGCGGGCAGGCGCGCGAGTTCCTCCAGGGCGGCGTCGAGCTGATCGGCGTGGGCGGCGCGGAGGGCGACGCCGAGGTGATCGGGCTCACGGTGGAGGCCCTGTCGGAGGCCGGGCTGCGCCGGCACCGGGTCGGCCTGGGCGACGGGATGCTGTACCGCTCGCTTCTCGACGCCACGGAGGTGCCGGAGGAGGCTCGCGCCACGCTGCTCGAGGCGCTGTGGCGCCGCGACCTGGTCAGCCTCGAGGTCCAGGTGGACCGGCTCGGCCTGCCGGGCGCCGCGCGCGAGCTGCTGGTGACACTGCCCACGCTGCGCGGCGGTCCCGAGGTGCTCGACCGGGTGAACGGATCGCTTGCCGGCGCGGTGGACAACCTGCGCGGCTGCCACGAGCTCCTGGCCGAGCGCGGCGCGGCCGACCGCCTGATCTTCGACCTCGGCCTGGTGCGCGAGCTCGGCTACTACACGGGCACGATCTTCGAGGTCTACGACCCGGCGGTCTCGTTCCCGCTGGGCGGGGGCGGCCGCTACGACGAGCTGCTCGGCCGCTACGGGCAGGCGCGGCCCGCGTGCGGCGCCGGCCTGGACGTGCAGCGCGTGCACGAGGCACAGATCGAGGAGGAGCGCGGCTCGTGAACGGCGATCGGCTGACCATCGCGATCCCGCGCGGCGCGCTGTTCGAGGGCACGCTGGACCTCCTGGACCGGCTGGACGTGCCCACGGCCGAGATCCGCTCGAACCGGCGCAAGCTGGTGTTCGAGGACGCCGGCGTGCTGACCGTGCGCCCGAGCGACGTGCCCACCTACGTCGAGCACGGGGCGGCCGACCTGGGCGTGACCGGCAAGGACGTCCTGCTCGAGCAGGACGAGCGCGAGGTGTACGAGCTCGTGGACCTCGGCTACGGGCACTGCCGGATGATCGTGGCCGCCCCCGCCGACGCCGCGCCGCTCGAGGAGAGCATGCGCCGGCGCGGCCTCGTCCGCATCGCCACCAAGTACCCGGGCATCGCCACGCGCCACTTCGCCGGCACCGGACGGCAGGCCGAGGTGGTGGAGGTCAAGGGCTCGGTGGAGCTGGCGCCGATCACCGGCCTCACCGACGCGATCGTCGACCTGACCGCCACCGGCCGCACCCTGGCCGAGAACGGGCTCGTGGAGCGCGAGGCGATCGCGGACTGCACGGCGCGGCTGATCGCCAACCCGGTGTCGCACAAGCTGAAGGCCGAGCGGATCGACGCCGTGGTGGCGCGGATCAAGGAGCTGACGGGATGAGGGTCCGGAGCCTGGGGCCGGAGGCGACGGCCGCCCACCTGCGCGCGCCGGCGGCGGCGCCGGACGACCTGGAAGGAGACGTGCGTGCGATCCTGGACGAGGTCCGCTCCGGCGGCGACGCGGCTGTGCGGCGCCTGACCGAGCGCTTCGACCCCGCGGAGCTGGCCGCCGAGGAGCTGGCGGTGCCGCCGGCCGAGATCGAGTCGTCGATCGCCGTGCTTCCGCTCGAGGTCATCGCCGGGCTGCGCACTGCGATGGCCAACGTGCGCGCCGCGGCGGAGGCTCAGCTGCGCGAGCCCGTGGCGGTGAAGCTGGATGCTGGGCAGGAGCTCGAGTTCCACGAGGTGCCGGTGCGCCGCGCCGCGGCCTACGTGCCCGGCGGGCGCGCGCCCTACCCGTCCACGGTCGTGATGTGCGCGGTCACCGCGCGGGCCGCGGGCGTGGACGAGCTGGCCGTGTGCGCCCCGCCCGGGCCGGAGGGTCGCGCCCACCCCGCGATCCTGGCCGCCTGCGGGCTCTGCGGCGTGACCGAGGTGTACCGGATGGGCGGTGCCCAGGCCATCGCGGCGCTGGCCTACGGCACGGAGTCCGTGCGGTCGGTGGACGTGATCGTGGGCCCGGGAAACCGCTGGGTGACCGAGGCCAAGCGGCAGGTGGCGGGCACGGTCGGCATCGACGGGCTGGCGGGGCCGAGCGAGCTGGCGATCGTGGCCACGGCCGGCGCCGACGCGGAGCTGGCCGCCCTGGACCTGCTCGCGCAGGCCGAGCACGGGCCGGACACGTTCGTCGCGCTCATATCGCCCGACGACGGCCTGGTCGGGGACGTGGCGGCGTCGCTGGAGGCGCTCGCGCGGGAGCGCCCGACCGTCGTCGGCGAGGTGGCCTTCGTGGTGCGGGTCGCGGACGCCCGCTCCGCGCTGCGGCTGGCCGAGGAGCTGGCGCCCGAGCACCTCCAGCTGGTGGGCGCGGAGGCCGAGGGGCTCGCGCCCCTGGTGCGCTCCGCCGGTGCGGTCTTCGTGGGCCGCGACGCCGGCACGGCCTTCGGCGACTACGTGGCGGGCTCCAACCACGTCCTGCCGACCGGCGCCGCGGCGCGCTTCGCGGGCGCGCTGTCGGTGGCCACGTTCCGGCGGCGGATGGCGCGGATATCGTTGCCCGACGGCGCGGCGGCGCGCCTGGCGCCCGCGGGCGCCGCCATCGCCCGCGCCGAGGGGTTCCCCGTCCACGCCGAATCGATGGAGCGCCGCGCGTGAGCCGCACCGCCGAGATCGCCCGCTCCACGCGGGAGACCGAGATATCGCTGTCGCTGGACCTGGACGGCACCGGGTCCGGCACGCGCGCGACCGGCCTGGGCTTCCTGGACCACCTGCTCGACGCGGTGGCCCGCCACGGCCGGCTGAACCTGGACGTGAGCGTGCGCGGCGACCTGGAGACCGGCCCGCACCACACGGTCGAGGACACCGGGCTGGTGCTGGGCCAGGCCGTCGACCAGGCGCTGGCCGAGCGCGCCGGGATCGCCCGCTTCGGCCAGGCCGTGGTGCCGATGGACGAGTCGCGCGCCAGCGCGGCCGTCGACGTCTCGGGACGGCCGCTGGCGGTGTTCGAGGGCGACTGGCCCGAGGCCCGCGTGGGCGACCTGGAGCCCGGGCTGGCCCAGGAGTTCCTGCGCGCGGTGGCCTCCACGGCCAAGCTCACGCTGCACGCGCGGATCGAGGCCGCCGGGAACGACCACCACGCGATCGAGGCCGCGTTCAAGGCGTTCGCGCTTGCGCTCCGCCGGGCGGTCGCGATCGACCCGACCGAGAGCGGCGTGCCATCCACGAAGGGGCTGCTGTGAGCCGCGGCGGCGCGGTCACGGGCGCCGGCTCGCCGCGCATCGCGGTGCTCGACTACGGCATGGGCAACCTGCGCTCGGTCGAGAAGGCGCTGGAGCACGTCGGCGCGGCGCCGGTCGTGACGAGCGACCCGAAGGCGGTGCGCAAGGTGGACGGCGTGATCCTGCCCGGGGTGGGCGCGTTCCCCAAGGCGATGGCCAGGCTGGAGGAGCTCGGGCTGGACTGGGCCGTGCAGGAATCGGTGGAGTTCGAGAAGCCCACGCTGGGCATCTGCCTGGGGCTCCAGCTGCTGTTCGACGGCTCCACCGAGCACGGCCGCTCGGGCGGGATCTGCGCGCTGCCCGGGATGGTCGAGGAGCTGCGCACCGGCGGCCTCAAGCTGCCGCAGATCGGCTGGAACGCGGTGTCGTGGCGGCGCCCGTCGCCGCTGGCCGAGGGCCTGCCCGACCCCTGCCCGATGTACCACGTGCACACCTACGCGCCCCGGCCGGAGCGCGAGGACGACGTGCTCGGCACCGCGACATACGGCGAGGAGTTCGCAACGGCCGTGCAGCGCGGACCGCTGTACGGGGTGCAGTTCCATCCCGAGAAGTCCGGCGCGCACGGTCTTCGCCTGCTGTCCAACTTCAGCCGGATCTGCGCCGGGGCGCTCAGCGCCGCCGCATGATCCTCCTGCCCGCGATCGACATCCGCGATGGGCGGGCGGTGCGCCTGGAGCGCGGGGACTTCGACCGCGAGACCGTGTACGCGGACGACCCGCTCGAGGCCGCCCGGAGCTTCGTGGAGGCGGGCGCCAAGTCGCTGCACGTGGTCGATCTCGACGGGGCGCGGGCCGGCGAGCCGGTCAATCTCGAGCACCTGCGGCGGATCGCCGCCGAGCTGCACGTGCCGGTGCAGTACGGCGGCGGGCTGCGCACCTTCGTCGCGGTGCGCGAGGCGCTGGCCGCCGGCGCCGGTCGCGTCGTGCTGGGCACGGCGGCGTACAGCGACATGGAGTTCCTCGACGCGGTGATGGAGGCGTGGGGCGCGCGCGTGGTGGTGGCCATCGACGTGCGCGGCGGGCACGTGTCGGTGTCCGGCTGGGAGAAGACCACGCAGATGCCGCCCGCCGGCGTGATCGAGCGCATGCAGGCGCGCGGCGTGAAGCAGTTCGTCTACACCAACGTCGACCGCGACGGGATGCTGGAGGGTCCGGATCTCGACGAGGTGCGGGCGATCGGGGAGGTCATCCGCGGGCGCTTCATCTACTCGGGCGGCATCTCGTCGGTCGACGACCTGCTGGCGCTGCGCGGGCTGCGGCTGGTCAACCTGGCCGGCGTGATCTCGGGCAAGGCGCTGTACGAGCGGCGCTTCACGGTGGCCGAGGGCGTACGGGCGCTCAGGGAAGGCTGAGGCCTCGGCGATGCTCCTGAAGCGCGTCATCCCCTGCCTCGACGTGGACAAGGGCCGCGTGGTGAAGGGCACCAACTTCGTGGACATCCGCGACGCCGGCGACCCGGTCGAGCTGGCCATGCGCTACGAGGCCGAGGGCGGCGACGAGCTGGTCTTCCTCGACATCACGGCGTCGCACGAGAAGCGCGACACGATGGTGGAGCTGGCGCGCCGCACCGCCGACGACGTGTTCATCCCGTTCACCATCGGCGGCGGTATCCGCTCGGCCGCCGACGCCCAGGCGGTGCTCGACGCGGGGTCGGACAAGGTCTCGGTCAACTCGGCCGCGGTGGCGCGGCCGGAGCTGATCGGCGAGCTGGCCGAGGTGTTCGGCGCGCAGTGCGTGGTGCTGGCCATCGACGCCAAGCGGGCGGACGGCGGGGGGTACGAGGTGTTCGTCAACGGCGGCCGCACGCCGGTGGGCCGTGACGCGGTGGAGTGGGCGCGCGAGGGCGTGGAGCGCGGCGCCGGCGAGATCCTGCTGACCAGCATGGACCGCGACGGCACCGAGGACGGCTACGAGCTGCCGCTCACGCGCGCGGTGGCGGACGCCGTGGACGTGCCGGTGATCGCGTCGGGCGGGGCTGGCACGCTCGACCACCTGGTGGAGGCCGTCGAGCAGGGGCACGCCGACGCCGTCCTGTGCGCGTCGATCTTCCACTACGGCACCTTCACGGTCGGGCAGGCCAAGGAGCGGATGCGGGCCGCGGGCATCCCGGTGCGGGAGTGAGCGCGTGAACGTCGCCTCGCTGCCGGGCGTGCGGCGGCTCCTGCCGGCGCTGGACGGGCTGCCGCCCGCCTACCTGGTGGGTGGGGCGGTGCGCGACCTGCTGCTGCGGTCGGAGTCCGTGGACCTCGACGTGGCGGTGGAGGGCGACGCGCTGGCGGCGGCCTGGGAGCTGGCGTCGCGGCTGGACGGGCGGGCCGTTACGCACGAGCGCTTCGGCACGGCAACGGTTCGCACGGACGACGGGTTCGTGGTTGACCTGGCCGGCACGCGGCGGGAGCGCTACCCGGCGCCGGGCGCGCTGCCGGAGGTGGAGCCGGCGCCGCTGGCCGACGACCTGGCTCGCCGTGACTTCACGATCAACGCGATGGCGATCGGGCTGAGCGGCTCCGACCTGGGGCAGATGCACGACCCGCACGGCGGCGAGGCCGACCTGCGCGCCGGCGTCGTGCGCGTGCTCCACCCGGGCAGCTTCGTGGACGACCCCACGCGGCTGCTGCGCGCGGTGCGCTACGAGTCGCGACTCGGGTTCCGGATGGACGAGCAAACGGAGCGGCTGGCGCGCGAGGCGGCGGCGGGCGAGGCGCTCGGCACCGTGTCCGGGCAGCGCGTACGCGACGAGCTGCTGGACCTGCTGGGCGAGCCGTCGGCGCCCGCGGCGCTGGCGCGGCTTGCCGAGCTGGGCATCGACCGCGGCCTGAACCCGTCGTTCGTGGCCGACCCGGACCTGGCGGCGTCCGCGGCCCTCGGTTCGGCCGAGACCGGCGCCGACCCGCGGCTGGCCGCGCTGGCCGCGCTGGTCTCGCGCGCTCCCGATGAGCTCGAGGGTTGGGTGGACTCCCTCAACCTGGGGCGGGGGAACCGCAACGCGGTGATGGCCGCGGCGCGGCAGGCGCCGGGGCTGCTGCCCGCGCTGCGCGCCGAGCCGCCGCCGTCCGCCGTGCACGCCCTGCTGCGCTGCGAGCCGGCCGAGACGCTGGCGGTGGCGCTGGCGCTGGGCGCCCCGGCGGGGCCGGTCCTGCGCTTCCTAGCCGACCTGCGCGACGTGCGCCTGGAGATCACCGGGGACGACCTGATGGAGGAGGGCGTGCCCCGCTCGCCCGCGATCGGCCGCGCGCTGGACGAGACGCTGCGGCGAAAGCTCGACGGCCTGGTGTCGGGGCGCGAGGACGAACTGCGGGTGGCGCTGGAGGTCGCGCGCGGGGAGGAGGGGCGATGAGCGCTGACCCCGCGACCGGCTCGCCGCCCGCCGTCGAGGTCGGGCTTCCCGGCGCGCGCGTGCTGTTCTCCACCCGCCTCGGGGGCGTGAGCCCGGCGCCGTACGAGTCGCTCAACCTGGGCATCCTGACGGGCGACCGCCGCGAGCTCGTGAGCGAGAACCGCCGGCGGCTCGCCGAGCGCGCCGGCCTCGGCTTCGGAAACGTGGCGATGGGCTGGCAGGTTCACGGAGCCGACGTCCTCGAGTGGGAGCGCCGGCCCGAGAAGGGCAGCAATGACGGGTACGCCGAGCCGGGGGCGCCGCTCGAGAAGGTGGACGGGCACGCGACCGGCCTGGCCGGGCTCGCCCTACTCGTGCTGGTGGCCGACTGCCTGCCCGTCGCGCTTGCGGCTCCCGGCCGCGTCGCGATGCTGCACTGCGGCTGGCGCGGGCTGGCGGCGGGGATGGTCGCGCGGGCCGCCGCGACGTTCGACCGGCAACCGTCCGCCGTCGTCGGGCCGGGGATCGGCAGCTGCTGCTACGAGGTCGGGCCCGAGGTGCTGGAGGCGTTCTCGGACCTCGACGGGGTGGCCGCCGGCCGGATGCTCGACCTCCGCGCCGTCGCCGAGCGCAGGCTGCGCGCCGCCGGCGTGGCCGACGTGGAGCACGTCGACCTGTGCACGCGTTGCCGCGGCGACCTCTTCTTCTCCCACCGCCGCGACGGACCCGACACCGGCCGGCAGGCGGGAATGGTCTGGCGCACCGGATGACGACCTTCACCGGACTCGACGCCGGCCGCGTGCGCCAGAACCTGGAGCGCGTGCGCGAGCGGATCGCGGCGGCCGGGGGAGATCCGGCGCGCGTCGAGGTCTGCGCCGCGATCAAGTACGTGCCCGCGGAGGAGCTGCCCGTGCTGGCGGAGGCCGGCATCCGCCTGGTGGGCGAGAACCGCGCGCAGGAGCTGCTGGCCAAGCAGGAGGCGCACCGCGACCTGTTCGAGTGGGACTTCATCGGCGTCCTCCAGAGCCGCAAGGTGCGCGACGTGGCGCCCAACGTGCGCCTGATCCACTCGGTCGCGTCCGACTCCGCTCTCAAGCAGCTGGCCAAGCACCCGGCCGGCGAGGTGCTCGTGGAGGTGAACGCGGCCGGGGAGGAGGGGAAGGCCGGGATCGCGCCGGCCGAGCTGGGCGCCTTCATCGACCGCTGCCCGGTGCCGGTCACGGGCCTGATGACGATGCCGCCGTTCGCGGAGGACCCCGACGACAGCCGTCTCCACTTCGCGCGCCTGGCCGAGCTGGCCGCAGAGCACGGCCTCGAGCGCCTGTCGATGGGCACCACCCAGGACTACGAGGCCGCGGTGGCCGAGGGCGCCACCATCGTCAGGCTCGGCACCGTGCTCTACGCCGGCGCCATGCTGGGCTGAGCGCCGCGCGCGTCCCGACCCGCTCCGCGACGCCGCCGAACGGCAGCGATAACGAGGGGTCGGCCGGCGCGGCCGATGCCGACCCTCATTGCCGCCTCTCCGCGAACGCCGCGATCGCCTTCGACAGCCGCGCCCCCTGCCACGCGAGCGGCGACTTGCCCTCGTCCTCCACCAGCAGCTCGCCCCGCGGCAGGGCGTCGGCGTACCGCTCGGCGACCGAGAGCGGGTGCGTCGGGTCCGCCTCGTCGCGCGAGCCCACCACCAGCGCCGGGGCATCCACGTCGCGCAGCGCCTCCAAGCCGTCGAACGGCGCCGACCCGGGCACCACGCGCAGGGCGTCGGCCACCGCGCGCAGGTCCCGGTGGCGCTCCAGCCGCTGCCGGGCGTTCTCCAGGGCCGCCTCCCGCCACCGCTCCGACACGTCGTCGCCGCCCCAGACCGACAGGAAGCCGTCCACGCCGTCGCGCTCGAGCGCGTCGGCGAGCTCCTCCCACGCCCCCGGCTCCCCGCGAGCGGCCTCCACGAACGCCGGGGTGACCAGCACCAGCCCGGCCACCCGGTCGCCGTCCTCCAAGGCCAGCCGCAGCGCGGTGTGAGCGCCCATGGACACCCCGACCACCACAGCGCGGCCCACCTCGAGCCCGTCCAGCACGGCGCAGAGGTCGCCCGCCAGGTCGGAGTACTCGTACGCGGAGCGATCTTCGGCGGGGTCGGACTCCCCGTGCCCGCGCGCGTCGTACGCCACCGTCCAGAACCCCGCCCGCGGCAGCGCGCGCGACCCGTGCACCACGTAGCGCCGCGTGGCGGTCAGCCCGTGGAGCATCACGATGGGCGGCCCGTCGCCCTCGGACGTGCCGCGCAGCACCACGTTTCCGCTGGAAACCTCGAACGACGTGGCGTCGGACGCGGCCGTCACGGGGTAACTTGTAGACGAAAGGGTTTTCGGCCGAGCACACGAAAGAACGACGCAAGATGGCCCTCAGGGACACCTGGCACCGCACGCTGGTCTACTTCGGCCTCGCTGAGGAGGAGGACGGCTACCGCGAGGAGCTGGAGCCGGAGCCCGAGACGGAGCTGGAGGACCGCTACCGCGAGCGCCCCAACGTCCGCCGCCTGAACCAGCGCCGGCGCCGCGACGAGTTCGACGACATCTTCGCCGACGAGCCCTCCGGCCGCTCGAGCCGCGAGACCCGCGTCCTGCGCCCGGTCCAGAACGGCGGCGGGCGCGGCGGCGGCACCCAGGTCCACCTGGTCATCCCGAAGAGCTTCAACGACGCCCAGCAGGTGGCCGACCAGTTCAAGGAGGACGTGCCGGTCATCCTCAACCTCCAGGGCACCGACACCGACCTCTCCAAGCGCCTGATCGACTTCGCCTCGGGGCTGACGTACGCGCTCGACGGCGGCATGCAGCGCATCGCCGACAAGGTCTTCCTACTCACGCCCCGCAACGTCGAGGTCTCGGCCGAGGAGCGCGCCCGGCTGATCGAGAAGGGCTTCTTCAACCAGTCGTAGGGGGCGCCGCCGCCCCCACATATGCTTGCCCAGCGATGCGACTAGGGCTCATAGGGGCGGGAAACATGGCCAGCGCGCTGGCGCGCGGCCTGGGCGAGCCGGCGCTGGTCTCGGACATCGACCGCGCCCGCGCGGAGACGCTGGCGACCGCGATCGGCGGCCGGGCGGTGGAGTCGAACGCGGAGGCGGCGGAGGGCTCGGACGCGGTGGTCCTCTGCCACAAGCCGGCCCAGCTGGAGGCCGTCGCGGACGAGATTCGCGACCACGCCGGCGCGGTGGTCTCGATCCTCGGCGGCGTGACGACCGAGGCCGTGGCCGAGGCCTACCCCGGCAAGCCCGTCTACCGCTTCATGCCGAGCATCCCGGTCGAGGTGCGCCAGGGCGTGGTCTGCTACGCGCCGGGCCCCCACGCAGCGGATGGCCCGGAGGACGAGATCCGCGAGCTGTTCGGCCGCCTGGGCACGCTGATCGACACCCCGGAGCGCCTGATC
>DASVQK010000015.1:0-7743 GCA_036389105.1 Thermoleophilaceae bacterium
CCCTCGGGGGCCCTGGCCGACGCCGCGATGATCAAGGTCAACCACGCCGACGGCTCCGTGGAGCACATCGTCCGCGACACCCAGGTCGACCTGGCAACCGAGGCCTGCCGGCCGGGCGTCCGCCTCGATCCGGCCGCCGGCTGCCTCGTGCCGCCGCAGGACCTGCACGCCGCCCAGGCCCCGGTGACCGCCGCGGGCGCGCCCGCCGGGCCCGGCGGCGCGACCGTGCCGCAGAACGAGGCCGGCGGCAGCGCCACCCCCGCTCCGCAGGAGGCCCCCGCGGCCACCCCGCCCGCGAGCAGCAGCGGCCAGGAGCAGCGCCGCGAGTCCAGCCGCCAGCACGCCAGCGAGCAGCATCGCTCCCGGACCCGTCACGGCGTGGTCCGCCAGCCCGCGCCGCGCCACGTGAGCGGCGGACGCACCGTCGCCCGCGCCCCGCGCCTGCGCCACAGCGACGGCTCGCCCGCGCGCTCCAACCCCAGCTTCTTCGACGCGCTGCCCGGTCCCGCCGGCGCTCGCGGCGTTCCCAACTTCGTGATCCAGAAGTTCCGCGTGCCGATCTTCCTGCTGCCGATCTACCAGGCCGCGGGCACCCAGTACGGAATCCGCTGGGAGGTGCTGGCCGCGATCAACGAGATCGAGACCGACTACGGCCGCAACCTCAACGTCTCGTCCGCCGGCGCCCTCGGCTGGATGCAGTTCATGCCCGCCACGTGGCGGACCTACGGCGTGGACGCCAACAAGGACGGCAGGCGCGATCCGTACAACCCGGTCGACGCCATCTTCGCCGCCGCCAAGTACCTGAAGGCCGCCGGCGGCCAGAAGGACATCCGGCGCGGCATCTTCGCCTACAACCACGCGGGCTGGTACGTGGACTCGGTGATGCTCCGGGCCAAGCTGCTGGCCGGCGTGCCGGTGGACGTGGTGGGCTCGCTGACGGGCCTGACCGAGGGTCGCTTCCCGGTGGCCGCGCACGCCCGCTACGCCGACAACATCGACGAGCGCACGGCCGTCCGCAGGGTCAAGCACGGCAACGCCGCCAACGTGGTGAAGGACGACATCACGCGCCACCTGATCGAGATCTACTCCGCGGAGGGCGCCCCCATCGTCGCCGTCAACGACGGCCAGGTCCAGCGGATCGCGCACACGCGCAAGCTGGGCGACTACGTGGTGCTCCAGGACGTGTACGGCAACCAGTACACCTACTCGGGCCTGGGCTCGGTCGAGAAGTACTACCCGGTGCCCAAGAAGAACCCCGGCCCGACGGGCAACGAGGCGCGCGCCATCGCGGCTCACAGCGGCCCGCGCGCCGTCGCCAAGCGCCGCGTGTTCGCCCACCCGGCCGTCCCGGCCGCCAGGCAGGAGGGCGGGCTCGAGCAGATGTTCGACGAGCAGGCGGCGAACGGCGGCTTCTCCACGCACTCCGGCATGTTCACCCCGAACCTCGGCCTGAACGCCCGCAACTCCACGCTGCGCAAGCTGCGCCCCGGCGCGCGCGTCATCGCCGGCACGCTCCTCGGCCGCGTCGGCCGGCCGGAGCCCAACCGAGCCGCGCACATGAACTTCGCCATCCGGCCCGCCGGCAAGGGCGCCCCGCGGATCGACCCCAAGCCGATCCTCGACGGCTGGAAGCTGCTCGAGTCCACCGCCGTCTACCGCGCCCACGGCAAGAACGTCCTCAAGAACTCGAACGTCTCGATCGGGCAGATCCTGATGATGCCCAAGGCGCAGCTGGAGAAGCGCGTGCTGGGCGACGACCGGATCAAGTTCTACCCCGGCGGGCGCGAGGACATCCGCACCGGGCAGATCGACCGCCGCGTGCTCGCCGTGCTCGAGTTCCTGGCCGAGTCGGGGCTCAACCCCACCGTCAGCTCGCTGAAGGGCAACCACGGCTACCTCACCGCGTCGGGCAACGTGTCCGAGCACTCCTCGGGCAACGCGGTGGACATCTCCGCCGTCAACGGCATCCCGATCCTGGGCCACCAGGACAAGGGCGGCATCACCGAGCAGACCGTGCGCCGCCTGATGACGCTCCAGGGAACGATGCAGCCGCACCAGATCATCTCGCTGCTCTCGCTCGGCCGGAACAGCCTGTCGATGTCGGACCACTACAACCACATCCACGTCGGCTTCCACCCGATGTTCGGGAGCAACGACAAGAAGCTGGGCAAGCAGGCGCAGGCCGTGCTCAAGCCCGGGCAGTGGACCGACCTGATCGGGCGCCTGCGCCAGATCGAGAACCCAGTCGTCCCGACACGCCCCTCGCGTTACTCGCTGCCGGTGGAGCGTCACAGCCGCCACCACGGCCACGGCGACGGCGACTAGCAATCGCGCCGTGGAAGCGAGCGTAAAGCAGAAGCGCCGCTGGCTGATCGAGTTCGGCCTGCTCAGCCTGATCCCGGTCGTGCTGGTCGGGGTCTTCCTCGTTCAGACGGTCCGCTCATACGCGCACGACCGGGCGATCGACGCGGCGCAGCAGCGCGCGCGCACGGCCGGCGACCTCGCGGTCAACTCCACGCTTCGTTCGCAGAGCCAGCTGGCGCACGCCCTGTCGGCCGATGCTCAGCGCCAGCTGGACTCCTCCCTGGCCGACGTGCGCGGCGACACCGAGGTGGCCCGCGTGACCCTGCGCGACCGCGACGGCACCATCGTCTACTCCGACAACCACGCGCTGGTGGGCACCAACGCCGCCGTCGGCGAGGCCCAGGCCGCGCTGAACGGCAATGTCGTCTCGAAGGTCGAGGACCTGAGCAGGGACCCGGCGAGCACCGACGCCGCCCTAGGCCGCGTCCTGCGCGTGTTCTCCCCGCTGCGGCTGGACGAGGCGGCTCCCCCCACCGGCTCGGTGGAGGTCTGGCTGCCGTACGGACCGATCGCACGCCAGATCGAGCGCGAGACCGGCACGCTCTACTTCAAGCTGATCCTGGGCCTCGCGCTGCTCTGGGGCGCCCTCGTGGCGGTGGTGGCGGGAGCGTCCTCGCGGCTGCGCCGTCAGGCCGCCGAGAAGGAGGAGCAGGCCCTGTCCGACGGTCTCACCGGCCTGCCGAACCGCACGATGTTCCAGAGCCTGATCGAGGGCGCCATGACCGGCGTCGGACGGCGCAAGAAGATGGGCTGCGTGATGATCATGGACCTCGACCGCTTCAAGGACGTCAACGACACGCTGGGCCACCACAACGGCGACCTGCTGCTCCAGCGCATCGGCTCGCGGCTCCACAGCGTGCTGCGCGACACCGAGACGGTGGCGCGGCTGGGCGGCGACGAGTTCGCGCTGCTGCTCCCCGAGGTGCCCGACCGCCAGTCGATCGTCCCCGTCGTGCGCCGCGTGCTGAAGGTGCTCGAGGAGCCGGTGGTCGTGGGCGGCCTGGCGCTCCAGTGCGAGGGCTCGATCGGCATCGCCATCTTCCCCGAGCACGGCCAGACCGTGGAGAGCGTCATGCGCGCCGCCGACGTGGCGATGTACATGGCCAAGGAGAACCGCTCGGGCTACGAGTTCTACGACGCGCGCCGGCACGAGCACCGCCACGACGCCGGCCGCCTGGCGCTGATCGGCGAGCTGCGGCGCGCGATGGACGAGACCGAGCTGGTCCTGTACTACCAGCCGAAGGTGGACCTTCAGACCGGCCTGGCGCAGGGCGTCGAGGCGCTGGCCCGCTGGCACCACCCCGAGCGCGGCCTGCTCTCCCCGGACGAGTTCATCCCGCTCGCCGAGCGCTCCAACCTGCTGCGCCCGATGACGCTCTACCTGCTCGACTCGGCGCTGCGCCAGTGCAACGCCTGGCGTACGCGCGGCCTGGAGGTGAGCGTGGCGGTCAACCTGTCGATGCAGAACCTGATCGACCTCCGGCTGCCGAACGACCTGGCGCGCCTGCTCACGAGCTGGCGGCTCCCGCCCGGGTCGCTCGAGCTCGAGATCACGGAGTCGACGATCATGTCCGACCACCGCCGCGCCATGACCATCCTCACCCGCCTCAACAAGATGGGCGTGGCGCTGACGGTCGACGACTTCGGCACCGGCTACTCGTCGCTCGCGTACCTTCAGAGCCTGCCGGTCAGCTCGATCAAGATCGACAAGTCGTTCGTGCTCCAGATGGCCGAGGACCCGGGCAACGCGACCATCGTGCAGTCGACGATCGACCTCGGGCACAACCTGGGGCTGAAGGTCGTCGCCGAGGGCGTGGAGGACGCGGAGAGCTTCAACGCGCTCGGAGCGCTGGGCTGCGACTACGCGCAGGGGTACTACCTGAGCCGTCCGCTGGCGCCCGACAAGGCCACCGTCTGGCTCGAGGTGTTCGGCGACGGGCGGGAGCGCGATCCGTCAGACGGCCAGGCCGTCGGCGCGGAGCGCGATGAGCAGGTGCCGGAGGAGTGGGTGCTCGAGGCGCCCGCCGCCGGCGAGCCGGCCTCGTAGCGGCGGCAGGTAGGCTCCGGCCGCGATGGCCGGGCGAATAGTTCTCTTCGGCGCGACGGGGTACACGGGCCGGCTGGTGGCCGAGGCCCTGGTCGAGCGCGGCGAGCGGCCGGTCCTGGCGGCGCGGAGCGTCGACCGCCTGCGCGAGATGGGCGACTCGCTGGGCGGGCTCGAGATCGCGGTGGCGGACGTGTCGCGCCCGGAGTCGGTGGGCGCGCTGGTGGAGCGCGGCGACGTGCTGGTGTCCACCGTCGGGCCCTTCGCCCGTTGGGGCGACCCGGCGGCGGAGGCCGCCGTGGCGGCGGGGGCGCACTACCTCGACTCGACGGGCGAGCCGCCCTTCATCCGCCGGGTGTTCGAGGAGTACGGGCCGCGGGCGCAGGAGGCCGGCTGCGGGATGGTCACCGCCTTCGGCTACGACTGGGTGCCCGGCAACCTGGCCGGCGCGCTGGCGCTGCGCGAGGCCGGCGAGGCGGCGGTGCGCGTCGCGATCGGCTACTTCATGACCGGCGACACCGGCGGCGGGATGAGCGGCGGCACGCAGGCCTCGGCCGCCGGGGCGATGCTGGAGCCCGCGTACGCGTGGCGCGACGGCCGGCTGCAGACCGAGCGCGGCGGCAGGCGCCTGGCCAGCTTCGACGTGAACGGCACCTCGCGCCCGGCGATCTCGGTCGGTTCCTCCGAGCACTTCGCGCTGCCGCGCCTGCACCCGAGCGTGCGCGAGGTGGACGTTTACCTGGGCTGGTTCGGCCCGCTGTCGCGGCCGCTCCAGGCGATGTCGGCGGCGCTCGGCCTGGCCACCGCCTTGCCCGGCGTGAAGGCCGGCCTCGACGCCGTCATGTCGCGGGCGGTCAAGGGATCGACCGGCGGGCCCGACGCCGAGACGCGCGCCAAGAGCGGCTCGTACATCGTGGCCGTGGCTTGCGACGCGTCCGGCCGGCAGCTGTCCCAGGTCCGGGTCAGCGGCGACAACGGCTACGACTTCACGGGGCGGATCCTGGCGTGGGGAGCGGCCACCGCCGCCACGAGCGGGCTGGAGGGCACGGGCGCGCTCGGACCGGTTGACGGCTTCGGGCTCGAGCGGCTCGAGGAGGGCTGCCGCGAGGCCGGGCTCCAGCGGGAGTAGCGGCGGCTAGGACGCGGTCAGCACGTCCACGCCGCCGTCGGGGCGCCCCAGCAGCGCCTCGTCGGCCATCCCCAGGAAGAGTCCGTGCTCCACGACGCCGACCGTCGCCTTCAGTGCGTGGCCCAGCGCGGCCACGTCGCCGCCGGCCGGCAGCGCGCAGTCCAGCAGGTGATGGCCCTCGTCGGTCACGACCGGCGCGCCGTCGTCGCCCGTGCGCAGCTCGGCCTCGGGCACCAGCTCGAGCACGCGGCGGCGCGTGTCGGGCCACGCGAAGCGCACCACCTCGACCGGCAGGCGGAAGGTCTCGCCCAGCCGCGCCACCCGCTTGCGCGCCTCCGCCACCACCACGAACCGCTCCGCCGCGGCCACCACCAGCTTCTCGCGCAGGAGCGCGGCGCCGCCGCCCTTGATCAGGCCGAGCGCGGGGTCCACCTCGTCCGCGCCGTCGATCGCCACGTCCAGGCGCACGCCGCCGTCCAGCTCCACCGCCTCGATGCCGGCCTGGCGGCCGAGCTCGGCCGTCCGCTCTGAGGCGAACGCGGCGCGGAGCGGCGGTCCGCCCGGCCAGCGCTCGCGCGCCAGCTCGATCGCCTTCCACACGGCGCGGCCCGAGCCCAGCCCGATCGTCATCCCCTCCTCGATGCGCTCGAGGGCCGCCGCGGCGGCGGCGGCGCGGGCCACGTCGGTCTCGCTCATCGGCGGCAGCATGCCACGGGATAGCCTGAGCGCGGTGCCCGCCGACGGCCTCACCCACGTCGTCCGACCGCCGGCCGGCGAGCCCGAGGGCGCGCTCGTGCTGCTGCACGGCCGCGGCACGAGCGAGCACGACCTGGAACCGCTCCTGGACATGCTCGACCCGGAGCGGCGGCTCGTGGGCGCGACGCCGCGCGCGCCGCTCGCGCTACCGCCCGGCGGCGCGCACTGGTACGTCTCCCGGAGCGTGGGCCACCCGGATCCCGCCACCTTCCGGTCCACCTTCGCCACCGCCGCGGGCTGGCTCGACGGGTTCCTCGCGGAGCACGGGCTCGCGCACGAGCGCCTGGTGCTGGGCGGGTTCTCGCAGGGCACGGTGATGACGTACTCGCTGGGCCTGGGCGCCGGCCGGCCGCGCCCGGCCGGACTGATCGCGCTCAGCGGCTTCATGCCCGAGGTGGACGGCTTCGCGCTCGACCTCGAGCGCCTGGACGGCTACCCGGTGGCGATCGGCCACGGCACGTACGACCCGATCATCGGCGTGGAGTGGGGGAGGGCCGCCAGCGAGCGGCTCGAGCGCGCGGGCGCCGACGTGACCTACCGCGAGACGCCGATGGCGCACTCGGTGGACCCGCGCTACATGGCGGAGCTGCCCGCGTGGATCGCGCGCGTCCTGGCCCCCGCGCGCGCCGACTTTCCATAGGCTGCCGCCGTGGCCCGGCTGCCTTACGTCGATCCAGAGTCGGCGCCCAAGCGCGTGCGCACCGCGCTGGAGCGCGTGCCGCCGCTCAACGTGTTCCGCATGATGGCCAACGCGGAGACGGCGTTCCGGCCGTGGCTGGCGTTCGGCGGCGCGCTCCTCTCGTCGCTCGAGCTCGACGCGCGCCTGCGCGAGCTGGCGATCCTGCGCGTGGCGCGGCTCTCCGGCGCCGAGTACGAGTGGGTGCAGCATGCGCCGATCGCGCTGGCGGAGGGATCGAGCCGGGAGCAGGTGGACGCCGTGGACCGCTACGAGCTGGACCACGAGTCGCTGGCCGACGTCGATCGCGCGGTGCTGCGCTTCACCACCTCGGTGGTGGAGGACGTGCGCGCGTCCGACGAGACCTTCGCCGTCGTGCGCGAGCACCTGTCGCCGCGCGAGGTCGTGGAGCTCCTGCTGGTGATCGGGCAGTACATGACGGTCGCCCGCGTGGCGCGCACGGCGGACATCGAGTTGGACGGGCCGCCGGAGCGGCTGGTCTCCGACTCCGCCGCCGCCCGCCCCGGCGTGTGAGCGCGGACGGCGCGACAGCGGCGGGCGTAGGCGGCCGCCGGGCCCTGCTCGAGGGCGTGGTCCACGAGCTGGCGGCGTACGAGCGACCGTCGGCGTCGGAGGGCGAGCGCCGGGCGGCCGAGTGGATCGCGGAGCGCCTGCGCGCCGCCGGACTGAGCGCCCAGGTGGAGGAGGAGCGGGCGCACGGCGGGTTCTGGTGGCCGATCGGGCTGGTCAACGGCGCCGCGGCGCTGGCCGCCG
>DASVQK010000016.1:0-10115 GCA_036389105.1 Thermoleophilaceae bacterium
CCGGGCGCACGTCTTCACGGACGACGAGGCCGAGGACCCGAGCGCCCGACAGGCGCTGCGGGCCGCCCTCACGCAGGTCGCGGCGCTGGAGGGGTCGGGAGTCGCGCCCGCCCGCGAGCGTCTGCACGACCTGCTCGCCGAGCTGCCCGTGCGGCTCGGCTTCGAGCCCGCGCCGGACCGGGTGCAGGTGGCCCGCCCGGAATCGATCCGCGCGCGCCGCTTCCACGCGGTCTTCGTGTGCGGCCTCCAGGAGGGCGAGTTCCCGCGCCCGCCGCAGCCCGAGCCGTTTCTCTCCGACGACGAGCGCCGCGAGCTGGCGCAGGCCAGCGGCCTCGTCCTGCCCTTCCGCGACGACCGTCCGGCGCGCGAGCGCTACCTGTTCTACGCGTGCGCGTCGCGCGCCGAGCGGCTGCTGGCCCTCAGCTGGCGCGACACCGACGAGGAGGGCGCGCCGCAGGTGCGCTCGTTCCTGGTGGACGACGTGCGCGACGTGCTGGACGCCGCGGAGCTGGACGGGAACCTCCGCAGGCGCCCGCTGGCCCAGGTCACGTGGAGCCCGGAGGACGCCCCGACCGCGGTCGAGTGGGAGCGCGCGATGGCGCTGGCCGGCCCCGACCGCTCGTCGCCCCCGCCCGAGCGGCTCGACGCGGTGGAGGTGCTCGAGGAGCTGCGCTCGCGCGACCGGCTGTCGGCGGCGGCGCTCGAGTCGTACTCGGACTGCCCGGTCAAGTGGCTGGTGGAGCGCTTCCTCGACCCCGAGGCGCTCGAGCCGGACCCGGAGCCGATGGTGCGCGGCCGCTACGCCCACGCCGTCCTCGAGCTCACCTACAGACGGCTGGCGGGGGAGACCGGCTCGCGCCGCGTCACGCCCGACTCGCTCCCGGCGGCCGAGCGCATCCTGCTCGCCGCCCTCCGCGAGCGCGAGGGCGAGTTCCGGATCTCACCCACGGCCACGCGCGTCCGCACGGCGGTGCGGCGGCTCGAGTTCGACCTCCTGCGCCACCTGCGCGCCGAGGCCGAGGCCGGCGGCGCGTTCGAGCCCGCGGAGCTGGAGCTCGAGTTCGGCATGGAGGGCTCGCTGAGGCCGCCCGTGCAGGTCGGCGACGGCCTGGCCGTGCGCGGCCGCATCGACCGCGTGGACACCTGGGACGGCTACTTCCTCGTGCGCGACTACAAGAGCGGCAAGCGGGTGCATCCGGTCGCGTCATGGGAGCGCGACCGCCGGCTCCAGGTGGCCCTGTACATGATCGCGGTGCGCGAGCTCCTGGGCCTGGAGCCGGCCGGCGGCGTGTACGTGCCGCTGTCGGGACCCAAGCGGCTGTCGCGCGGCATCGTGCTCGAGGAGCTGCGGCAGGAGCTGGGCGGCGGCTTCGGCGACCGCGACTTCAAGAGCCGCGAGGAGATCGAGGAGCAGCTCGAGCGGGCGCGCGAGCGAGCACTGGAGCTGGCCGGCCGGATGCGGTCCGGGGAGGTCAGGCCGTGCCCCGGGACGTGCGCCTGGAACGGCGGCTGCTCGTACCCGTCGATCTGCCGGGTGGAGGGATGAGCATCGACCTGACCCCCGAGCAGCGCCAGGCGGTCGAGCGGCGCGACGGCTCGCTGTTCGTCCGCGCCGGGGCCGGCAGCGGCAAGACCCGCGTGCTGGTGGAGCGCTTCGTGGCCGCCGTGCGCGAGGACGGCCTGGCGGTGGACCGGATCCTGGCCATCACCTTCACCGAGAAGGCCGCGGCCGAGATGAGGTCGCGCGTGCGCGTCCGCCTGCTGGAGCTCGGCGAGCGCGAGCTGGCACGCGACGCCGAGGGCGCCGCGATATCCACGATCCACGCCTTCTGCTCGCGTGTGCTGCGCTCGGGCGCCCTCGCTGCCGGGCTCGACCCCGAGTACGTCGTCCTCGACGAGCCGGGCGCGGCGCGGATCGCGATCGACGCGTTCGACCTGGCCCTCGCGGACTTCCTCGCCGAGGCCGGGGCGGGGGACGCCCTGGACCTCGCGGCCACCTACACGCCCGACCGGCTGCGCTCGATGGTCACCACCGTGCACGGCCGCCTGCGAAGCAGGGGGGAGGAGCCGGCGCTGCCGCCGCTCGACCCGCCGGCGGACGGCGGCGAGCGCGACCGCCTGGCCCTCGCCGTGCGGGAGGCCGTGCGCGAGCTGGGCCCGCAAGCGGGGGCCGGCAAGACCGTCGACAGGGCGCTGGGAACGCTGGAGCGCTGCGACCGCTCGCTGCGCGCCCTGGGCGAGGACCAGCTGGCGGACCCCGCCGACATCGCCGAGTGGGCGGTCAAGGGCGGCTCGACCAGGGCGCTGGGCACGCCCGTCTTCCAGGAGCTCGCGGACGCTCACGCCGCGTACCTCACGTACTGCGAGGCCACGCGCGCGGCTGCCGACCACGCCCTGCTCGCGCGCCTGCTCGCGCTGTTCGCGCGGCACTACGCGACGCTGAAGGACGGGCGCTCCGCGCTCGACTTCGACGACCTCGAGCTGCGCGCCCGCGACCTCGTGCGCGCGGACGCGGGCATACGCGGGGCGCTGCGGGAGCGCTACGCGCAGGTGATGGTCGACGAGTTCCAGGACGTCAACCCGCTTCAGGCGGAGCTACTGGACCTGGTCGCCCACGACAACCTGTTCGCGGTCGGCGACGAGGACCAGTCGATCTACGGCTTCCGGCACGCCGACGTGCAGCTGTTCCGCGACCGGCGCGCCGCCGCCGAGCAGATGGGTCGGGCGGTAGCGCTGCGCGCGAACTTCCGCAGCCGCCCGGAGGTCCTGGCCGCCGTCGACGCCACCTTCGGCGCGGTGTGGGCGGAGCGCGGTTTCGAGCCGCTCGTGCCGCCGCCCGGCGCCGCCCCGGCTGGGCCCCCGCGGGTGGACCCGAGCGTGGAGCTCCTGCTGGTGGACGGCAGCAGGAAGCGCTGGGAGGAGGCCTTCGGCGAGGAGCCGTTCGGGCCGGCGCCCTCGAAGCTGCCGCCGTGGCGGCTGGCCGAGGCGCGCCTGCTGGCGGAGCGAATCGCCGCGGTGGCCGGGCCGGACGGGCCGTACGGCTACGACGAGGTGGCCCTCCTGATGCGGGCCGGCAGCGACATGGCCGTGTACGAGCGCGCGCTGGTGGAGCGCGGCATCCCCGCGTACGCACACGGGGCGCGCGGCTGGTGGGAGGCCCAGCAGGTGGGCGACCTGCGCGCGTACCTGGCGGCGCTGGCCAACCCGCTCGACGAGCTGGCCCTGACGATGGTGCTGGCGTCGCCGCTGGCGGGAGTGTCGCTCGGAACCGTCGCGTGCCTGCGCCTGCGCTCGCGCGCGCTGCACCGCGGGCTGTGGTGGGCTCTGGCGGCCGGGTTCCTCCCGGACGGCGACGGGTCGGGCGGGCTGGCGGCCGCGATCGAGCCCGGCGACCGCGAGCGGCTGGCCGCCTTCGTCCGGCGCTTCGCGGACGAGCGGGCGCGCGCGCCGCGGCTGTCGCTCGAGGCCCTGATCGACCGCGCGGTCACCGACTCCGGCTACGACCGCGTGGTGCTCTCCATGCCCGCCGGCGACCGGCGCCTGGCCAACGTGCGCAAGCTGATGCGCCTGGCGCGGCGGTTCGAGGCCGACGGCGGGCGCGACGTGCGGCGCTTCATCGACCACCTGGACGAGCGGCGCCTGCTAGGCGCCCGCGAGGGCGAGGCGCCGGTCGAGGGCGAGTCGCGCGACCCCGCGGTTCGCCTGATGACCGTGCACGCCGCCAAGGGGCTCGAGTTCCCGGTGGTGTGCGTGGCCGACCTCGGGCGCTCGGGCAAGGGCGACTCGGGTAGCGGCCTGGAGGTGTCGGAGGACGGGCGCGTGGGGCTGCGGCTGGCGTCGCTGTCGGGGGAGACCCGCGGCGCGCTCGACTGGGAGCGGCTCAAGCAGGAGCAGACCGAGCGCGCCGAGGAGGAGGAGCGGCGGATCTTCCACGTGGCGATGACCCGCGCGCGTGAGCACCTGATCCTCAGCGGGGCGGTCGATCCCGAGAGGTGGCCGGAGCCGCGCCCGCTCGGCGTTCCGGCGGACTGGATCTGGCGGGCGCTGGCCCCGGGGGCGAAGGATCTGCTTTCGGAGTCTCATCTGGGCGTGGACGAGCGCCAGGTGGACCGGCTGGGCGAGCTGCGCGTGCGCTGCGCGCTGCTCACGCCGGACACGGTGGAGGACCTCCTGCCCGCCGGCAGGGTGCCGGCGGCGCCGGGTGCCGCGCCCGAATACGACGGGGAGCCGGGCGCGCCGCCGGCTTCTCCGCCCGCGTTCACCCGCGTCCCCGCTCCGCGCTCGCTCCCGGTCGCCCGGCTCAGCTACTCCGCGCTCGAGGGCTACAACCGGTGCGGTTACCGCTTCTACCTCGAGCGCGTGGCCGGCCTGCGCGGCCCCGACCGCTCGCCCGCGCTGGCGCGGGCGGCCGCCAGCGGGGCCGGGCAGATGGTGCTGTCGCTGGAGGATCGGCCGCCGCCCCCCGCTGAGCCGCCCGGCGTCTCGGCGCTCCTGCGCGGCACGCTCGTGCACGAGCTGCTCGAGTCGTTCGACTTCGAGCGTCCGGCGGCGCCGCCCTTCGAGCAGGTGGAGGCGCGCATCCAGGCGCACGGCGCGCCCGTCACGCCCGAGGAGGTGGAGCGGATCCGCGGCCTGGTCGACGCCTTCGCGCGCTCGCCGCTGCGCGAGCGGGTGGCGGCGGGCCGGCGCGCGCGGCGCGAGCTCCCGTTCGCGTTCGAGCTGGCCGTGGCGCCCGGCGCGCCGCAGGCGCTCCTGGTCAACGGCGTGCTCGACGTGCACGTCGAGGAGGAGGACGGGGTGCTCGTCGTCGACTACAAGACCGACCCGCTGGAGGGGGCCGATCCGGCACCGATCGTGGCGGACCGCTATGCCACGCAGAGGCTCGTCTACGGGCTGGCGGCGCTGCGCTCCGGCGCGCCGCGGGCAACGGTGGCCTACTGCTTCCTGGAGGCGCCCGACGCCCCGGTGGAGGAGACGTTCGCGGCGACCGATGCCGCGGCTCTGGAGAGCAGGCTGCTGGAGCTGGCGTCGGGCGTGCTGGAGGGGCGCTTCGAGCCCACCCGCGAGCCGCACCGCGAGTTGTGCATCACCTGTCCCGGCAGGGCCGCGCTGTGCGAGTGGGGCCCCGACCGCACCTTGCGGGAACATCCGGCCCCGGCCATACCCTCGTGAAATGAGCGAGGTTCTGCGCAATCGCGCGCGCGAGACGGCTGCCGGAGTCCCGGGCTACCCGGGGCCGTTCGCCGTCGGCCGCTACGCGGCGGTGGTCCGCGACCAGATGCGGCGGCGGGCGCGGGTCTGCCTGATCGGCGAGGTCACCGGCGTGCGCATCGGCGCGGGCCCCAACGTCTACTTCGAGTTGCGCGACGCCGACGGTGCCATGCCGTGCGCCATGTGGCGCACCGACTTCGACCGGCTCGGCCTGCGCGCCGACGAGCTCCGCGACGGCGTGGAGGTCGTGGCGGCGGGGGGACCCGACTTCTACCCGGGCAGCGCCAGCGCGTCGCCGCGGTTCGCGTTCCGCGTGCAGGACCTGCGCCTTGCCGGAGAGGGCGACCTGCTGGCACGCCTCGCGCGCCTGCGGCGCCAGCTGGCGTCGGAGGGGCTCTGCGAGCCGCAGAAGCGGTTGCCGCGGCAGCGCCTGCCGCGGCGCATAGGCGTGGTCACGGCCGAGGGCGGCGCGGCGCGGCGGGACTTCCTGGCGGGCCTCGAGCGGCGCGCGTGGCGCGGCACCGTGGTCTGGGGCTACGCCCCCGTCCAGGACCGGCGCGCCGCCCCCGCCATCGCCGCGGCGATACGCGACCTGGCGGCGTACGCGCGCGTGGACACGATCGTGGTCACCCGCGGCGGTGGCAGCATCGCCGACCTGTGGGCCTTCTGCGACGAGACCCTCTGCCGCACGGTCGCGCTCGTGCCGGTGCCGGTGATCAGCGCGGTGGGACACGACGTGGACCGCACGTTGATCGACGACGTGGCGGCGGTCTGCTGCTCCACGCCCACCCACGCGGCGGAGGCCGCCGTGGGCGTCGACTGCGCCGCCGCCGGGGCGAGCCTGGTCGCGGCCGCCGCCCGCGTCGACGCCGCCGGCCGCTCCGCCGTGGTGGGCCGCGCCCGCGCGCTCGCCGGGGCGTCGCGCGCGCCGCGCGAGCACCTGCACCGCCACCGGCGGCGCTTTCACCAGCTCGCGCGCGAGCTGCGAGCCGCCACCGCGCGCGGGGTGGCGGATCGCCGGGAGTACCAGCGGCGCGTCGCCGGCACGGTCATGCGCCGCAAGGCCGCGGCCGCCCGATCGGCCACCACGGCCGACCGCCGCGCGCTGGCCGCCCGGGCGGCGGGCGTCGACCGCGCCTCGCGGACCGCGGCCGAGCGCCGCGCGCAGTGGCTGGCCCGAACGGCCGCCGCGCTGCGCGCGCACGACCCGGAGCGAACCCTGGAGCGCGGCTACGCGCTCGCGCTGGATGGCGCCGGCGAGCCGCTGGGCGACGCGGCCGCGCTGCGGCGCGCCGAGAGCTTCGACCTGCGGATGGCCGGTGGAACCGTGCCGGCGCGGGTCGCCGAACGGAAACCAGAGGAGGACCGATGACCACCATCGAGGCCATGACCTACGAGTCGGCCGTCGACCGGCTGGAGCAGATCATCGCCCGGCTCGACTCGAACCAGGCCGGTCTGCGCGAGACGCTCGAGCTGTGCGCCGAGGGCAAGACCCTGATCGAGTTCGCGGCCGGCGAGCTGGACGCCGTCGGCCACGGCCTGGAGGAGCTGCGGCTCGACGAGCTCATCCGCCGCCTGGAAGCAGACTCCCCGGCGTCGCCGTAGTCCGGCCTCCCGCTCGCCGCTTTTCCGTCGGGACCCGCCCTTACCTTGGGGCCGACCCGTCCCGTCCAAGTCAAGGGAGACCCGACACCCGATGCCCCTCTGCTTCATCGAGCCACAGGAAGCCATCCGCGTGGTGGCGGAGTCGGTCGGCCGCGAAGCGCGCCGGCAGCTGCTGGGAGAGGTGGTCCGCGCGTGGGTCGACGAGATCCCCGACGACGAGCTCGAGGTCCACTACGCCAAGGCCGTGGACGACCTCGACGACGACGACCTGTCGATGCTCGCGGCGTGGCACGCGGCCCTCGAGGTCGGCCAGCCCGTCGCCAACAAGGACTTCCTGCTCAAGGCCTTCTCCGGCCTCGGCGAGCACCGCCGCGAGGCACTGCGGATCGCCGCCGGCTTCCGCGGCGACGAGGCGTTCGACTCCGGCGCCAGCGAGGAGCAGGCGCTCTCCACCGTGCTGCCGTGGCTGTCCGAGCCGCGCTGCATCGACCTGGCAGCGGAAGCCGTCCAGATCTACTGCTGGGACAGGCTCGGCTCCGAGAACTGAGCTTTCCTGACTTGAGGTCGCATAGCGACCCTAAGTCAGGCCGGTGGGTGCCGCCGGGGTGAGATCCCGACGGTGAGCACTTAAAGAAGTGAGATGCTCCGCCGCCGCTCGCCCCTTCCCTTCCTCATTGCCGCCGTCTGCGTCGCGGCCCTCCTGGTCGCGCGGAGCCGCGACCGCGCCGGCGACCCGTCCTTCAAAGGCGCAGCCCACGCCCGCGTCCAGCGCGTCGTCGACGGCGACACCGTCCGCCTGGCCGGCCTGGGCGGCGTCCGCCTGATCGGCATCGACACGCCCGAGGTCCACGGCGGCAGCATCGAGTGCTTCGGCCCCGAGGCCTCCGCGTTCGCGCAGGCGCTCCTGCCGCGCGGCACGGAGATCCGCTACCGCGTCGGCCGCCGGGCGCGCGACCGCTACGGCCGCCTGCTCGCCTACGTCTGGCTCGCGGACGGCCGGATGGTCAACCGCCTGCTGGCGGAGCGCGGCTACGCCACGCCGCTCGCGATCGCGCCCAACGACGCGCTCGCGCCGGCCTTCCGGAGGGCTGCCGCCGAAGCCCGCGCGGCGCACCGCGGCATGTGGGCCCGAGCCGGCTGCGCGCACTAGACTCGCGCCCGTGACGGCGTCGCTCCCACAGGACGTGAGGGAGGTCTTCGACCGCTTCATCACGACCGAGTTCGCCACGATCGACGCCAGCGGCCAGCCGATCGCCTGGCCGGTCACGCCGTACCACGATCCCGCCGCCGGCACGATCGACGTGACCACCGGTCTCGGCTACCCGAAGAAGGCCGACGACGCCGCGGCCAACCCCAAGGTGGCGCTGCTCTTCTCGGACCCGACCGGCAGCGGCCTGGATGGCGGCTCCACCGTCCTGGTGCAGGGCACGGCGGCCGTGGACGACCGCGACCTCGAGGCCAACCGCGCGCGCTACATGCGCGAGTCGATCGAGAAGCTGCCGGGCACCAAGGACGCCCAGCCGCCCAAGCCGCTCCAGCGCTTCTTCACCTGGTACTACGCGCGCATCTACGTGCGCGTCCGGCCGGAGCGGGTGTACGTCTGGCGCGGCGGCATCCACGTCGAGCCCGAGCTGCTGGACACCCACCTAGAGGAGGTGCGCTCCGGGCACAACGAGGAGCCGCCGGCGCCGCTCGCCGGGCCCCTGGGCCGCGAGCCCGCCTGGGACGCCCGGATCGACGAGCTGGGACAGCTCTACGAGACCGCGGTGCTGACGCTCGTGGCGCCCGACGGCTTCCCGTTCAGCGTGCGCGTTCCGGTCAGCGTGGACCGCGAGGCCAGGCGGATCCGCATCGACCGCCCGCCCCCCGGCGTGCCGCTGCACGCCGGCCTGGCGTGCGTGACGGCTCACGACCACGATCCCGACTTCAACTGGCAGCGCAACTTCCAGGTGCGCGGCGACCTGATCGAGGAGGACGGCGGCTGGGCGCTTGTGCCGGCGAAGCTGGTGGGCGGCTTCGAGCTGCCCCCCGGGGGCACGCTCGGGCGCTACCGCCAGAACCTGGGCAAGATCAGACGCTTCCGGCGGACAGCGAAGCGCGAGCTCGCGAAGCGCGGGTCCGCCTGAATGGACAACCCCCGCCGTCCAGGCGCCGGCGCCTGCCGTCGCCGGTCGCTCCTGAGCCTCGCGGCGATCGTCCTATGCGGAATGTGGCCGGCATCGCCCGCGTTCGCCGACGACAGCTCGGTGTACCAGGCATGGAGCGGCCACGACGCGGAGCTGTGCAGGCTCTTCGACAGGATGGATACGCGCACGAGAGCCTGGTCGCGCTCCCACTCGCGGAAGAACGCCCGCCGCCTGAGGACCACCATCGCGTCGATTCGCCGCACGTTGAAGCAGGTGATCCTCGATGTCGGGGCGGAATCCCCCTCCAGCGACTCGGGGGCGCGCGGAAAGACGTACGCCCAGCGCTCGAACCGCCAGGCCGATTCGTCCATGAGCGAGCTCGCGAAGGCCGTCCGGGCGGCTCTGCGGCACGACCCTGACGGCGCCGCGGCTCACGGCAAGGCGGCCAAGCGGCGGATACGCAGGGCCTTCAGGAGCCAGGACGTCGCCCTGGAGGCGTTCGAGAAGGCCGGCGTCCCGACCAGCGAGGACTGCCCTCTCTAAGGGCTCTGCGGCACGGCCTGGCCGCGCGTGACTGCCAGCCGCGAGCGCAGCGCCTCGAGCCGTCTCGGCGCCAGCACCGACGCGGTCAGCACCGCGGCCAGCGGCAGCGACCAGGCGAGGTAGAAGACGTTGACCAGGCCGGCGTCCTTCATCGGCGCGATCGCGTAGGTCATCGCCGAGATCGCCGCGATGGCGTAGATCGACAGCACCGGCACCCGCCGCCTCAGCGCCTCGTAGGCGATCAGCGCGACCAGGAAGGGAGCGTGGTGGTAGCTGTACGTCAGCGGGTCGAAGATGCAGCGCACGAGCAGCAGCAGGGCCATCAGCTGGAGCGCCTCCTCCGGCGCGACGCCACGGCGGCGGCGCGCGTACAGGGCGCACGCGCCCAGGGCGAGCACGATCACCAGCGGGTGCGTGAGGTGCCCGATCGCGCTGGACAGGGAGTACTGCGTGGTGACCTCGACTCCCGTCGGCGTGATCGTGGGCGCGGTGGAGCCGTGCGCGAACGGGAACCAGATGTTGCTCGCGGTCACCGTGTGCTGGAAGGTGGTGGCGATGCCGACCGACTTCTGCGCCAGCCCGAACCGGCCGGGGTCGGCGATCAGCATCGGGACCAGCAGCAGCGCCGCG
>DASVQK010000017.1:0-19824 GCA_036389105.1 Thermoleophilaceae bacterium
CGTGCGGCCGTGCGGGCCCGGGTCCGCGGCGCTCCCGACATGGCGGCGCGCTACCTGCGCCGCGCGCTCGACGGCGCCGAGGACGGCTCGCGCATCCGGATCGTGCGCGAGCTGGGCGCCGCTCAGTTGGCGGCCGGCGACCCCGCATCGCTCACCCACCTCCGGCGGGCGTTCGAGGCCATGGACGACCCGGCCGAGCGCGCGACCGCCGGGCTCGAGCTGGCCCGGGCGCTGTTCCTGTACTCGGGCCTCGAAGAGGCGGTGGACGTGCTCGAGCGGGCGCTGGCCGGCCTCGACGAGCAGGACGGGCTGAGGTCGCGCATCGAGGGCGAGCTGATCGCCACGTCGATCTGGGACCTGGACCTGCTATCGCGGGCTGCGCCGCGGATCATGCGGCTGTTCGAGCACGCCCTCGAGAGCGACGACCCGCTGCGCCTGGCCACCATCGCGGTGGTGGCGATCGGCGGCGTGGAGCCCGCGTCCTTCGCCGCCGACATCGCCGAGCGGGCGCTGGCGGCCGGCGGACTCGACATCGAGCGCGATCCGACGCTGTACGTCGCCGCCGCCAACTCGCTGGTCGGCGCGAACCGCTACGAGCGTGCGCTCCGAGTCTGGGACCAGGCCGTGGAGGACGCGCGCCGCGCCGGGTCGGTGACCGGCTTCGGGCTGGCCGCGACCTTCCGGTCGAACATCCACCTGCGGATGGGCGCGCTTGCGGAGGCCGAGGCCGATCTGCGGCTGCCGCTCGAGATCGTGGCCGAGGACCCCAGGCTGCCGGTGGAGTTCGTCGCCGCGCCGATGATCCAGGTCCTGATCGAGCGCGGTGACATGGCGGGCGCCGAGGAGCTGTACGCGCGCCGCGGCCTGACCGGCGAGCTGCCCCATCGCTGGAGCTTCAACTCGGTGCTCGAGAGCGGGGCGATGCTGCGCTTCGCCCAGGGCCGGGTCGAGGACGGGATACGGCTGGCCCGCGAGCTGGCGTGGCGGATCGGCGAGTGGGGGGTCAGGAACCCCGGCGTCGTCGCCTGGCGCTCGCTGCTCGCTCCGGCGCTGGCCGAGTCGGGCGAGCGTGACGAGGCCTGCCGGCTGGTGGCGGAGGAGGTGGCGCTCGCCAGCGCATTCGTGGTCCCGCGCGAGCTGGGGATGGCACTGCGCGCCCAGGCGCTGACCGAGCTCGATGGCGGCCGGATTGACCTGCTGCGCGAGGCGGTCGAGGTGCTGGAGGGCGCCCCGGCGCGGCTCGAGCACGCCCGGGCCCTGACGGATCTGGGCGCCGCGCTCCGCGCGGCCGGCGGCGCGCGCGAGGCGCGCGAGCCCCTGCGGACCGCGCTCGACCTGGCCCAGCGATGCGGTGCGCTGGCCCTCGTCCGGCGCGCGCACGCGGAGCTCGTGGCGGCCGGCGCGCGGCCGCGCCGCCCCGCCGTGAGAGGCGTCGACTCGCTCACCGCCGGCGAGCGCCGTACCGCCGCCATGGCGGCGGACGGCATGGCCAACCGCGAGATCGCGCAGGCGCTGTTCGTCACCGAGAAGACGGTCGAGGGACACCTGCGGCGGGCATACCGCAAGCTCGGGATCTCGGCACGGTCGGAGCTGCCCGGGGCGCTGGACGGTCGCTGACTAGCGCCCCGCTGGGGGCAGACCCGCGAACACGGTCGCCAGGCGCCAGGCGTGGTAGCGGCTCATCGCGTCGAGGGCGGCGGGGTCGCTCGCCAGGAGCTTCTCCACGCGCGCGCGGTCCAGGATCGGCCAGGCAGGGTGGTTCGGCTGGGACAGGACCGTGTCGCGGATCTCCGGGAGGATCGCGTCGAAGGGGTCCGTGCCCGGCGCGCCCGTGCCCGCCGCCGACCTCCGACGCCGAGCGGTCACCGCCCGCCGCCGCGCCTCGGCCAGGGCCTTTCGTGCCAGCGTCCGGCCGCGCTCCACGCGCCGCGCCAGCTCGCCGCCGCGGCGCGGCCAGCCGCCTCCGCCCTCGAAGGGCACGGCGGCGAGCTCGGCCGACAGCCGCTCCAGCACCGCGCGGTGGAACGCGTACCGGGCGCGCTCGGCCGCAGGCGCGCCCAGCAGGTCGGGCAGGAGCCGCGCCGACCACAGCGGCGACGTGGTGTCGCGCACGTACTCCACGCAGCCGTGCCCCGGACCGGCCCACGTGCCCATTCGCTTGCGCAGGTAGAACATGTCCGGCACGTCCACCGGCGCGATCCCGGCACCAAGCTGCTCGTCCACCCAGGCCGCGATCCGGCGGTGCACCAGGGCCCGGCCGTCGGCCGACAGCACGCCGGCGCGGCCCGGCCGCCGCGCCAGGAACGCGCGGGTCAGGCGGTCGGCCAGCCCGTCGCGGTCCAGGCCGTCGCCCAGCCCGTAGTAGGCGCGGGCGATCTCGCCGCCCTGGCCCGAGTGCCACAGCGGCAGCGGGCCGGGTCGCGCCGCGAGCGGGAAGCCCGCGGCGTCGGCCAGCGTGGCCGTTCCGGCTGCCATCGCCGCCACGAGCTCGGCGCCGCGCCGCCAGTCCTGCCACATGCTGTCGCCGCCGATCAGCGAGTGCGGCACGCCCGCCACCTCCGCCAGCGTGCGACCGATCCGCACGTCGGGCGCCGACTCGTCGCCGCCGGTGTTGGCCTCGAACTCGATCCCCGCCGCCAGGGCGGCGGCCAGCACCAGGCGCGAGTCGCGCCCGCCCGTGACCGGCACCACGCTCGGCCGCCCGGGCCAGTCGGCCAGCGCGCGGGTGCCGGCGGTGAGCAGCGCGGCGGCGCGGTCGGGGTCCAATCCGCCGCCGGGTCGCACAGCCGTCGCCGCGGGGAGGATGCGCCGGACGCCGGCCCACACCGGGTGGCCGTCCAGCGACCAGCCCCCGCCGACAAGGCCGGCCAGCGCGTCCGGGTCCAGCTCGTCCGATCCGTGGGCGTCGCGCAGGAGCTCGGGGTTGTTGGACACCCAGCGCACGCCCTCCACGTGGGCCTCGTAGACCGGATAGGCGCCGAGCGGATCGCTGCGGAGCTCCAGCAGGCCGTGGCCGCCGGCCCGCAGCGCCGCGAACCGCCCGTCCAGCTCCGCGGGGATGCCGTCCAGGTAAGCGGTGGGGTCGAGCGGCGCGCGGCCGTCCGCCCGCCGCTCGCCGGCCCACAGGATCGGCCGGCCGGCGAACAGCGCGATGCGCTCCGGCCCGGCCGCCACGTATGCGGCGCCCCCCGTCCGCTCCGGCCCGTGCGCCACCCATGCCACCCAGGCACCGCCCGACGGCGCCCGCCACGTCTCGACCGTCTCGCCGGGGAAGAACGGCAGCCGCTCGAGCAGCCCGCGCAGGGCTCGCCGGCCGGCGCCCGGGTCTCCCGCCGCTCCCGCTACGAAGAGGATCAAGCCCCGTAGTGTGATGATCCGGCCGATGCTCGACCCGATGTTCCGCACGATGCGCGCCTTCTGGCTGGCGAACGCGAGGGCCAGCGTGGGCGGCTCGACCCTGGAGCTGGCCGGCGCGATCGCCGCGATCGTGCCGGCGATGCCCGATCGCTCGGTGGTCAACTCGGTGGTGTACGACGACGCCGGCGCGCTCGAGCGCGGCCTGGACTCGATCGCGGCCGCCTACGAGGACGCCGGCGTCCGCGCCTGGACCGTGTGGGTCCACGAGAGCGACGAGCGCGCGCGGGAGCTCCTGGCCGCGGCGGGCCACGTTCTGGACGCGCACCCGATGGGCCAGGCCCGGGAGCTCGCGGGTGTGGACGAGCTGCCGCACGGCGACCTCGATCTCCACCCCGACCCCGTCCCGGCGGACTTCGACCCGGTGGTCGAGTCGGCCTACGGGTGGCCCGGCTTCGCGGCGGCGATCCCGGCGTTTCCGCCCGGCTTCCACGCGTACGTCGCGCTCCTCGACGCACGCCCCGCCTGCTGCCTCGGCCTCTTCGATTGCAACGGCGACACGGGCGTCCAGCTCGTGGGCACGGTGTCCGAGGCGCGCGGCCGCGGCCTGGCCGGCAGGCTGCTGGCCAGGGCGCTGGTGGACGCGCGCGAGCGCGGCTGCACGACCACCACGCTCCAGGCCACGGCCATGGGCCAGCCGGTCTACACGCGACTCGGGTACCGGGACCTGGGGCGCATCCAGATGTGGGAGCGGCGAAAGCCGGCTCCACCCGGCTGACCTTGGCCCGCCTGGCACGGCTGCGGCCCCACGCGGGCCTGATCGCGCTGGTCGCGGCCGGCGCCGCGCTGCGCGTCTTCCTGATGCTCGAGTACCGCCCGGCGGTGTTCAGCAACGCGGACTCGGCCCGCTTCCTGCACTTCGCCGGCCGCGGCGACGGGCTGTTCCAGGACCACTTCGGGCCGAGCGGATACGTCGCCTTCCTCAAGGTCACGCGCGCGATCTGGGACCGGCTCGAGGCCACCATCGCCCTCCAGCACCTGCTGGGGATCGCCGCCGCGCTACTGCTGTATGCGGCGCTGCGGCGGCTGGGCGCGCCGCGCTGGGCGGCGCTGATCCCCGCCGCCGTGGTCCTCCTGTCCGGCGACCAGGTCTACCTGGAGCACACGCTGCTGTCGGAGCCGCCGTTCATGCCGCTGGTGGCGGGCGGGCTGTACGCGGCTGTTCGCGGCCTGGAGGACCGGCCGCGCAGGCCGCCGTGGCTGGCCATGGCCGGCGCGCTGCTGGCCAGCGCGGCGCTGTTCCGCAACGTGGGGCTGGTGGTGGGCCCGCTGGTGGCGCTCTGGGCGATCGCCGCCGTGTCCGGACCCCTGCGCGGCCGCCTGATCGCGGGCGCCTGCGTGGCGCTGCCGGTGGCCGTGGTGCTGGGGGGCTACGCGCTGGCCGCCGGTCTGGCCGGGAGCGATCGCACGTCGGGCATCTCCGACGTGAGCGGCTGGAACGCCTACGGCCGCTCGGCGCCGTTCGCCGACTGCACGAAGTTCACGCCTCCGCCGGGCACCCGGCGGCTGTGCGAGCGCACGCCCAAGGACCGCCGCCCCGGCTCCCTCTTCTACCTCTGGTTCGACGGCTCGCCGGCGCGCGCCGCCTACGGCCACCCGCCGATCGGCAACTCAAAGCTGGGCACGTTCGGGCGGCGCGCGATCCTGGCCCAGCCGCTCGACTACGTGTCGATCGTGCTGGAGGAGCTGCCGCGCTTCGTGGACCCGACCGCCGACCACCGCCGCTTCACCGGCGGCGGCCGCTTCTCCATCGCCCGCCGCGCGCCGGAGACGGAGCGCGCGGTCGCCTTCTACGTGCGACGCGACTACGACGCGGCCGCGCTGCACGTGGGCAACGGCGTGAAGCGCATCGACGAGTGGCAGGACACGCAGCGCGTGAACGACCTTCTGCCGCTGGCGTTCGTGATCCTGGCCGCGGCCGGTCTGGTGGCGGCGCCGGCCGGCATCCGCCGCGGCGTGGCCCTGTTCGCCGTCGCCGGCGGCGCGCTGGCCGTGCTTCCGGCGGCCACGCTCACCCTCATCGCCCGCTACACCGTGCCGCCGACCCCGTTCGTGGCCGCGGCGGCGGCCCTCGGCGCCTGGGGAATCGTGGAGCGGCTGCGCGCGAGGCGGGAGGGGGCTCGACCCTAGCTACAGCAGCCCGGCGATCGACGTGCCCACGTCGTGCGCCAGGTGGAACAGCGGCTGCGGCACGACGCCCAGCACGATCGTGGCCGCGGCGGCAAGTACCGCGACGCCCGTCACCTCCGGCTGGGCGCGTGCGTCCGCCTCCGGCGACCAGCCCGACACGGCCCTCACGCGCCTGCGCGGCGCCGTCGGCAGCTCGATGTCCACCGGCCCCATCCACATGACCGCCAGCACGCGCAGGTAGTAGACCAGCGAGATCATCGAACCGACGACGATCACCACGCCCAGCCACGCGTAGCCGCCCTCCACGCTGGCGTCGATCAAATAGAACTTGCCGATGAAGCCGGCCGTGGCGGGGAACCCGGCCAGCGCCAGCATCGCGATCGTCATCGGCCACGCCAGCCACGGGCTCGACCTGCCCAGGCCCTCGAGCGAGCGCAGGCCGTCGCCGTGCTCGGACACCCGCTCGCGCGCGATGACCACCGCGAAGGCGGCCACGTTCATCAGCAGGTACACCGCCAGGTAGAACGCCGTGGCCTGCACGCCCAGCTGCGTGCCCACCATCACCCCGGCCAGCATGTAGCCCGCCTGCGCCACGCCGGACCAGCCCAGCATGCGCTTGAGCGAGCTCTGCGCGATTGCGCCGGCGTTGCCGATCGCGATCGTTGTGACCGCCAGCGCGGCCAGCGCCGGCGCCCAGTTGTCGTGGTCGAGGATCAGAGCCTCGTCGAAGAAGCGCAGGAGGATCGCGAACGCGGCCGCCTTCGTGGCTACGGCCATGAACGAGGTGACCGGCGTGGGCGCTCCCTGGTACACGTCCGGGGTCCACTGGTGGAACGGCGCCACCGACGCCTTGAACGCCAGTCCCGTCGCGGCCAGCGCGATGCCGGTCAGGAGCAGCGGGTCGTCCAGCGGCACCGAGTCGCCGATGTTGCTTCCGATCGTGGACAGGTCGGTGGACCCGGTGGCCCCGTAGATCAGCGCCAGCCCGTACAGCAGCGTGGCCGAGCCCACCGAGCCGACGATCAGGTACTTGAGGCCCGCCTCCAGCGAGCGCTCCTTCGACACCCGGCTGCCGCACAGGATGTAGAGCGGGATCGACAGCAGCTCGATGCCCACGAACAGCGTGACCAGGTTCTCGGCCCCCGCCAGCAGCACCATGCCCCCGATCGAGCCCAGGAGCAGCGACGCGTACTCGCCGGGGCCGGTCTGGCGGATCACGTCCGAGCGCAGCGAAAGGAGGATCGTGGCGATGCCCGCCACGTAGAACAGCACGGAGATGCCCAGCGTCAGCGTGTCCATCGACAGCGCGCCCGCCACGATCGGCCGGCTGTCGCCCGGCTGCCAGGTCCAGATCGTCAGCCCGATGGCCGTGAGCAGGGCCGCGATTCCCAGCGCCGGCACCACCGCTCGCTGGACCACGCGCGCGCGGAAGAGCCCGGCCATGAGGACGATCACCGAGCCGCCGAGCACCGCGACGAGCGGCGACATGGCCTTCCAGTCCACGTGCGGAGCGTGGAAGCCGGCGAGCTGGGACTGGGCCGCGGCGATCACGGCCGTCGCCCGCCCATGAGCAGGAAGCCCTCGCCGTTGTGCCAGGTGACGAACTTGGCACCGATGGCATGCCCGTGCTCGAGGAACGCCGCGCCCGCGACCTGCGGCACCGTCGACCGCTCCGTCCGCTGCACGACGAAGTTCGGGTACACGCCCAGCGCCACGATCACGGCCACGAGCGGTGCGATCGTCGCGAGCTCCCAGCGCCCCGCGTCGAACGACTCCACGCCCGCCCCCTGGCGGTTGTGCATGGAGCGCTGGTAGAGGCGGATCATGTAGACGGCCGCCAGCGCCACGCCGGCACTGGCCACGATCCCGAACGCGAGCTTGGTGCTGAACGCGCCGAACAGGATCAGGAGCTCGCCCACGAAGTTCGCCGACCCCGGCATGGCCAGGGTGGCCAGCGCGACGATCAGGAACAGCGCGGCCAGCACGGGCGCGCGCGTGGCGATCCCGCCCATGCGCGACAGCTGCTCGGACCCCTGCGCGCGCAGCGCCAGCGCCGCGACGATCAGGAACAGCGCGCCGGTCACGAGGCCGTGGTTGATCATCTGGAGCAGCGCGCCCTGCGCGCCCTTGCCCTCGATGTCGAGCGCGAAGATCCCGAGCAGGATGAACCCGAGCTGCGCCACCGACGAGTAGCCCACCACCAGCCGCACGTCGTCCTGGGAGAACGCGAGCACCGACCCGTACAGGATCGACACCACCGCGATCGCGATCATCAGCGTCTGGAAGTGCTGCGACGCGTGGGGCATGACCGGCAGCACGATCCGCAGGAAGCCGTACATCCCCACCTTCGACAGCACGGCGGAGAACACCAGCAGCACCGGCAGCGGCGCCGCGCGGTAGCCGTCGGGCATCCAGCCGTGCAGCGGGAACGCCGGCGCCTTGACCAGGAACGCCGCCGCGAACAGCAGGAAGATCCACTCCTGCGACCCCTTGCCCAGCGTGCGATGCGACAGGTCCGCGAGCGAGAACGAGATATGCCCGCCCTCGGGCGTCGCCAGCACGCCCAGCGCCACCGCGCCGGCCAGCATCAGCAGCGACCCGACCAGCGTGTAGATCACGAGCTTCGTCGTGGCACGCACGCGGCCGCGCCCGCCCCAGGCGCCGATCAGGAAGTAGAACGGGACCAGCATCAGGTCGAAGAAGAAGACGAACAGCGCCAGGTCCTGCGCGCAGAAAGCGCCCAGCACGGCAGTCTCCGCCAGCGCCATGTGGAAGAAGAACAGCCGCGGGCGCTCCCACTCGCGCAGCGCCGCGAACAGCGTGGCCGGCACCCACAGCAGCGCGGTCAGACCGATCAGGAACAGGTTGAGCCCGTCGACGCCGAGCGAGTAGCGGATGCCCAGCTCGGGGATCCACTCGGTGTCGGTCACGTTCCGCAGGCCGCCGGTGCCGTGGCGCGGGTAGTCGACGATCAGGAGCGCCGCCAGCACCAGCACCGCCACGCTGCCGGCCAGCACCAGCCAGCGCTCGCGGCCGCGCGGCGCGAACGCGCCGGCCAGGCCCGTGGCCAGCGGCAGGAAGATCAGGATCGACAGCGGGACGCTCACGACGCCTGGAGCAGGAAGTAGAGGCCCAGACCGCCGAGCCCGATGATCACGAGCAGCGCGTAGCCGCGCAGGTAGCCCGCCTGGATCGTGCGCGCGAACGACGTGCCCGTGCGCACGATGCCCGATGCGCCGCCGATCAGCACGCCCTGCACCACCGCGCTCTCGAACACGGTGCGGCCGAAGCGCCCGAACGCGGCCGACGGCCGCACGAACAGCGCGTCGTAGAGCTCGTCGAAGTACCACTTGTGCGCGAGGAAGTCATGGACGCCGCGGAAGCGGTCGCGCAGCTCGAGCGTGTACCCGCGCCGGCGCAGGAAGATCGACGCCGCCGCAGCGATGCCCAGCACCGACAGCGCGGCGCCCACGGCAAGGCCGCCCCACTCGGCGCCGTGCGACGGCGCCTGCTCGATGAAGCGCGAGTCCTCGAACGCGGGCTTTAGGAACTCGTCCAGCCACTCGGTCACGCCCGGCACGAACACGATCCCGGCGATCACCGACAGGAACGCCAGCGGTCCCATCGCCGCGCGCATCGGCCAGGCCCTCTCCGCGATGTGGTGCTCCGGCCCCGGGAAGCCGACGTCGGTGTCCTCCTCCTCGCCGGTGGCCGGGTTGCGGTGCTCGCCGTGGGCAACCTCGCCGTGGTCGATCAGGTGCTGCGCCTCGGGCACCGGGTCGCCCCAGAACACGCGGAACACCATCCGGAACGCGTAGAAAGCCGTCAGGCCCGCGGCGATGTACCCGAGCACGGCCAGCACCGCGTACAGGCCGCCGCGGTGAAGGTCGAACGCCAGGATCGCGTCCTTGGAGAACAGCCCGGACAGCGGCGGGAACGCGGCCAGCGCCAGCGCGCCGATCGTGAACGTGGCGAACGTGAACGGCATCGCGCGACGGAAGCCGCCCATCCTGTCCAGCGACTGCTCGCCGCCCATCGCGCCGATCACCGACCCCGCGCCCATGAACAGCAGCGCCTTGAAGAACGCGTGCGTCATCAGGTGGAACAGCCCGGCGGCGTACGCGAAGGTCGAGACGCCCAGGATCATGTAGCCGATCTGCGACATGGTCGAATAGGCGATCACGCGTTTCAGGTCGGTCACCACCAGCGCGATCGTCGCCGCGATCACCAGTGTGGCCGTGCCGCCTATGGCCGCCACGTCGGCTGCCGCGGGCGCCCGCTCGAACAGCGGGTGCAGCCGCGCGATCAGATACACGCCCGCGGTGACCATCGTGGCGGCGTGGATCAGCGCGGAGACCGGGGTGGGGCCCTCCATCGCGTCGGGCAGCCACGTGTGCAGCGGCACCTGCGCGGACTTGGCGAACGCGCCGACCAGGAACAGGATGCACGCCGCCACGAGCGTCCCCTCGTTGACGTCGAACGCCTCGGGCGTGCGCTCGAAGACGGTGCCGTAGTCCAGCGCGTGCACGCTGTCGAACAGCAGGAACGTGCCCACCACCATCCCAACGTCGCCGATCACGTTGATCACGAACGCCTTGATGCCCGCGGCGGTGGCCGTGGCGCGCCGGTACCAGAACGAGATCAGGAGGTAGGACGCCGCGCCCACGAACGCCCAGCCGACGATCAGCAGGACGAAGTTGCCCGCCATGACCAGGAGCAGCATCGAGAAGACGAAGTAGTTGAGGTAGGCGAAGTAGCGCGAGTAGCCCTCGTCGGAGGTCATGTAGGCCACCGAGTAGACGTGGATCAGGAACGACACGCCGCTCACCACCAGCGCCATGAACACCGACAGCGGGTCCACCAGGATCCCGAGGTCGATGCTCACCCCGGCCGTGTGCGCGTATGCGAACCCGTTGGAGGTCACGTGGCGCGCCTCGGGCGCCTTGTCCTGGAGCGTGACGAACGCGCCGATCGCGCTCACGAACGAGCCCAGCACCGCGCCGCTGGCCAGCCAGCCCGCCGTCCGGCCGGGGAAGAGCCGCCAGCAGAGCGACACGAACACGAACCCCCACAGCGGGAACAGCAGGATCAGCCAGCCCCAGCCCGCGGCCGTCATCCGCGCAGCTCCCTCACCTCGTCCACGTCGATCGCCAGCCGCCGCCGGTACATCGCCACGATCAGCCCGAGCCCGACCACCACCTCGCACGCGGCCACGACCATCACGATCAGCGCGAACACCTGGCCCTCGGCGTTGCCCAGCATGCGCGAGAACGAGATCAGCGCCAGGTTGCCCGCGTTCAGCATCAGCTCCAGGCAGAGCAGCACCACCAGCGGGTTTCGGCGCGTCAGCACGCCGGCCGCGCCGATGCAGAAGATGAACGCCGACAGCGCGACGAACCAGACGATGTCCATCAGGCGGGCTCCGTGACGGGCTGCGCGTCGCGCCGGGGCGTCGGGTCGTCGGGGCCCTCGGCGGTGCCGAACCCGGGTCGCGTCGGCTCGTCCTCGCCCGGCGTGGACGGGCCGCCCGCTCCGCCGCGGTCGCCCAGCGGGTCGTCGGCGGCGCGCTCGGGCAGCTCGTCGCCCTCGTCCTCCAGCCCCTTGCGCCGCCGCGCCAGCACCACCGCGCCGATGGCGGCCACCAGCAGCAGGAACGACGCCGCCTCGAACGGGATCAGGAACTTCTCGAGCAGCAGCTTGCCGATCGCCCCAGGCGAGCCGAAGCCGGCGGCCACGCCGGCCCCGCGCGAGTCGAGCGCGTCCAGGCCGGACCCCACGACCGCGATCGTCAGCTCGGCCAGCAGCGCGCCGGCGAACAGCGGCCCCACGCGCCCGATCAGGCCCTCGCCGCCCACGGTCTCCTCCACGCCGCCGATGTAGGCGACCACGAACACGTAGAGCACCATCACCGCCCCGGCGTACACCACGAGCTGCGCCGCGGCGATGAACTCGGCGTTCAGCAGCAGGAACAGCAGCGCCAGCGCGAACAGGTGGCCCACCAGTGCCAGCACGCTGTAGAACGGGTTGCGCAGCAGCACCACTCCGAGCGCCCCCGCGATCGCGCCCAGCGCGGCCACGAAGAACAGGATCTGCTCGAACACCACCTCCGGCTCACTCTCCCTCGCGCCGGAGCGGGGCCCGCTCGACGGGGTCGGCCAGCAGCATCTCCTTCGTGAAGATCAGGTCCGAGCGCGTGTAGTCCGCCAGCTCGTAGTCGTTGCCCATCGTGATCGCGTCGAACGGGCAGGCCAGCTCGCAGTAGCCGCAGAAGATGCAGCGGGTCATGTTGATCTCGTAGACCACCGCGTAGCGCTCGCCGGCCGACACCTGGTTGTCGGGCGTGTTCTCGGCGGCCACCACGCGGATGCACTCGGCGGGGCACGCCGCCGCGCACAGCGAGCAGCCCACGCACTTCTCGAGGCCGGTGTCCTCGAAGCGGTGCAGCTTGTGGCGCCCGCGGAAGCGCGGGTACACCGGCGTCTTGTCCTCGGGGTACTCCTTGGTCACCGGGCCCTCGGCCAGGCGGCCGAAGACGGTCTTCATGCCGCGCAGCGTCTCGCCGAACGCGCGGTACGCCCCCGCCAGGCCGCCGGGCTCGGGCCCGCGCTGGACCTCGACCACGTCGTCGGACGGGTTCCAGGCGCTCACGCCGCCACCAGGACTGCGGTGACCAGCGCGTTGAGCGTGGCGAGCGGCAGCAGCACCTTCCACCCGAACGCCATCAGCTGGTCGTAGCGGAGCCGCGGCAGCGTCGCGCGGATCCAGATGAACAGGACCAGGACGAGGAACATCTTCACGATCACCCAGAGCGGGTCGAGGAGGGCCGGCCCCGGCCCGTGCCAGCCGCCGAGGAACATCGCGGTGGCGATGCCCGCGATGCCGATCATGTTGATGTACTCGGCCATGAAGAACGAGCCGAAGCGCATGCCGCCGAACTCGGTGTTGTAGCCCGCCACGATCTCGGCGTCCGCCTCGGGCAGGTCGAACGGCGGGCGGTTGGTCTCGGCGAAGGCGGCGACCATGAAGATCACGAAGCCGACGAACTGGGGCACGACGTACCAGATGCCGTCCTGCCGGTTCACGATCTCGGTCAGCGAGAGCGAGCCCGCGGTCATCACCACGCCGAGCAGCGCCAGCCCGAACGAGACCTCGTAGGAGATCAGCTGCGCGGCGGAGCGCATGGCCCCGAGGAACGAGTACTTCGAGCCCGAGGCCCAGCCGCCCAGCATCAGGCCGTAGAAGGCCAGCGCGCCGAACGCGAACGCCCACAGGATCCCGATCGACACGTCGATCCCGTACAGGCCGTAGTCCGCGCCGAAGATCCCGTCGCGGCGCACGTCCCCGAACGGGATGATCGCCAGCGTGGTGACGGCGGTGAAGATCGATATGGCGGGAGCGAGGGCCATCATCCACGGCACCGCGGTGGTGGGGGTGGACTGCTCCTTGGACAGCAGCTTGAGCACGTCGGCCAGCGGCTGCATCAGGCCGAACGGGCCCACGCGGTTGGGCCCGATCCGCGCCTGGAAGCGGCCCAGCAGCTTCCGCTCGAGCAGCAGGATCATCGGCACCACGCCCAGCACGAAGCCGAAGATGACCAGCGCCTTGACGATCTGAACGAGCGTCGACTCGACGTAGTTGACCTCGGCCAGCTGGAGGGTCACGGCCGGCGCACCTCCACCGTTCGCGGCGCCCCGTTGGTGAGCACCGTGGCGTTGTCCTCGCTCGTGCCCTCGATCAGGAACACGGTGCCCGTGGGCACCCCCGAGCGCAGGGCGGCGCGGGCGCGCACGCTGGTGCCGTTCACGGCCACCTCAACCTCGTCGCCCGGCGCGATCCCCAGCCGCTCGGCGTCGCCGGCCGAGAGCTCGGCGCGCTGGCGCGGCGCCAGGAAGCGCAGGCTGGGGGCGTGGTCGGTCTCGCGCGCGGCCCACAGCGAGCGCGCGGTGCCGAGCCTCAGGCCGTCCGGCGGCTCGGGCGGGGTCTCGACGTCGCGTTCGGGCAGCGGCGTCTGCGCCAGCTGGCCGGCCGCGTCGCGCTCCTGCCAGCGGACGCCGCGGCCGCCGACCTCGTCGAGCGTCAGCCCGCGGTAGAACGGGATCGTGTCCGCCATCAGGCGGGTGAGGGCGGCCACCGGCAGGTTGAACGGCGCGCCGGAGAGCTTGGAGACCAGATTCAGCAGGACCGTGGTCTGCGGGCGCACCTGGCCGGGCCGGCCGATCGCGGTGCGCAGCCGCTGGACCCGCCCGTCGGGGTGCGTCACCGTCCCCTCCTTCTCGGCGTACGACTCGGCCGGGAGGACGACGTTGGCGAAGCGCTCGACGCTCTCGGTCAGGAAGTCGCCGAACGCCAGCACGAAGCCGGCGCGGTCGAGCCCGGACTCCCAGGCCCCGCGGTCCGGGTGCGTGCGCAGCGGGTCGGCCTGGAACAGGATCAGCGCGCGCAGGTCGTCCCCCAGCGCGTCCGCGATCTCGGCCGCCCCGCGGCCGCCGGCGTCGGCGTCAACCAGCCCCGCCTTCAGGTTGGGCAGGCAGCCCACCTCGCGCAGGCCGCGGCCGTTGGCGCCCGCGGGTATCTCGATCATGCCGGCGCCGTCGCCGGTGTTCAGGTCGAGCGCCCGAGCCAGGGCCAGCAGGGCGGCCACGGCCTGCCGGCCGCGCCGACCGTGCGACACGCGCTCGCCCCAGAGCACCACCACGGGGCCGGAGGCGCCGCGCAGCGCCTCGGCCGCGGCGCGAAGGTCGTCCGCGGAGGCTCCCGCCAGCCGCGCGCGCTCCGCGTCTCCGCCGGGCCGGCGCAGGCCCATCTGGTCGGCGGCGTCGTGCAGCGAGGCACGGCCGGAGCGCATCGCCCCGCGGGCGTCGGCGGGCGCCGCCTGGCCGCTGAGCAGCGAGGCGAGCGCGCCGATGGCCGCCTCGTCGGCACCGGGCGCGTGGCGCACCACCGCGGCGGCGTTCGGGTCCAGCGAGCTCGGCCGGCTCGAGACCACGACCAGCGGCACGCCGCGGCGCCGCACGGACTTGCGCACGCGCAGGTCCAGGATCGGGGCCTCGTCCACCAGCTCGGTGCCCAGCACCAGGATCGCGCCCGCGTAGTCGAGGTCGGAGACCGCGGCTGACAGGTCGGGCCGCGCCAGCGCGCGTGCCTGCTCGGCGTCGATCGGCCCGCCCGCCCGCGAGTCGACGTCCCCCGAGCCCAGCACCTCGCGCATCAGGAACTGGAGCAGGAAGCCCTCCTCGTTGGTGGCCTCGCCGCCGGCGATCGCGGCGGTGCGCTCCCCGGCGCGGTCGAGGCCCTTCACGGCCGCCTCCATCGCGCGCTCCCAGGACACCGGCCGCAGGCCGCCGCCCTCGCGCAGCATCGGCTCGGTCACCCGGTCGGGCGCGTGGAACGTCTGGAACCCGTAGCGGCCCTTGTCGCACAGCCAGCCGTCGTCCACCTCGGTGTTGTCGCGCGCGTTCACGCGCAGCACCTTCTTGTCGTCGCGCACGGTCAGCTCGACGTTGCACTGGCTCGGGCACATCGTGCAGACGGTGCCCGAGCCCTCGACGTCCCACGGCCGCGCGCGAAAGCGGTAGGTGGTGTTGGTCAGCGCGCCGACGGGGCAGAGCTCCGTGATGTTGCCGGCGAACGGCGCGACGTAGGGGTGGCCGTCGTGCGTGCCCACGTACGTGTGGTCCGCGCGCTCCAGGAACACCAGCTGGTAGTCCTCGGCCACCTCCTGGGAGAAGCGGACGCAGCGGTAGCAGAGGATGCAGCGCTCGCGGTCGATGGCCACCAGCGGCGACAGCTCGATCGGCTTCTTGAAGTGGCGCTTGGGCTCGATGAAGCGCGAGCGGCCGGCGCCCCAGCCGAACGAGATGTCCTGGAGCGGGCACTCGCCGCCCTTGTCGCACACCGGGCAGTCCAGCGGGTGGTTGACCAGCAGGAACTCCACGATCGCGTTCTGCGCGGCCTTCACGCGGTCGGCGGTGGTGGTGACCACCATGCCGTCCTTGACCGGGGTCGAGCAGGCGGTCTGGAGCTTGGGCATGCCCTCGATCTCCACGAGGCACATGCGGCAGGCGCCCACGGGCGCGCCCAGCTTGGGCTCGTAGCAGAACACCGGGATCTCCACGTCGCCGTACTTGGCGGCGTCCACCAGCATCGAGCCCTCCGGCGCCTCCACCTCGCGGCCGTCGATCTCGAACGTCACGAAGCGCTGGTCGGGGCGCGGCATCAGCGGCTCAGCCCCGTCACGCGGCCGGGCTCCCGACCGCCTCGTCCGCGCGGCCGCCGTGGGCCACGAGCGGCAGGCCCCCCCTGCGCCGGCGCGCGCGCTCGATGTGCTGCTCGAACTCGGGGCGGAACTTCTCGATCATCGACCCGATCGGCATCGCCATCGAGTCGCCCAGCACGCACAGGCAGTTGCCGATGATGTTGGTCTGCACGTCCGCCATCACGTCCAGGTCGGCGGGCGTGGCCTCCCCGTTGTCGATGCGCTCGAGCATCTTCACGGTCCAGTTGGTGCCCTCCCGGCACGGCGTGCACTTGCCGCACGACTCGTGGCGGTAGAACTCGGCCAGGCGCAGAGCCAACGACACGAGCGGCACCGAGTCGTCCACCACGATGATCGCCCCGGAGCCCAGCATCGAGCCGGCGTCGGCCATGGTCTCGAAGTCGTAGGCCAGGTCCAGGTCCTCCTCCGTGAGAACCGGTGCGGAGGAGCCCCCCGGGAACCAGCACTTCACGCGGCGCCCCTCCGGCGGGCCGCCCGCCAGGCCGTAGACGATGTCGCCCGCGCGCATGCCCAGCTCCACCTCGTAGTTGCCGGGCCGGCGCACGTTGCCCGACACCGACACGAGCTTCGAGCCGGTGGACTTCTCCGTGCCGATCGACTTGAACCAGTCCACGCCGTTCTGCACGATCAGCGGCACGTTGCACAGCGTCTCGACGTTGTTGATCAGCGTCGGTCCCTGGTACAGGCCCTGGTTGGCCGGGAACGGCGGCTTGAGGCGCGGGTTGCCGCGCTTGCCCTCCAGCGAGTCGAGCAGGCCCGTCTCCTCGCCGCAGATGTACGCGCCGGCCCCGCGGTGGAGCACCAGCGACACGGAGTGCTCGGAGCCCAGGATCTCGTCGCCCAGGTAGCCGCGGTCGTAGGCCTCGGCGATCGCCCTGTCCAGGATGTCGGCCTGGAGCTCGTACTCGCCGCGGATGAAGATGAACGCGCGGTTGGCGCCCGCCGCCACCGCGCCGATCACGCAGCCCTCGATCAGCAGGTGCGGGTTCTTCTGCATCAGCAGGCGGTCCTTGAACGTGCCCGGCTCGGACTCGTCCGCGTTGCAGCACAGGTACTTGTCCATCGCGCCCTTGGGCAGGAAGCTGGCCTTCTTGCCCATCGAGAAGCCGGCGCCGCCGCGGCCGCGCAGGCCCGACTCCTCCAGCTCGTGCAGCAGCTCGTCGGGCTCCATCTCCAGGAGCGCCTTGCGCAGCGCGCGGTAGCCGCCAAGCCGCTCGTACACGTCGACCGTGGCCAGGCCGGGCTCGTTGATGTTGCGCATCAGGCGGAGCTCGTCCACTTACGCTCGCCCTCCCCACGGCAGCCGGTAGTCCGAGTCCTCCAGGCCGCGGCCCGGCAGCGGCTGGCGCCCCTCCTCGATCGAGGCGACGATCTCGTCGGCGTCGCTCGGGTCGAGCGGCCCGATGTAGCGGCCGTCCACCGACGCCATCGGCGCCATGTCGCAGGCGCCCAGGCACTCGAACTCCCGCACCTCGGTGTCCTCCAGCCCTGCCTCCTCCGCCGCGTCGGCGATCGCCTCGTACACGCGCTTGGCGTTCACCAGGTGGCAGGCCACACTGGTGCACACGTACACGTGGTGGCGGCCCACAGGGTGCTCGTTCAGCATGTCGTAGAAGCTCGCCACCGACGACAGGTACGCCGGCGTCACGCGCATCACGGCGGCCACCTGGGTGAGCGCCTCCGGCGAGCACCAGCCGTGCACCGCCTGCGCGGCGTGCAACGCCGGGATGGTGGCCGAGCGGCGGTCGGGGTAGAGGTCCATCAGCCGCTCGATCTCTGCGCGCAGCTCGTCGGGCACGTCCGTCTCGGCCAGGTCGGGGATCACGGCGGGGTCCTTCGCAAGGTCCGCCGCGCGGTCCCAGCCCTCGGCCCGCGGGGGCGCCTGCACGGGAGGCGTCCCCATAGCCTCGTCGCTCCCGATCCGGTCGGGCGCCGGCTGCCCTTCCGGCGCGCGCTCGATGCCCGGCTCGCCGCGGTCCTCCTTCTCCGGCTGCTCGGTCAGCGGCCGCTCCTCCGGCACGTGGTCGCCGTTCTGGCGCTCGTCGTCGATCACCGGTCGATCCCCCCCAGGATCGGGTCGAGCATGGCGATCGACGCGATCAGGTCGGCGATCAGCGCGTCCTGGCCCATGTACGGCAGCGCCTGGAGGTTCACGAACGAGGGGTCGCGCATGTGCACGCGCGCGGGCTTGGCCGAGCCGTCCGCCAGCACGAAGCAGCCCAGCTCGCCGCGCGGCGACTCGATCGGCACGTACGCCTCGCCCGGCGGCACGCGGAAGCCCTCGGTCACCAGCTTGAAGTGGTGGATCAGCGCCTCCATGCTGGTGGCCAGCTCGTGGCGCGGCGGCAGCGCGACCTTCCGGTTGTCGGTGATGTAGCGGCCCTCCGGCAGGCCGTCCAGCGCCTGCTCCACGATCTTCAGCGACTCGCGCATCTCGGCCATCCGCACGCGGTAGCGGTCGTAGTTGTCGCCCGTCGTGCCCACCGGGATCTTGAAGTCGAAGTCGCGGTAGGCCGAGTACGGCGTCGCCTTGCGCAGGTCCCACGGGTGGCCGGCGGCGCGCAGGAGCGGCCCGGTCACGCCCAGCCCGAGCAGCGTGTCCAGCGGCACCGCGCCGACGTGCTTCAGCCGCTGGAGCAGGATCTCGTTGCGGTCCAGGATCGCCTCGTACTGGTCGATCCGCGACGGCATGTCGGCCAGGAAGCCGCGCACCTTCCGCTCGAAGCCGGGCGGGATGTCCTCCACCACGCCGCCCACCTGGAAGTAGCGCGGGTGCAGCCGCTGCCCGCTCGACATCTCGAACAGGTCGAGGATCTTCTCCCGGTCGCGCAGCGCGTGCCAGAGGATCGAGATTGCGCCCAGGTCGAGGGCCGAGGTGCCGAGCCAGAACAGGTGGCTGGCGATCCGGTTCAGCTCCAGGTGGATCACGCGCAGGTACTCCGCGCGCGGCGGCACCTCCTCCTCCAGCAGCCGCTCGACGGACATGCAGAACGCCTGCGCGTTGAAGTAGTACGACAGGTAGTCCATCCGCTCGACGAACGGGATGACCTTCCAGTAGGCCTGGTCCTCGCAGCTCTTCTCGATGCCGGTGTGGACGTAGCCGATCAGCGGCGTGATCGAGCGGACGATCTCGCCCTCGAGGGTCAGCAGCAGGCGCAGCACCCCGTGCGTCGCGGGGTGGTGCGGGCCCATGTTGATCGTGAACAGCTCGGTCTCGGGCTCGATCTCGGTGCCGTAGACCGGCGGCTTGTCCGCCTGGAGGCGCTCGAGCGTGACCGACTGCTCGCGCTCGCGGTAGGGAACGTCGAGGCCGTCACTCATACCAGCGCGGCACCTGGTGCTCGTTGTACGTGAAGAGGACCGCCTCGCCGCCGATCGGGAAGTCGCGCCGCTGCGGGTGGCCCTCGTAGTCCTCGGGCATCAGGATGCGGCGCAGGTCGGGGTGGCCGTCGAACTCGACCCCGAACATGTCGTACACCTCGCGCTCCTGGAAGTTCGCCCCGGCGAACAGGTCGACCACCGTGGGCAGGCGCGGCTCGTCGATGCCCACCCGCGTCTTCACGCGCAGCCGGTCGGTGCGCTCCATGCTCAGGAGCTCGTAGTGCACGCCGAAGCGGGGCTCCTCCGGGAAGTAGTCCACGCCGTGCACGCTCATGAGCAGCGGGAAGGTCTCGTCCGCCTCCTCGCTCAGGTAGGCGATGGCGTCGCGCACCGACGCCGGCGCCACCTCCAGCGTGGCCTGCTCGTGCGCGTAGAGAGTCCCCGCCACCGCATCCTCGCCCAGCTGGTCGCGGACCGCGGCGGCGATCAGCTCGAGGCCCGTCGCGTCAGGCAACTTCCTCGGTGCCCCGCGCCTGGTAGCGCTCCCGCCAGCCCTCGTCGGGCTGGCCCTTGATCTTGTTCTGGAGCTAGATGATCCCGTACATCAGCGCCTCGGGCCGGGGTGGGCAGCCGGGCACGTAGACGTCCACCGGCAGGAACTTGTCGGCCCCCGCCACCAGGGC
>DASVQK010000018.1:0-5651 GCA_036389105.1 Thermoleophilaceae bacterium
TGGAGCGCCGCGAGCGCTCGCTGGAGGACCGTCAGCGCAACCTCGACCACGAGGTCCAGAAGCTCAAAACCGCCAAGCAGGACCACATCCGCGAGCTCGAGCGCGTGGCCGGGCTGACCTCGAGCCAGGCGCGCCAGATCCTGCTGCGCGAGCTGGAGGACGAGCTGCGCCACGACAGCGCGCGCGTCGTGCGCCAGGTGGAGGACGAGGCCCGGCGCGAGGCGGACCGGCGCGCGCGCAGCATCCTGGCCACGGTCATGCAGCGGGTGGCCGGCGGACACGCGGCCGAATCCACGGTCTCGGTCGTCCAACTCGACTCGGACGACCTCAAGGGCCGCATCATCGGTCGCGAGGGGCGCAACATCCGCGCGCTCGAGACCCTCACCGGGATCGACTTCATCATCGACGACACGCCCGGCGCCGTCGTCCTGTCCGGCTTCGACGGCGTCCGCCGCGAGATCGCGCGCCTCACCCTCGAGAAGCTGCTCCAGGACGGCCGCATCCACCCGGCGCGGATCGAGGAGGCCTTCTACCACGCCCGCTCGGAGATCGAGAACCACATCGCCGAGGTGGGGGAGCAGGCCGTGCTGGAGGCGAACATCGGCACCGTGCACCCGGAGCTGTCCAAGCTCCTGGGCCGGCTCCACTACCGCACGAGCTACGGCCAGAACGTGCTGGCGCACTCGATCGAGTGCTCGCGCCTAGCGGCGCTGCTCGCGGACGAGCTGGGCGCCAGCGGCAAGACGGCCGCCCGCGCCGCGCTCATGCACGACATCGGCAAGGCGGTGAGCCACGAGGTGGAGGGCCCGCACGCGCTCGTGGGCGGGGAGCTCGCGCGCCGCTATGGGGAGAGCGAGGCCGTGGCCCACGCGATGGAGGCGCACCACAACGAGGTCGAGCTGCGCACGGTCGAGGCGGTCATCGTCCAGATCGTGGACGCCCTCTCCGGCGCCCGCCCCGGCGCCCGCGGCGCGTCGCTCGAGCAGTACACCAAGCGCCTGCGCGACCTCGAGGAGATCGCGCGCCGCCACGCCGGGGTCGACAAGGTCTACGCGATGCAGGCCGGCCGCGAGATCCGCGTGATCGTCCAGCCCGAGGAGGTGGACGACGACAGCGCGGCGCTGCTGTCGCACCGGATCGCCCGCGACGTGGAGAAGGAGCTGGAGTACGCCGGCCAGATCAAGGTCACCGTGATCCGCGAGAGCCGCTCCGTGGACTTCGCGAAGTGACGTGACCCGCGAGCAGGCACAGCAGGAGTGCGAGCGCCTCGGGCGCGAGCACCCCGATCGCGAGGCCTGCAGCTGGTTCCCCCGCGAGGACGGGCCCGGCGACTGGTCGGTCGTGAGGGTCGCGATTCCCGGCGCCTCCGGGCGGCGGGGGATGAAGGCGACCGAGGAGGCCAAGCCTCGTCCCCAGCAGGCGGACGACCCGCGGCAGTGGTGGGAGCGCCAGATCCCGCCCTTCGGCGGTGCGGGTGCCTGACCGGGCGTCGCCGCGAGAGGGCTCAAGACGGGCTGACCCGCCCATTACCCTTCGCCGGGCATGAGGACCTACCACGTCACCACCTTCGGGTGCCAGATGAACGAGCACGACTCGGAGCGGATGAAGGGCATGCTCGAGTCGCTCGGTTACAGCGAGGCGGACAGCCGCGACGCCGCCGACCTGATCCTCTTCAACACCTGCTCGATACGCGAGTCGGCCGACAACCGGCTGATCGGCCACCTGGGCGAGGCCAAGCGGCTGAAGACCGAGAACCCCGACAAGCTCGTGGGCGTCGGCGGCTGCTGGGCCCAGTCGCTCAAGGACGAGGTGTTCGAGCGCTTCCCGTTCGTGGACGTGGCGTTCGGCCCCGGCCAGGTGCCCAAGCTCGCCGAGTTCCTCACGAGCGACAGCCTGACCGCCCAGGGCTTCTTCGAGTTCGAGGGCTTCACCGGCCACCTGCCCGCCCGCCGCGAGCGCGAGTTCCAGGGCTGGGTGCAGATCTCCGTGGGCTGCAACTGCGTCTGCGCCTACTGCATCGTCCCCTCCACGCGCGGGCGCGAGGTCAGCCGGCCGGCCCGCGAGCTGGTCGCCGAGGTGGAGCGCCTGGCCGCAGACGGCGTCCGCGAGGTCACGCTGCTCGGCCAGAACGTGAACTCCTACGGGCGCGACCTGCCCAAGGGGGAGAAGGCGACGTTCGCCGAGCTGCTGGCGCGAATCGACGCGATCGACGGCATCGAGCGCATCCGCTACACGAGCCCGCATCCCAAGGACATGCGCGAGGATGTGATCCGCGCCCACGCCGAGCTGCCGTCCGTCTGCGAGCACATCCACCTGCCGCTCCAGTCCGGCTCCAGCCGGGTCCTCAAGGCGATGAAGCGGACCTACGACCGCGAGCGCTACCTCGATCGCGTCGCGTTGATCCGCGAGCACGTGCCCGACTGTGCGCTCACGACCGACATCATCGTCGGCTTCCCGGGCGAGACCGAGGAGGAGTTCCAGGAGACACTGGCCGTCGTGGACGAGGTCGGCTACGACTCGGCGTTCACGTTCGTCTTCTCCCCGCGCCGCGGCACCCCCGCGGCCGGTTACGGCGGGCAGCTCCCGCACTCCGTCAAGCGCGAGCGCATGGAGCGCCTGGTCGAGCTCGTCCAGCGGCGCGCCACCGAGCGCGCCCAGCGCTTAGTGGGCCGCGACCTCGAGGTGCTGGTCGAGGGCCCGTCGCGCACCGACCCCGCCAAGCTGCGGGGCCGCACGCGTCACAACAAGACCGTGAACTTCCACGGCGCGGCGTCGCCGGGCGAGCTTGTGCAGGTGAGCATCGAGGCGGCCACCAGCACCACCCTGGCCGGCGAGGAGCGTCTGCTGGCGCGCGTGGCTTGAGCCCCGAGCCGCCGCCCGTCATAGCCATCTTCGGGCCGACCGGCGTCGGCAAGACCGCCGTCGCGCTCGAGCTGGCCGACCGGCTGCGACGGCGCGGCGAGGACCCCGTCGCCATCTCCGCGGACGCGCTCCAGGTCTACCGCGGAATGGAGACCCTGACCGGCGCCGCCACGGCGGCGGAGCGCGCGCGCCTGGAGCACAGGCTGATCGGCTTCCTCGACCCCTCGCGCACGTTCTCGGTTGGAGCGTTCATGCCGCTCGCCCACGAGGAGATCGATACCGCTCGCGCGTCGGGTCGCAGGCCGATCGTGGTGGGCGGCACCGGGCTCTACCTGCGGGCCGCGCTCAGCGAGCTCGCGCTGGCGCCGCCGCCCCCGCCCGAGCTGCGTGAGCGGATCGAGGCCGAGCTGGCCGCCCGCGGCGCGCGCGCCATGCACCACGAGCTCCGGCAGCGCGCGCCCACGGCCGCCGCCGCGATCCAGCCGACCGACCGCACGCGCATCGTCCGCTCGCTGGAGCTCCTCGAGCTGGGGGCGGAGCCGCCGTCCACCGACGACTCGGACCTCTGGACCGAGGAGACGCGCGTTCCCACCCGGCTGTTCGGCCTGACCATGGAGCGCGAAGCGCTCTACGCGCGGATCGACGCGCGAGTGGAGGCCATGGTGGCCGCGGGCGCGGCCGACCAGGCGCGCCGCGCCGCCGAGGCCGGCGCCTCCCGCACCGCGCGCGCCGCGCTCGGCTTCGAGGACCTGCTGGCCGGGGACGCCGACTCCATGCGCCGCCGCACGCGCCAGTACGCCAAGCGCCAGCTCACGTGGATGCGCAAGCTGGCCGGCGTCACCACGATCGACATGACCGGCCGTAGCGCGCGCGAGGCAGCCGAGCGGATCGCGGCGGAGTCGTGATCGGCGCCCGCCCCGACGTCCGCCGCGCCACCGCCGCGGACCGGCCGCGCCTCGCGACCGCGCTGGCCCGCGCCTTCCACGACGACCCGGTGATGTCGTGGTTCTTCCCCGAGGACGACAAGCGGGAGGCCCGCAACCGCCGCTTCTTCGGCATGCGGCTTCGGCAGCTGGTGCCCCAGGGGGAGTCCTACACCGTGGACGGCTGCCGCGCGGGGGCCCTCTGGACCGTGCCCGGCGCGTGGCATCTGAGCAACCTCGAGACCGCCCGGATGGCGATCGCGCTGGCGCCCGCGCTGGGCCGGCGGATGGGCCGGGTCCTCAAGGGCGTGGACCGGATCGAGAGGACGCACCCCGAGGAGCCGCACTACTACCTCGCCGTGCTCGGAACCGAGCCCGAGCTCCAGGGCCAGGGCGTCGGCTCCGCGCTGATGCGGCCGGTGCTGGATGGCTGCGATCGCGACGAGGTGGCCGCCTACCTCGAGTCCTCCAAGGAGCGCAACATCGCCTTCTACGCCCGCCACGGCTTTCGCGTGACCGGCGAGGTGACGCTGCCGGACGGGCCCACGGTCTGGTCCATGTGGCGCGAGCCGCGTCCCTGAGAAGATGCCGCGCCTATGAGGTTCGAGAAGTGGCAGGCCCTGGGCAACGACTACGTGATCGTCGAGCAGGGCGAGCTCCCCTTCGAGCTCACGCCAGAGCGCGTCAGGCGCATCTGCGAGCCCCACACCGGCGTCGGCTCCGACGGCGTCCTGCTGCTGTCCGAGCCCGACGAGCGCGGCTTCGTGGCCCGGCTGCGGATCTTCAACCCCGACGGCTCCGAGGCCGAGCTGTCCGGGAACGGCGCGCGCCAGGCCATCCTCTACCTGCGCCGCCACGGCTGGACGGACAGCGACACCTTCTCGATCCAGACCGCGGCCGGCGAGATCCGCCCGCGCATCACCGGGCCCAGCACGTGCACGGTGGACATGGGGCGCGCCAGGCTCGCCTCGAAGGACTTCCCGTCGGGCGGGGACGACGGCGCCGGCACGCTGACCGCCGCCGGACGCGAGCTGCGCTTCCAGCACGTGTCGATCGGCAACCCGCAGTGCGCGATCGAGGTCGATCCCGGCGGGGAGCTCGAGCGGCTCGACCTGGCCCAGCTCGGCCCCCCGATCGAGGGCAACACGGAGCTCTTCCCCAACCGCACCAACGTCTCGTTCTGGCGCCGCGACGGGGATGCCGAGATCAGCGTGCGGATCTTCGAGCGCGGGGTGGGGGAGACCATGTCCTCCGGCACCGGCGCGAGCGGCGCCGCCGTGGCGGCCGTCCTGCGCGGGCTCGACAGCCCCGTTACCGTCCATCTGGACGGCGGCAACCTCGAGGTGGTCGTGGGCGAGGACCTGCACGTCGACCTGACCGGCTGGGCGGTCCCCGTCTACGCGGGCGAGCTGGCCGACGACTTCCTGGAGGAACTACGTGAAGCACAGTAGCCGGCTGGAGCGCATCCCCCCGTACCTGTTCGCCGAGCTCGAGCGGAAGATCGCGGCCAAGAGGGAGCAGGGGGTGGACGTGATCAGCCTGGGCATCGGCGATCCCGACACGCCCACCCCCGATCCGGTGGTCGAGGCGCTGGCGACGGCGGCCCGGGACCCGGGCACGCACCAGTACCCGTCCAACCGCGGCCGGCCCGAGCTGCGCCAGGCCGTGGCCGGGTTCTACTCGCGCCGCTTCGGCGTGGAGCTCGACCCGGCCGCCGAGATCGTGCCCGCCCTGGGCGCCAAGGAGTGCATCTTCAACCTCAACCTCGCGTTCCTGGACACCGGGGACGCGGCCCTGGCCTCCGACCCCGGCTACCCGGTGTACACCGGCGGTCCGGTGCTCACCGGCGCCGACGCCGTGCTCCTG
>DASVQK010000019.1:0-22866 GCA_036389105.1 Thermoleophilaceae bacterium
GCCGGACTTCCCAAGCGGGTGCAGGCCGCGCTCCCCTCCGGGCGCGAGGGCGAGCTGCTTGCGCGCGTCGCCACGTCGAAGGGCTACGGGGCGCCGCCGGCCCATGCGGGCCGGGCCGGCGGCTCCTCCGCGAGCGGCGAGGGGCACGAGGCCGGTCGGTCCGGGCGAGTGGCTGGAGCGCACCCGGAAGGGGACGCCACCGCGGTCTCGGCGGTCACCGGGGCCCTGTCCGACTCAGGCGTGGCCATCCTGGGGGCCGCGATGATCGTCCTCAGCGGGGGCGCCCTGCTGGCTCGGCGCACGCGCCGCCGCGACTCCTAGCCGGCCGCCCGCCCTCAGCAGATCCTGAAGGGCCGGCTGCTCTGGAGCTTCGCGATCCACGGCCTCGAGGACAGGTCGGGCAGCGCGAGGATCAGCTGCGGCCTCCGCCTGGACGTGAGCACCTGGGTCGGGGGCAGGTACGTGGAGCCGTAGCGGCGGACGCGCACCACGACGTTCCCCCGGCGGGCGCGGAGCACGATCCCCTGAACCGGCAACGTCAGCCTGGCCGACACCTGAAGGCCGGCGGGCGGCCGGACGGATAGGCATCCGTTCCGCCGCTTGGCGAAGCGAGCCGCCGAACCGGTCAGCCGCACCCTGGTCGGCGAGCGGCCAGGATCGGCGCGGAAGCGCAGGATCCTGAGGTCCGCGGAGGCCAGGACCGAGTCGGCGGACGCGCGAGCCGTCCGTGAGGCACGAGCAAGGCGGTCGGGCGACATCGCCGGCGACCCCAGGTCGTCGGTGGCGGCGAAGTAGTCCTTGGCCAGCACGGAGTTCGCGCGCTCGGCGTCGACCCCATAGGTGGGCAGGATGCGCCAGCGCGCGAGCTCGACCGCGCCGAGCCTGGCTGCGAGGATCTCCGAGTCGGCTCGCCGCCGGTCCCCGCCCTCCACGAGCCAGTTGGCATTGAGGGCCGCGGCGAGGATCGCGAGCCCGGCGGCCAGCGCGATCGCGCGGCGGCCGAGCCTCACGCCGCGGACCAGCTCGGCGAGGAGGACCAGGATCAGCACCCCCGCGGGGTAGACGTATCGCCCGGCGTACCACTGGTGCGTATATGCGCGCGCCACGCCGGCGAGCAGCCAGAACGACAGCAGCGTGGTGAGCAGCATCGCCACTCGGGGCGTCAGACGAGCGCTCCGCCGCAGGCGGCGCGTCAGGACCGCGGCGACCGCGACGAACGCCGCGAAGCTCAGCAGCTCGAGCGCGCGGTGATACCCGCGGCCGGCCGTCTCCACGCCGAGCGGCAGGCCGAACAGGGACGTAAAGGCGTCGCTGGCGGCGCGGAAGGCGAACTCCGGAGCGCGATCCGGCTGGAGCGGGCCGGCGCGCTCGTGGTTTAGGTTGAAGCCGAGGTGCCAGGCCGCGAACACGAACAGCGGTGCGACCACGATCCACGCGCGCTCCCGGCGATCGCGGCCCCAGAGCACCTCGACAGCCGCGCCGAGAGCGAAGCACAGGCCGAGGCCCGAGCTGGCCAGCGACACGCCGAGCAGCCCGCAGGCGGCCCTGTCCCCGCGCCTGGTGCCGCGGTCGAGCGCGAGCATGGCGCCGAGCCCTCCGAGCACGGACCCCAGGAACCCGAGGTTGATCGGGGACATGATCGCCTGCCAGCCCGGGCCGAATGCCAGGATCGGCGCCGAGAGCAGGGCTGCCGGGAGAGTGCCGACGCGGCGCCGCGCGATGGTGAAGACCAGGGCCACGCACCCCAGGTGCGCGAGTGCGATCGCGACCCTGTACGGCTGGTAGTGGTCGAGACCGACCGTCGCGAACAGCGCCTTGAACGCCACGACCGGGAGGAGCACCAGCTGCTCGTTCTGCGGTTGCAGGTAGGAGTCCAGGCCGCCGCCTCGCCGATCGACGACGAAGGCCCACTCGTCCCCGAGGAAGATCGCGCCGCGGCCCGCCCAGAGGACGAAGAGGCCGACGCCGGCCAGGACGACCGCGCCGGCGATCCGGCCCCATCTGGGCAGCCGCGTGGCCGGCGGCGGGAGCGGCTGGACGGGGTGGCCGTCAGCTGCGGCGGCGGCCCTCGGCCGAGGCCGCGGCGGCGCCCGCGGCCGGGCGGCCCGGCCACCGAGCAGCCCGCGAAGGGAGAGCGCGGCCGGGGCGCCCGGCGGGAACAGCAGCAGGCCGATCGCCCACAGCGCGGCGGCCACGAACAGGCCCGACACCGCGGCCCAGGCGATGGCGGGCCGCGGGGGGAACGCCCCGGGCATCGCGTCGGCCACGCGGTCGGCCCACCGCGTCAGCCGTGGGCGGTCCACCCGCCTCGCGTTCACGACCCGCCCGGGAGCGCGCTGAAGCAGGGCCAGGAGCTCGCGCTGCTGCCGCACGAGCCGGCGCGCAACCGCGCGGTGGATCGGGCGGGCCCGCAGGGCGACGGCTATGTGGTTCAGGTCGATCCCCACTCGACCGGCCAGCCGGCGGCCCGTCGCGCCGGCGATCTGGAGCCCCAGCGCCCTTACGAATGCCCGGGCGTCGTCGGGAGTGTCGGCGGTGCCGCTAAGGATCATCGCCGTGTGCGGGTAGTTCCAGTGAAGCGACACGTCGCCGTACTCGGGGAACCCCGCCCTCGCGAGGAGCGGTCTCATCTGGAGCCTCAGGTCCGGATCCCCGAGGAGGCGCCTGTACCAGGCGGGGTCCCGTATGGGGGTGTACGGGCCGGCGCTGACCGGATACAGCTCGACCGATGCCGTGAAGCTCGACTGGCGGTTGAGGTTGAACGCCACGGGGACGAGCACCAGCAGCGCGGCGACCGCCACCCATGCGACGCGCCGGCGGCGGGACTCCCGCCGTGGGCCCTCACGCAGCCTCGGGACGACGTCCCGGACGGCCACGTCGAACCGGGGACGCTCCGTCCGCGTCGGCACTTCGCCGGTCACGATCCCTCCCGCCGCTCGCCGGTGTCGGGCACTCCCAGCGCCTGTGACACGGCGATCCCGAGCAGGGCCCAAGCCACCACCTTGCCGGGCTGCTCGACGTACTCGCCCGCGAGCGAGATGCCGAGGAACGCGACGAAGCCCGCCAGCGCCGCGAGCCCCAGCGTTCGGGACGTGCCCGCGGTACGGCGCAGCCGCCGGCCCACCAGGAACACCGTGCCCAGGAGCCCCGCGACGAACATCGCCGCGCCGAGGACCCCCTGGTCGACGAGGACCTTCAGGTAGCTGTTGTCGGTCGTCAGGACGCGCGAGCCGCCCGCGGCGCCCACCGTGCCCACGCCCTGACCGAGTGGATGCCGTCCCACCTCGTCGAGGTTCTCGCCCCATCCCTTGAAGCGGAGCTGCACCGACGGATCCCCCAGGGGATCCAGGATGCCGCTCGCTCGCTCGGCCAGCTGCGGTGACGTTCGTCCCACGAACTGAAGACCGCCATAGCCGGCCGCCAGCATCGCGAGGGCCAGGGCGACGCCCGTGAGCTTCCGTCGCAGCGGGATGTCCGCCGCGCCGACGACGACCGCCAGCGCGCACGCGAGGCCCAGGGCGATCCCGAACAGCGACGCCCGCGTGTATGAGCCGACGAGACCCACGATCGCCAGCGCGGCGGTGCTCCACGCGAGGAGCCGCAGGCGCGGAATGAGATAACCGGCGGTGAGGGCGAAGACCGAGAGAGGGACCAGGAAGCTGGCGAGACCCACCGCGCTCGAGAACGACCCGATGGCGCGGAGCGAGTCGCCGACATGGGACACGGTCGTCACCGCGCTCGCGAACTCGCGCTCCGAAGCGGCGGGTCCTATCGCCACCCGAACCGCGGCATAGAGGCTCACGACCAAGCCGATCGCCAGGAGGCCCCGCGTCGCGGGGAGCCGCCGGTCGGGACGGGCGGACACGATGGCCGCCGCCAGGCCGACGGCCACGTAGAGCTGGAACAGGCGGAAGCCGTGCAGTCCGCGCACGAGGTCGCCGCTCTGCGCCATCTGGACCACGGACAACCCGAGCCACGCCCCGAGCGCGCCAAGCGCCCGCCGCTCGGCACGGTTCGCCCGCGCCCACAGGGCGCGCGGGGTGCGCAGGCCGTCCGCCGCCACCACCGCGACCACCGCGGCGAAGAGGGCGACATCCAGGGAGGCCGCGCCGACCGCGCGACCCCCGCCGGGCAACGGGGTCGGGTCGAGCGTGAGCAGCATCTTGGCGGTGCCCTCGAAACCGAAGGCGAGAAGCCCGGCGAACAGCGCAGGGACGGGCGCCCGCCAAGCGAGGACCAGGATCACGGCCATGAGGATGAGAACGGAGGCGGTGCCGGGCCAGACCGCCAGGGCGAGCGGAGCGCCCACCACCGTCGCCACGACCGCCGGGACGCGCAGCGGGATCGCCACGGCCGCCGCCACGTCGTAGCCGACCCGCAGAGGGGGCCCGATCCGATCCGAATAGGCCCAGCCCACCGCGACGGCGACGACCGCGAAGGCGACGAGCGCCGCGGCCCGTGGCCAGACGGCGGTGGCCGCCAGCCCCGCGACGACGACGGGCGCCACGACGGCCGCCGGCGCGACGCTCCGCCTGAAGGTCCACGCGGCCGCGAGCGCCGGCGGCACGGCGAACGACAGGACGACCGCAGCGGGGTGGACGGCGACGAGAAGCAGAAGCCCGGTCAACGCCAGGCAGCCCAACAGCGCGGCGGCCGCGCGGGGCGCCTCGATGCCGATGGGCGTTGGGAGCCGGTGCATGCGCCTCGGCACGTTATCCACGGCGGCATGACGCGGTGGCCCTATCCGCTAGAACCTCCGCGTGGACGAGCATTCCCAGGCCCCGGACGGGAGGACCTCGACTCCGGGCGTGGAGCCCGGCGGCGCCTCCGACTCGATCTCCTCGGCGGAGGTGCGGCGGCGCGCAGCCGGCGGCGTGGGCCTGCTCGTGGCGCGGGGGGTGTTGATCCAGGGCTTCGGCGTGGTGGCCAACATCGTCCTCGCCCGGTTGCTGCTCCCCCGCGACTTCGGCCTCGTGGCGCTCGGAACCGCGTTCCTCCTGGTCGGCGCAGTCGTGTCCGAGGGCGGTCTCGGGGGGGCTTTGATTCGCCGCGAGCAGAGCCCGACCCGTCAGGAGCTCGCGGCGGTGAACGGCCTCCAGGTCGGCATCACGACGCTGATCGCCGTCGCCGTCGCGGCCGCCGCGATCCCGTTGGGGAGGGACGGCCTGGTGGTGGCGGCGATGACCGCCAGCCTGCCGATAACGATCCTGCGGGCGCCTTCCGTGATCATGCTGGAGCGCCGCCTGAGCTTCCGCCCGGTGGCGGCCGGTGACGTCTCCGAGGCGCTCTCGTACTACGTATGGGCCATCGCGACCGTCGCGCTGGGCATGGGGGTGTGGGGGATGGCCACCGCCGTGGTGGTGCGCGCCGTCGTGGGGACCGGGGTCACCGTCGCGCTGGGCCCGGTCGGCTTCGTCCGGCCGCGGTGGTCGTGGCGGCTCATCCGGCCGCTCCTCGGCTTCGGAGCGAAGTTCCAGGCAGCGATCGCCCTGACCCTCGTTCGCGACCAGGGCCTGAACACCGGCGTCGCCGCGATCGCGGGGGTCACGACCCTCGGTATCTGGAACCTGGCCTACCGGGTCATCCAGGTCCCTTACATGCTGGTCGGAAACGTCACGCGGATCTGGTATCCGGCGATGTCGCGCCTGCTCGCGGCGCGCGAGGATCCCCGCGACCTGATGACCCGCGCAGCGGCCGCGTTCGCGGTCGTGCTGGGCGCCGTGCTGGTCGCCGTCGTCGGCTTCGCGCCGGCGCTTCCGGCGCTGGTGGGCGAGCGCTGGCACGACGTACCGCTCACGCTCGCGTTCGCGTGTCTCGGCCTGATGATCGGCGCTCCCGCCGCGGTGACGGCGTCGGGCTACCTCTACGCCGCCGGGGACGCCGGCGCGGTGCTCCGCGCGGTGGCCGCCCAGACCGCCGCGTGGTTCACGGTGGCGTTCGCGACGCTTCCGGCCCTCGGCGCTCCGGCGGTGGGGATCGGGTGGACCGCGGCGGCGTGCGCGAACCGGGCGCTCCTCGTCCGGGAGGTGAGGCTCCGAACGGGCGCGCGCTTCGCGCGGAAGACGCTCGTCCCGACGGGCGTCGCGCTGGTGGCCGGCCTGTCCGGGTGGGCCATCGCCTCGGCGGGGGAGGCGAACATGCTGCGAGGCGCGCTCGGGGCGGCCGCCGCCGAGCTGGTCCTGGCCGCGGGGCTCGCGACTCTCTCGCGGCCGCTCCTGCGCGCGACCGTCGCACTCGTGGCCAGCACGGCGCGCGGATCCCGCGGTCCGCGCTCGGCGGACGCGGCTCCGGTCGAATATGCCCCGGCCGAGCCGGTATGACGCCGCGGCCCTCCACCGCGCCGCGCGTATCGGTGATCGTCCCCACCTGGAACGCGGGCGACGTGCTCGGCCCCTGCCTCGACAGCGTCCTCGCCCAGCAGGTGCCCGGCGGGTTCGAGACGATCGTCGTGGACAACGCCTCCACCGACGGCACCGCGGACCTCCTGCGCGAGTACGCGGATCGCGCCCGCGTCGTGACGAACGAGCGCAACCTCCGCTTCGCGGGGGCGAACAACCAGGCCGCGGCCGACGCCGCGGGCCGCGTGCTCGTGTTCCTGAACTCCGACACCGAGCTGCTCGGGACCGACACCCTCGCCCGGCTCGCGGACGCGGCCGAGCCCCGGGACGTCGCGATCGCCGGCCCGCTGCTGGTCAACCCCGACGGCAGCCTCCAGCCCTCGTGCGCGGCTCATCCGAGCATCCTTCGGGCCGCCCTCGTCGCCACCGGCGCGCATCGGCTCCTACCGGACGCGACCCGGGCACGGCTGGCGCCCGAGCGCTGGTCGCACGCGCACGCTCGCGACACCGCCTGGGTGATGGGCGCGGCGATGGCGATGCGGGCCGAGGTCTTCCGCGAGCTCGGGGGGTTCTGGCCCACGATGTACGCCGAGGAGCAGGACATCGCCTTCCGGGCCAGGAACCGCGGGTTCCGCGTGCGCTTCGACCCCTCGGCCCGCGTGATGCACGTGGGCAACCACTCGCTTCGCAAGCGCTGGTCCGACCCCGAGCGGTCGGCACGCGTGGCGGCGGCGGAGCTCGTCCTGCTGGCCACCCACTACCCGCGCTGGCGGGCCGCGGCGATCCGCGCGATCGCGGGCGCGGGTCTGGCCGCGCGATCGCTCGCCCACCGGCTCCTGGGCCACCGCGAGCGCGCGCGCGAGTTCCGCGCCATGACCCGCGTCTACGCCGGCCGCTCCAAACCTCACGGCCTCGATTGACGAGTGTCGAGCCGCCCGGCCGACGCGCTCAGGCGCGCCGCAGCGCCCGGGTCAGCCGCCTGCCGGCGGCCCGCGCGAGCGGCTCGCGGCCCATCCGGTGCACCGCTGTCAGGAAGGTCGGATACTGCTGCGCGGAAAGGGCAGCGAGCGCGCGGCGAGAGGGCCGCCGCACCGGGTCGGGGCGGACGCAGTACTCCACGAGCGGACGCGCCACGTTCCGCCAGTGGAACGGGACGAGGGCGTCCGACGCGTCGACGCGCTCCCGCTCACCGCTCGTCAGCCGGTCGAGCGCGGCCGCGCACGCGTCGACGTCGAGCGGCGCCACCACCTCGCCCAGGCCGTGGGCGCGCACGAGGTCGCCGATCTGGTCGCCCTCGGTGCACGCGACCGGGAGGCCGCTCCGAAGGTAGTCGAGGAGCCGCTTGCGCGCGGCGAAGTGCGCCTCCGGCCCCGGGCGGTGGAGCGAGATCCCGACGTCCGCCTCCAGCAGGGCGTTCATGTAGTCCTCCAAGCCGAGCCACTCGGGGCGGAAGACGACATGCCCGGCGAGGTCGCGGCGGCGCACGTACTCGACGGTCTCGCGCGCGGGTCGGGCGTGGTCGAAACGAGGGCTGGGGTCGGGGTACTCGAAGCCGGCGAACACCAGCTTCAGGTCCGGGCGGCGCCCGCGCAGCCTCTCCACGGCCTTCACGGCCGTGACCGGGTCGAACCAGCTCCACAGGCCGCCCACCCAGAGCACGACGCGGTCGCCTTCGCTCACGGCGCCGCTCGCGCGCAGCGGGGTCCCCGTCGGCCCCGGGGGGTCGGCGTCGATTCCGGGCGGGGCCACCTCGATCCGCGGCCACGCGTCGGCTTCCGCCCCGCCCCAGGCCATCGCGCCGGCGGCGAGGGCCACGCCGGCGATGAGGTCGCGCTGGCGCTCGTTGCCGCACAGCACCAGGTCCGCCGCCACGAGGTGGGCGAGCATCTGGCGGCTCCGCCAGCGGGCGACCGCTCGCGCCTGCTCGGGGGGCCCGGTCTCCGCGGCCTCGAGCGCCAGGGGGGCGAGGATGTCCACCACCAGCCGCGCCGAATGCCGCCGCGCGGTCGCGAGCTGGCGCGGCGTCGGCAACGTCTGCGTGACCACCACGTCGTGGCCGGCGAGCACGCGGGCCAACCGCTGGTCGTCGACCGGGCCGGTCTCGAGGGTGTCGAAGGGCCCCTCGGGGAACGTCGAGGGACTCGGAGCCGCGACCGTGACGCGGCAGTGCTCAGCCACCGCCTCGGCGAGGCTCAGCACCCGGACGGACGCCCCGTTGGTCGGCGTCTGCACGGGCTCAGGCGCGAGAAACAGGACCGACGTGCTCCTCGCGTCCACCGCGTCAGCATGATACTTCCCCTCGATGGACCGCCCCTGCCGACGCGAGCGAAGCCGCCGGTAGCCGAATGTCCGTCTCGGTAGCGATGTCCACCCACAACGCCGAGCGCTACCTCGAGCCGCTGCTCGAGAGCCTGGCGCGGCAGACGCGGCTGCCTGACGAGCTGGTCGCGCACGACGACGGGTCGGAGGACTCCACGGTCCCACTGCTCGAGTCCTTCGGCAGGAGCGCGCCCTTCCCGGTGCGGATCGACCGCGACCCGGTCCGCCGCGGATTCGTCTTCGGCTTCCTCCGCGCGGCGGAGCTGTGCGAGGGGGACCTGATCGCGTTCTGCGACGCCGACGACGTATGGGTCGAGTCCAAGCTCGAGGTCTGCGAGCGCGCGCTCCAGGGCTCCGCGGCGTGGCTGGCCATGCACACCGTGAAGGTCGTGGACCGGGAGCTGCGCCAGATCGCGCCGGACTGGCCCGCGATCGAGTCCACGCGCCTCGTGCCGCCGCTCCGCCTCACCGGCCTCCACCTCGACGCTCCGGGCCTGGCGATCGTATTCCGACGCGCGCTGCTTGCGATCGCCGACGTGGATCGGCGCCCCGAATCGAGGTTCGGCGCCGGGCGGCAGATGATCCACGACGAGTTCGTCATGTTCATGGCGGGAGTCCTGGGACCCGTCCAGCTGATGGCCGAGCCGCTCGTGCTGTACCGGCAGCACGGGAACAACGACTCGGGCTGGTTCGAGCGCGAGCGGCGGATGACCCTCACGCCCGTCCTGGACGACTACGGGAACGCCGCGCGACACACCGCGGAGTGCGCGCGCTTCCTGGAATCCACCCGCTCCGACGATCCGTCGATCGCCGCCCGCCTGGCCGCCGGGGCGGAGCACTACCGGCGGGCCGCCCTGAACTGGGAGCTGCGCACGTCGCTGTACCGGGCCGGCGACCGCAGGACCCGGGCGCGGCTCGTCAGCCGCATGGTGGCCTCCCGGGCGTACGGCTCGAGGACGGCGGGCGGCTTCGGCCGCCTGGCCCTGGGGAAGGACCTCGTCGGCGCCATCGCACTGCGGCAACGCGCTGTGTAAGAGTCCCCCCGGTGCCGCGACCAGCCGGAACCTCGCACGGCCGCTACCTGGCCCGAGCGGCCCTCTCGCGCGCCGGGGCCCTCAAGCCGGTGTCGTGCCTGCGCGAGCGGGTCCTGGCCGCGCGCGCCGCGGAGCTCGAGGGGCCGGCGCCGGACGGGCTGCCCCTGCCGCCCGCGCGGCTGCGCGTGCTCGTGGACGGCAGCGGCACCCCCGAGGGGTTCCTGGCCCAGTCGGACGTCCACGCGCGGCTGATCCGGGACACGCTGGCCTCCGCGGACGTCCACCTCGAGCGACTCGGGGCGATCCTGGACTTCGGCTGCGGCTGCGGACGGACGGCCCGGCGCTGGGCGTCGCTCAGCGGGCCCGAGCTCCACGGCTGCGACTACAACCCGCAACTCGTGGCCTGGTGCCGCGAGCACCTGCCGTTCATGGAGGCGCGCGTCAACGCCCTGGAGCCGCCCGCGCCGTACCCCGACGAAAGCCTCGACCTCGTCTACGCGCTCTCGATCCTGACCCACCTGCCCGATGACCTGGCGCATGGCTGGGTCGCCGAGTGGGCACGGATCCTGAAGCCCGGCGGCCTGCTGCTGGTGACCACACACGGCGACGCGTACCGCCCCGCGCTCGGCAGGCGAGCCGGGCCGCGCTACGACGCGGGCCAGGCCGTGGTTGTCGGATCGCGGATGGCGGGCGCGAACGCGTGCACGGCCCACCACCCGCCCTCGTACGTGACCGAGCGTCTGCTCACGGCGTTCGAGCCCGTGGCCTTCGTGCCCGGGGGCTCGGTACCGCACTTCCGCCAGGACGTCCACCTGGCGCGGCTGCGATCGACCTAGCGCGCGGGCGCGACCGCGTCGGCCGCGGCGCTCGCGGTGACGAAGCGCGCGCCGACGCGCGCCAGGTGCTCCAGGTTCGCGGCCATGTGGTCCCACGGCCCCAGGTGAGCGGGATCGGTGCGTAGCACGAACGGGAGGACCGCCGGACGCCGCCGAGCCACCTCCGCCAGGAGCCGTGGCGAGAACATGCTCGGCGGAGCGGGGAGAAGCAGCGCCATGCTCCATCGGTCGGGCCGCGGCACACCGAAGATCGGGATCAGGAGCGGCTGCGTCCCGCCGGCGGGATCGCGCCGCGGAAACCGGCCCGGGCTGGAGCGGTAGGGCTGCCGCGGGGCGCCGCGGAAGTCCGGAAGCGGCCCCGCGGTGAGCTCGCCGGCGGGCAGCATGGCATGCGGGGGCAGGTCGGGCTCCACCGTCAGGTCGACCTCCACGCCGCGCGCGGCCAGCGTCGGCAGGATGTCGCCGTTCAGCGACCGGTCGCCCGCGCGATACGCCCGGCACGTCCTCCCGAGGGCCGACGCGAACGCGTCGAGGGCCCTCTCGGCGGACCGTCGGACCCACTCCGGGCGGTAGTCCACGATCCAGCCGGCGCCGTTCCGGCGCCACGGGTGGGCATGCACCCCGAGCTCGTCGCCGCGCGCCTCGAGCTCTCCGAGCAGGGTCCCGTAGCGCTCGACGACCCAGGTCGAGGAGCCCCAGGCCTCCTCGACCTGCGAATCCATGCGGAGGAACCAGGTGAACGCGACCGGGCTGCCCGACGCCGCGGACAGCCGCCCGCGGAGCGTCTCGAGGCGCGCGGCCATCTCCTCGAAGGCGGGCCAGTGCTGCGGCCCGTCGCCGCCGACCTGGCGATCGTCCGGCTCCACGTCGATGCACATGACGACCGGGAGCGGCCGTCGGCCCGGGCCGTGCAGCAGGCGGCACGCGGCGGGAATCGGAAGCGCCTCGAGCACGGCCCACCCGAGGCGTTTGAGGAGCCGGACCAAAGCTGCGCCACCCTAGCGCTCGCCGCCGAGCATCCGCACGGCTACGCTCGCTGCGATGAATCCGGCGCCGTCCCCTCCGTACGACCGCTCTGCGAAGCCGGGGAACAGGTGCGCCTGAGGACACCGAAGCTCGACTTCGTCGTGATCGGCGCCCAGAAGGCCGGGACGACGTCGCTGTGGCGCTATCTGGAGGACAACCCGGCCCTCGCGATGCCGCCGGCCAAGGAGGCCTCGTTCTTCTGCGAGCCCGCCTATCCGTCGGAGCTTCGCCCGTACATGAGGGCCCTGTTCAAGGATGCCCCGCTCAGAGCCACGCTCGGAAAGGTCACGCCGACGTACATGCTCGGCGTCCCGGGCGTGGCCGTGGGCGAGATAGCCGAGCGGATCCACCGGACGTTCCCCGCCGTCAGGATCGTGGCGCTCCTGCGCGACCCCGTGGCCCGCGCGCGCTCGGCCCACCGCATGGCGACGCGCGACTCCGGCGAGACCCGTTCGTTCGAGCAGGCCGTGGCCGATCTGCTCGAACCGGCGGAGCTGGAGCGGGCGCGTGCCGGCCCCGAGGCGAACAGCTCATACGTCGTCGGCGGCGAGTACGGCCGCGTACTCGAGCCGTACGTCGAGCTGTTCGGCCGCGAGCGCGTGCACGTCGAGCTGACGAGCGATTTGGAGCGGGCGCCCGGAGAGGTGGTCCACCGGGTCTGCGAGCACATCGGAGTGACGCCGCACAGCCCGGCGCGGCTGTCGGAGCGCTTCTACCGCGGCGGACCGCGGCGGCTGACCGCCGAGGCGGAGGCGGACCTCAAGGGGTACCTGGATCGCCACGTATGGCCGCGGGTTCGGTACTCGGCCCAGCACCGTGAAGCCTTCGAGTTCTGGTTCGGGCTCTGGAACGTCGAGCCCGAGCCGGCTCCCGAGCCGCCGGACGAGGCCAGCGCGGAGCGGCTGCGCGCGCACTACGCCGCCGACGCCCGGCGCCTCGAGGCGGCGACAGGCCTCCGCCCCCCCTGGGCCGACTGATCCCGCCCCGCGCGCGGCCGCGCGTGGATTCCCGTGGCGCACGGGTAAAGGGGGAGCATGGACCGGACCCGCATCACGCCCTACCGCGACGGCCCCTACATCGTCCGCGGCGACTTCTCGATCACCGACCAGGACGGGAACGAGATCGATCCCGGCCGCCAGACGATCGCGCTCTGCCGCTGCGGCCGGTCCCAGATCCGCCCGTTCTGCGACGGGACGCACAAGCTGATCGGGTTCCGCGCCGCCGGCGGGTCGGAGCGCGAGGCCGACTAGCGCCGCAGCGAGCTGCGGCCCTCCGCCCAGCTCGCCAGCGTGCGCTCGGCCACGCGTGCGTCCAGCAGCACCATCGCCCGCGCGCCGAACAGGATGTCGGCGGCCACGGCCGGGGCGTCCAGCGCCAGGGCGCCGGCCAGGTCGTGCGCGGCCAGGCTCTCGTGCACCGCGTCGGCCTCGACGTGCTCGTCGAAGAAGTCGGTGGCCTCCTGGCCCAGGCCGAGCCGGCGCAGCCCGTTGCCGTAGCGGCGGTTGGGCTGGGTCGAGTCCATCTCGAGCGCCGCCAGGTGCCCCACGATCGCCCCGCGCAGGCGGCGGTGGAGGCCGAACAGCGACATCAGGTTGACGGTGGCCAGCGTCGTGCCGGGGATCAGGTCGAGGTAGGCGCCGTAGGCCGGGTCCAGCCCCAGCGCCGCCATCGTGTTCGCGAACAGGCGCGCGTGCTGGCGCTCCGGGCACCCGGCTCCGTACTCGTCGAACTGGACCTCCACCAGCGCGACCTTCGGGCGGCCGGCCAGCCGCGGGATGGCCCAGGAATGCGGGTCGGCCTCCTTGAGCTGGTAGGCGGAGCGGTGCACCGCGAACTCGCGGAACTGCTCGAGCGTCGCCCGGGTCTCGAGGAAGCGCGACAGCGACGGGCCCTCGACCGCGTCGAGAATGGCCTGGAGCTGCGTGGGCACGTCGTCGCCCGGCGCGTGCGGCGGGTCGAGCGCCGCGCGCAGGGCCGACTCGACCGCGCGCTCCAGGACGTTGCGGAACGCGATCAGCGACGGCTCCCACTCCCAGTCGGGATCGACCCCCGCGAACGACTGGTAGTGCAGCTCGTAGAGGACGTAGAGCGCGAGCTGGAGATCGTCGTCCGCCAGCGGGTCGGAGCACTCGACGGCGGGCGGCGGCGGCAGCTCGTGCGGCGCCGAGGTCAGCCGCTCGACCAGCAGCTCGCTGTTCGGTCCGCGCGCGGCGGGCAGCGCCGGGACGGTGGATGTCGGCGACAGCACGCTCACCTCGTCGTGCACGTTACGCGCCACCGCCTCCGAATGGGTCACGCTCCCTCCAAAAAGCGGTCAGCGAGGTCCGCGACGGCGGCACGCGGGCCGCAGTCGCGGGCGCGCTCGCGCTGGCGGTCGGCGCCGTTCGCCGCCGCCAGCTCGCGGGCCGCGGCCAGCTGGTCGGCGCAGCCGATGGCCGCGGCCGTGGGCCCGAGCCGGTCGAGCAGGCCGTCGAGGCGCTGGCGGGTGGGCGTCCGCTCGCCCGTCTCCAGGTCGGCCAGCTCGCCGTGCACGCCGCCCCGGAGCGCCGCCCAGCGGTTCTCCTCGATCCGCCATGTGGAGGCCGGCGGCGGCAGCTCGCCGGCGTCGTGCCGCGCGGCCAGCCAAGCGGCCAGCGAGTGCGCCACGGCCGCCACCGCGGCCGCGTCGCGCACGGTGGCCTGGGTGTCGGGAACGCGCACCTCGATCGTGCCGTGGATCGGATGCGGCCGCAGCTCCCACCACCACACGCGCGGCTCGGGCACGCCGCCCGCCCGCTCGCCCCAGGCCAGCTCGGCGGCGAAGCGCTCCCAGCTCTCGATCGCGGGCGGAACGCCCTGACGCGGCAACAGCTCGGCGATCTTCGGCCGCACCGTGGCCAGCCCCGTGTCCTCGCCGGCGTAGAACGGAGCGTTGGCGGACAGCGCCAGCAGCTCGGGCAGGTACGAGCGCATGGCGTTGTACACGGCGAGCGCGCGTTCGGGACCGGGCACGGCCACGTGCACCTGGAAGGCGAACACCAGCTGGCGGCGGGCCACCCGCCCGTATGCCTCCAGCGTGCGCCGGTAGCGCTCGCCCGGGTTGACCTCCCCCTCCACCGCGGCGAACCCGTGCACCCCGGCGCCGCCCAGGCGCACCAGCCCCTCGGCGGCCGCGGCCAGGTCGCGCCGCGCCGCCGCCAGGAATTCGGCCGCCTCGGCCACCGAGCCGAGCGGCGGAGAGAGGATCTCGATCTGCGCGGCCGGCAGCTCCAGCTTGAAGCGCGGATCGCCGTCCGTCCGCTCGATCAGCTCCCCGGCGCGCGGCGCCAGGTCGAGCGTCTCGGGGTCGAGCAGCATCAGCTCCTCCTCCACTCCCACCGTGAGGGAGTCGACGCGCTCGAAGGCGCTCCGCACCGCGCGGGCGTTCGATTGGGTAGAAGAGCCGGTCATGGAGGCAGCGTTCAGGCTCGTGGTGGTCCCAGGCGTCTTCCGGCCGCGCAGCGACTCCTGGATGCTGACGGAATCCGTGCGCGAGCTGTCCCCCCGCCCCGGATCGGAGCTGCTCGACCTCTGCACCGGCAGCGGCGTGGTGGCGATCGGGGCGGCGCGGCTGGGGCTGCGGGCCACGGCGGTGGACGTGTCCCGGCGCTCGGTGCTCACCGTTCGGTTGAACGCGCGGCTGAACGGGGTGGCCGGCCGCGTGCGAGCGCTGCGCGGCGACCTCTTCGAGCGGCTGCCCGGCAGGAGCTTCGACCTCATCGCCTCCAACCCGCCCTACGTGCCCTCCGGCGACCGGCTGCCCACGCGCGGCCCCTCGCGCGCCTGGGAGGCGGGGCCCGACGGCCGCGTGGTGCTCGACCGGATCTGCGCCCAGGCGCCCGCCCGCCTGCGGCCCGGCGGGACGCTGCTGCTGGTGCAGTCGTCGCTGTGCGGCGTGGACGAGACGCTCGACCGCCTGGCGCGCGCTGGGCTGGACGCGCGCGTGCGTAAGCGCCGCCGCGGCCCCCTGGGGCCGCTGATGCTGGCGCGCGTGGACGAGCTGGAGCGCCGCGGCGCGCTCGAGCCGGGGCAGCGCGAGGAGGACATCGTGGTGATCGAGGGGCGGCGGGGTCGCTGACGGGGGACGAGTCTCGCCGGTAGTCGCGCGACCTTATCCTCTGACCCGTGACACTCGAGGACCCGCGTACGCCGATCGAGCGGACCCTCCACAACAGCCTGGAGGACGACAGCGGGGTGGGCAAGCCGCTGTCGCGCCGGGCGCGCCAGCAGCGGCGCTCGATCGAGGCTTACCTCAAGGCCGGGGGCGTGCCGCGACACATGGAGCGGCTGCGCGAGATCGACCTGGCGATCAAGATGCAGACCGACCGTCTGGACACCGCCTACCGCCGCCTGCGCGCGGCGTACGCCGACGACGCCGAGCTGTTCGCCCGGCGCTGGCGCGAGCGCGTGCACGCCTGGCGGTTCGAGCGGCTGAACGAGTTGATCCGCCAGCACAACGAGTGGTACCCGATCGAGGCGCGCCTGCCGATGGACCCGCGCACCGGCGACTACGTGCGCCGGGCCGGCCGCTCCTACCGCCGCAGCGAGCTGACGCCCGAGTGGGCGCTGGCGCGGTTCCCGGCCGAGCCCGACCTCGTGACGAGCCCCTCCGGCGACGCGCGCGGCCGCTGAGCAGCCGGAGCCGCGGCGGAGGCAGGCGTCCGCCGAATTTGGTCGTATACACCGCCCAGGCGGGCCGTGCGGGCCCGGCCGGCAAACCAGGAGATCCCCAGAGATGATCAGGAACCACCGATTTCACGCGATCTGCGCGCTGGTCGTGGCCGTCGCCTTCGCCGGCCTGCCCGGCTGCGGCAGCAGCCAGACCGACGACTACAAGAAGGAAGCCCAGAAGGCGGGCAACGACTTCAAGGCCTCGGCTGAGGCGGCCTCCAAGCAGGTCCAGGCCGCACCCGACAAGGCGGGCAAGCTGAAGGGGCTCGACGCGCTGAAGGCGTCGGTCAACGACGCGGCCACCGACTTCTCCAAGCTCGACCCGCCCGACAAGGCCAAGGCCGCCAACGACCAGCTCGTCACCGAGCTGCGCGCGCTGGCCGGGGACGTGGACAGCGTCAAGAAGGCGCTCGAGACCTCGGATGCGGAGGCCGCCAAGGCCGCGATACCCAGGCTCCAGGCGGATCAGGCGCGGATCGGCACCACGATCGCGGACCTCGAGTCGAAGCTGAAGTAGGCGAAGCCGCTCGCGCACCGGCCCCTCCGGCCGGTGCGCGACCCGGCTACCCCATGACGACGGTGACCGCGCGGCCGCTCCCGCGGCCGCGCCACCCCTATGTTGAACGGGCGCATGGCCACCAGGGACGACATCCGCAACGTCGCGATCGTCGCGCACGTGGACCACGGCAAGACCACCCTGGTGGACGCGATGCTGCGCCAGAGCGGGGTCTTCGCCGCCCACGAGCAGCTCACCGACCGCGTGATGGACTCGATGGACCAGGAGCGCGAGCGCGGGATCACGATCCTGGCCAAGACCGCCTCGGTGCGCTACGGCGACGTGAAGCTCAACATCGTCGACACCCCGGGGCACGCCGACTTCGGCGGCGAGGTGGAGCGCGGGCTGACGATGGTGGACGGAGTGCTGCTGCTGGTGGACGCGTCCGAGGGGCCGCTCCCGCAGACGCGCTTCGTGCTGCGCAAGGCGCTCGAGCGCCGGCTGCCGGTGGTGCTCGTGGTGAACAAGGTGGATCGCCCGGACGCCCGCGTGTCGGCGGTGGTTGACGAGGTCTACGCGCTGTTCCTGGACCTGGACGCCGACGAGTCGCAGATCGAGTTCCCGATCGTGTACGCCAGCGCGAAGGCCGGGCGCGCCTCGCTGGCCGAGGACGACGAGGGCTCCGACCTGAAGCCGCTGTTCGAGCTGCTGCTCTCGCACGTCCCGGCGCCGTCGTACGACGATCGCGCGCCGCTCCAGGCGCTGGTCACCAACCTGGACGCGTCGCCCTACGTCGGCCGGCTGGCGCTCTGCCGCGTGCACAACGGCGCGCTTCGGCGCGGCACCGACGTCGCGTGGTGCCGGCGGGACGGGACGATCGAGCGCGCGCGCGTGTCCGAGCTGTACGTGAACGAGGGGCTCGAACGGGTCGACGCGGACGAGGCCGGGCCGGGCGACATCGCCGCGGTGGCGGGGCTGCCGGACATCACGATCGGGGAGACCCTGGCCGACCTGGAGGATCCCCGTCCGCTGTCGCCGATCGCGGTGGACGAGCCCGCGCTGTCGGTCACGATCGGGATCAACACCTCGCCGCTGGCGGGCCGGTCGGGCTCGAAGCTGACCGCGCGGCTGGTGCGCGACCGCCTGGACCAGGAGCTGGTGGGCAACGTGTCGATCCGCGTGCTTGAGACCGACAGCCCCGACACCTGGGAGGTGCAGGGGCGCGGCGAGCTTCAGCTGGCGGTGCTGGTCGAGACCATGCGCCGCGAGGGGTTCGAGCTGACCGTGGGCAAGCCGCGCGTGGTCAAGCGCGAGGTGGACGGGCGCGTGCACGAGCCGGTCGAGCGGCTGACGATCGACATCCCCGAGGACTTCCTGGGCGTGACCACGCAGCTGATGGCGCTGCGCAAGGGCCGGATGGAGCAGATGGTGAACCACGGCACCGGCTGGGTGCGGCTCGAGTACCTGGTGCCCGCGCGCGGGCTGATCGGCTTCCGCACCGAGTTCCTGACGGAGACCCGCGGGTCCGGCGTGCTGCACTCGGTGTTCGAGCGCTTCGAGCCGTGGCATGGCGAGATCAAGTCGCGGCCCACCGGCAGCCTGGTGGCCGACCGCCGCGGCGAGACCGGGCAGTACGCGCTGATCAAGCTCCAGGACCGCGGGCAGCTGTTCGTGGGGCCGGGCGCGGAGGTGTACGAGGGGATGATCGTGGGCGCCAACTCGCGCGCCGACGACCTGGACGTGAACGCGGTGCGCGAGAAGAAGCAGACGAACATGCGCGCGGCGGGGTCGGATGAGACGGTGCGGCTGGTGCCCCACCGGCAGCTCTCCCTGGATCAGGCGCTGGAGTTCATCCGCGAGGACGAGTGCGTGGAGGTGACGCCCGGCGAGCTGCGGCTGCGCAAGGTCGAGCTGTCGGCCGAGCCGCGACGGAAGGCGGCGCGGGTGGCGAAGACACAGCCGGCGGTTACTTAGCGGTCACGCGGAAGACGCGCTCGCAGTCCCGCGCCACCCTGTCGCGCCCGTCCACCCAGGCGCGATCCAACCCCCTGCCGCAGCGGATCCTGTCCCTCGTGCGGCGATTGGCCTCGTTGGCGCGGATCCTGTCGTCGCCCCTGCCGCCGTCCAGCACGTCGTTGCCCTCGCCGCCCTGGATGCGGTCGTCGCCTCGCTCGCCGTAGATCTTCGTGTCGCCGAAGTCGGGGGAGGCCAGGAGGAGGTCGTCGCCCCCGCGCCCGCGGACCGTGGCGTCGTTCCAGAAGTACTCGGGCTGGATCTTCTCGCCGGCGTTCGACCCGCGGAACAGGAACGTGAAGCCGCCCGTCGGCCTGCGTCCCACGTCCTTCCCCACCACCTCGCAGTCCGGCGCGATGCGATCGGTGCTGTCGGCCAGGACGTAGTCGTGGCCGGCCCGGCAGGAGATCGTGTCAGTGCCCACGCGATGGAAATCGCCCGAGTCCAGGCCCACGGTCTCCACGTATGCGGCGCCGATGTCGTCGTCGCCGGCGCCGCCGATCATCGTGTCGTCGCCCTCGCCGCCGGCCAACCGGCTGCCGTGGCTTCCGGCCACCAACCGGTCGGCGAACGAGCCGCCGCTCAGGACCTCCACGTCAGGGCGCACGTCGTCGCGGCCGAACGGGCCGTCGTCGGCCATGCCGTCGGCCGACATCGTCATGGGTCGCTCGTCGTCGGCGACGAAGAACGCGCTGTCGGTGCCCCTGCCGCCGGAGTAGGTGGCGGGAACGTGCAGGTCGCCGCGCAGGATGAGGGAGTCGTCGCGATCGGCCAGGGACACCGCGACCCGCTTGACACCGGCAGTCGAGCAGAACACCGGGCTCTTGACCTTAGGGTCCCTCCGGCAGCCCGCGCCGGTGGTCAGCGTTGCCCGACCCGCTCCCTTCGCGAAGACGGCGTTCTCGAACACGCGGTACTCGGCCGCGTCCTGGGTCACGTCGAACTCGACGCTGTTGCGCTCACCCGCGGCCGCCGAGTAACGGAGCTCGCCCTCGGGCGTGACCTCGACGCTCGCCGCCCGGGCGGTGGCCGGAAGCAGGAGGACCGCGATCAGGGCGATCGTGGTGCGGGCGGCGCTCCTCACGACCTCTCCAAACCCGGGCGCCCGATCGAGTTGCGCGCAACTCCCCTGCTCCCGCGCAGTTTGTACCTCCGCGTATGACCCGTGCACGACTCACCCTGTCATTGCTCATGGTGGCCGCGGCGCTGGCGCTGCCCAGCTCCGCGCTGGCCTCCACCTTGCGGCTCGAGCCGGGCGGCGGCGAGGACGCGCCGCACCTGGAGTACAGGGCGTCGCCCGGCGAGGCGAACCGGGCCTCGATCGCGGTGAGCGGGGCGAAGGCCGAGATCGACGACCCCGGGGCGACGATCGAGGCGCAGCAGGGGTGCACCTCGGTGACACCGAGCCACGCCGTCTGCGACCTCCAGAGCTCGACGTCGGAGATCCGGTTCGTGGACGTCGAGCTGGGGGACGCCGACGACACTCTGGACATGGCCGGCGCGCGGGCGGTGGCGAACGGCGGGGCGGGCAACGACACGCTGAACGGCGGCGCCGACCCCGACACGCTGAACGGCGGCGGCGGAACGGACACCATGCGCGGCGCCGGCGGGGCGGACTACCTGAGCGACGGCGACGCCACCGGAGGCGCCAACGCCGACGCGCTGGACGGCGGCGCCGACGGCGACACCGTCGACTACTTCACCAGAACCGCGATGGTCACGGTGGACCTCGTGGACCCGGCCCCGGACGGCGAGACCGGGGAGGGCGACGTGCTGACCTCGATCGAGGGGATACGCGGCGGCAGGGCCGGCAACGTCCTGCGTGGCGACGACGGGCCGAACCCGCTCGCCGGGGGCGACGGGGACGACGTCCTGGACGGCCGCGGCGGCCCCGACGACCTCTTCGCCGGCCGCGGCAACGACCTGCTGATCGGCGGGCCGGGCGTGGACCAGTTCTCCGACGGCCCCGGCGACGACACGCTTCGGCTCGACAACCCGCCGCGCGTGCGCGACCGCTACCTGGCGTGCGAGTCGGGCGACGACCTGATCGTGGGCCCTGGCCCGTCGCCCAGCATCTCCCTGGGCTGCGAGCGCGCCGACTTCGGCTTCGGGTTCGTGATGTCGCTGATCCCGCGCAAGGTCACCAGGAAGGTCTTGAAGCTGGCCGTGCCGTGCCCGGATGCGTTCCGCAGCGCCGACGGCGCCTGCCGCGGCGCGCTGGTGGTGGAGCCGGTGGGCGCGTACGCGCGGTCGAAGAAGACCCGCCGGCGGCAGCGGTTCGCACGCAAGGAGTTCTCTTTCACGGGCGCCACGCACAACGTGACCGCGCGGCTGAACGCGGCGGGGCGGCGCGAGCTGCGCAAGCGGTTCTTCCGGATGCAGTTCACGGTGGTCCTGAAGGAGACCGCGAGCGGCGCCACCCGCCGCTTCACCTGGACGGGCGCGATCGCGCCACGATTCCTGCGGTCGATTCGGCGCTAGGCGAGCCGGCGACAGCGCCCGGCCAACTTTTAGGTTCCTTAACGCGACTGGCCCCAAAAACGGGGACCGCAACCCCTACGGTGTAAGCGTGTTTGCGCGCTCTGTGCGTGGGGGACTCGTGCGTCCCGGTCCGGCCGTCGTGGCCGGCATCCTGGCAACCGTGGCGCTGAGCGCCGCGGCGCCTGCCGCGGCCCGCGCCAACACGCCCCGGAAGGGGGCCGTGACCTACTCCGGCCCCACCGATCGCTACCTGATGAACGGGTCGTGGCTGCTCCGCCTGGACCCGCGGAACCACGGCATCGGCCTGGGCTACTTCCGGCAGAGGTCGTCGCGCGGCTGGAGCCGGGTGACCGTGCCCAATGCCTGGAACGCGGGCCGCTTCACCGCCGCGAGCATGGCCGGCGGGATCGCCTGGTACCGCAAGGACTTCCGGCTGCCCAGCAAGAGCTCGCGCCTCAACTGGATCCTGCACTTCGAGTCGGTTCGCTACAACGCGATCGTCTTCCTGAACGGCCGCCGGCTGACCGAGCACGACGGCGCCTGGCTGCCGTGGGAGACCGAGCTCCGCGGCCTGACGCGCAAGGGCGTGAACCACCTGGTGGTTCGCGTGGACAACCGCCCCGGCACGCGGGACCTGCCCCCGAGCCGCACGACCCTGGTGGGCCAGCCCAACGGCGGCTGGTGGAACTGGGGCGGCCTCCTGGGCGACGTCTACCTGAGGCGGGTGGACGGCATCGACATCCCGAGCGTGCAGGTGCTGCCCAAGCTGCCCTGCCGCGAGTGCGACGCGACCGTGGACTACCGCGTGACCGTCCGCAACTACGGCCGCGGCCACCGGGTGCGCGTGTCCAGCCGCTTCGGCGACCTGCCCGTGTCGCTTGGCTCGAAGACCGTCGGAGCCGGCCGCAGCGCCGTCTTCACCGGCAGCGTGAAGGTGGCCAAGCCGCGGCTGTGGTCCCCGCCGAGCCCGAACCTCTACGACGTCAGCGTCGACGCCAGCGGCGGCGGGCGCTCCGGCTGGCGGATCGAGACCGGGATCCGCTCGGTGAGCGTCGTGGGCGGCCGGCTGTTCCTGAACGGCCGGCCCATGCGCCCGCTCGGCGGCTTCTTCCACCAGGACAGCCCCGCCAGGGCGGGGGCCGCCGACCCGGCCCGGATGCAGCTCGTGATCGACCGCCTGAAGTCGATCGGCGGCTCGGTCCTGCGCACCCACTATCCGCTCGACCCGTACTTCCACCAGCTGGCCGACAGCGCGGGAGTGCTGGTCTGGTCGGAGGTGCCGGTCTTCCAGATCGGCAGCACAGCGCTGGCGCTGAGCGACGTCCGCGCCACCGCGCTGCGGCTGATGCGCGACGACATCCTGGCCAACGGCAACCACCCGTCGGTGTTCACCTGGTCGATGGGCAACGAGCTGAACGCCCAGCCCACGTCCGCCGAGATCGGCTACTTCAGGCGCCAGTCCAGCCTGATACGCAGGCTCGACCCCACCCGCCCCGTGTCGCTGGCCATCCAGGGCTACCCCCTCGCGGGCTGCCAGCCGGCCTACGACTACGTGCAGCTCCTGGGCGTGAACAGCTACTTCGGCTGGTACCCCGGACCGAGCGGCTCGATCGCCGACCGCTCGCAGCTGTCGC
>DASVQK010000020.1:0-12800 GCA_036389105.1 Thermoleophilaceae bacterium
GGCGCATGAAGCGCAGCAGCGTGAGCGGGCCGCCGTGCAGCGGGGCGGGGGGAGGGCGCAGGCCGTCGCCGGCGGGGTCCGGGGCGGGGCCCTTCAGCAGCTCGAGCTCGGGCGCCTGGCTCTCCACGGTCCCGATGATAAGTCCGGGCGCCCGTAGCATTCCCGCCCGTGCCCGCCCCGGGAAACACCGCCGCCGAGCTGGCCGAGCGGCTGCTCGCGGGCGACAAGCGCGCCCTGGCGCGCGCCATCTCGCTGGTGGAGAACGACGATCCGGAGGGCTGGGCGCTGGTCCGGGAGGTCTACCCGAAGACGGGGCGGGCCTCGATGGTGGGCTTCACGGGGCCGCCCGGAGTGGGCAAGTCGACCCTCATCGGAGCGATCGTGAAGAACGCGCGCGAGCGCGACCGGCAGGTGGCGGTCCTGTCGATCGACCCGTCGTCCCCGTTCACCAAGGGCGCGCTGCTGGGCGACCGCATCCGGCTGTCCGACCACTTCCTCGACCCGGGCGTGTTCATCCGCTCGATGGCCAGCCGCGGCTCGCTGGGCGGGCTGTCGGAGGCGACGCTCCAGACCGCGCTGCTGATGGATGCCTCCGGCAAGGACGACGTGCTGCTGGAGACGGTGGGGGTGGGCCAGGCCGAGGTGGACATCATCGACCACGCCGACACCGTCGTCCTCGTGCTGATGCCCGGCTCGGGGGACTCGATCCAGGCGCTGAAGGCCGGCGTGATGGAGATCCCCGACGTGATCGTGGTCAACAAGGCCGACCACCCGCTCACGGACACGATGGTGCGCGAGATCCGCGGCGTGCTCTCCCTCGGCCCGAGCGGCGGCTGGCAGGTGCCGATCGTCCGCACGGAGGCGGCGAAGGGCGAGGGCGTGGCCGACGTGGTGGAGAAGGTGACCGAGCACCGCGCCCACATCGAGGCCGAGGGCACGCTCCAGGAGCGCCGCCGCCGCAACCTGCGCAACGAGGTGATGGAGCTGGCCACCGTGCGCATGCGCCGGCGCTTGGACGAGTCCGTCAGGGAGGACCCGGAGGTCCAGCGGCTGCTGGACGAGGTCGTGGCCCGCCGCCTGGACCCCGCCTCGGCGGCCGCCAAGCTGCTGGAGCGCGAGACCTCCTAGGCAGACGTGGATGCAGTTGATCTCGCATAGCGAGACCAAATGCATCCACCCCTACGTCAACCCGCGGGGCGCCGCCAGGTACGGGGCCACAGCGCCGCCAGGACCGCCGCCGTTATCGCTATCCCGATGCAGCCGGCGAGCACGAACGGCCATGTCGAGCCCTTCGTGAACAGCGGCAGCAAGGAGTTGACCGGCCCGAGGGGCGCCTCCGGCCTGTCTCCGACGAGCGTCGCGTCGCCCCAGCGCACCGCCGCGTAGAGCCACACCGACGCGCCGGCGCCCACCACCGCCAGCAACGCGCCGGTGCGCGGCAGTCGCCGCAGGCCTAGGGCGATGAGCGGCACCGCCAGGGGGAGGACGGCGACGAGGTGCCGCGCCGGGAACCAGCCGCCGAACATCGTGGGCGCCAGGAAGGCGGCCACCAGGAGCTGCGCCCCGGCCGCCAGCGCGCACATCGTGGCCGCCGACTCCTCGGCCCGGAGCCCGGGGATGGCCCGCGCCAGCCCCGTCCGGCGCTCGCGCAGCAGGAGCCAAGCGCCGACCAGCACCAGGGCGACGACCGGCGCCCAGCGCAGCAGCCCGTAGTCGCGGTCGATGAAGAGCGCCACCAGGCGGTAGGCGCGCTGCGCGTAGCCCAGCGGGAAGTCGGCCCCGGTGCCCTCCTGGCCGGGGCTGGCCGCCGAGTACGGCGACGGGCCGCCGTACAGCCGGCCGTTCACTCCCACGTAGACGGCCACGGCGAACGCGGCGATCTCCAGCGAGATCAGCGCCAGCACGCCGCGACGCGCGCGGCGGAGCGCCCGCTGTCCGTAGCCGCCGATCACGATTCCCGCCGGCGCGAACCGCAGACCCAGCCACGGGATCGTGGCCAGCAGGGCGAAGCAGGCCAGCGCCGTCCGGCGCCGCGGCCGGCCCTCGCCCATCTTCACGACCAGGAGCGCGGCGCCCGCCAGGACGGCCGCCACGGTCAGCTCCGGGTAGACCGCCGTGGAGTAGGCCAGCATCGGCGGCGACAGGCCCACCGCCAGCGCCGCGCCCAGCGCCCACGGGTCGGGCACCACGCGCACGGCCAGCCGGTAGGCCAGCGCCACTGCCAGCGCCGCGAGCGCCGCTAGCAGCACCTCCACCGCCTTCGCCCCGCCCAGCGCGTACGCGGGGGCGATCGCGGCCGGGAAGCCCAGCCCGTGAGGCTCGTGCAGGCGCCCCCCGGTCAGCGCCCCGTGCGGCTCCAGCGTGCCCGGGTGGAACGAGCGGTACGCGCGGTCGCGGTACTGGTTCAGCAGGTCCGCGTCGCCGTCGTCCACCAGCGACTTGGCGGTGAGAAGGTAATGCGGCTCGTCGCCCGCGTAGTCGGAGCCGCCCAGCGCGTGGAGGCCGACGGTGGCCGAGTAGACCCCGAACAGGACCAGCCAGAGGACCAGCGCGCGGCGCATCGCCGCCCGGCCGCCGCCGCCCTAGGCGCCGAGCGCCCGGGCGATCACCATCTGCTGCACCTCGTCGGTGCCCTCGCCGATGGTCAGGATCTTCGCGTCGCGGTAGAAGCGGCACACCGGGTACTCCTCGATGTAGCCGTAGCCGCCGTGGATCTGGACGGCCTCCTCGGCGGCCCGGACGGCCAGGCGCCCCGTCTTGAGCTTGGCCTCGGCGGCCGTCAGCGTGAAGGTCCGCTTCTGGTCCTTCAGCCAGGCGGCCTTGTAGGTCATCAGCCGCGCGGCCTCGATCTCGGTGGCCATGTCGGCCAGCTTGGCCTGGATGGCCTGGAACTTGGAGATCGGCTGCCCGAACGCGCGCCGCTCCTTCGCGTACGAGAGCGCCTCGTCCAGCGCGCCCTGCGCCAGGCCCACGCCCATCGCGGCCACGCCGATCCGGCCGCCGTCCAGCGTCTGGAGGAACTGCCTGAAGCCCTGGCCGCGCGGCCCGAGCAGGTTCTCCGCCGGAACACGGGCCCCGTCGAACATCAGCGGCCGCGTGTCGGAGGCGTTCCAGCCCATCTTCCGGTAGGGCTCGCCCTGGCTGTAGCCGGGGGTCCCGTTGGGGACGATGATGTTCGAGATCTCCCCGTCGCCGGTCCGGGCGGTGATCGCCACGTGTCCCGAGATGTCCGTCCCGGCGTTGGTGATGAACTGCTTGGCGCCGTCGATCACCCACTCGCCGTCCTCGAGCTTGGCCGTGGTGCGCGTGTTGCCGGCGTCGGAGCCGGCCTCCGGCTCGGTCAGCCCGAACGCGCCCAGCTTGCGTCCGCTGCACAGGTCGGGCAGCAGCTCGGCCTTCTGCTCGTCGGTGCCGAAGGCGTAGACCGGCCAGGTGCCGAGCGACGTGTGCGCGGCCATCGTGATGGCCACCGACGAGTCCACGCGCGTCAGCTCCTCCACCGCGATCGCGTACGACAGGTTGTCGGCTCCGCCGCCGCCGTACTCCTCGGGATACGGCATGCCCATCAGCCCGAGTCCCGCCAGCTTCTCCACGATCTCGTAGGGGAAGCGCTTCTCGCGGTCGAGCTCCTCGGCCACCGGGCGCACCTCGCCGTCGGCGAAGTCGCGCACCAGCCGCTGGATGTCCTTCTGCTGGTCGGTCAGCTCGAAATTCACGCGGCGGGCATCGTACTGGCGCGCAATCGTCACCCTCGTCGCACACGTGTGCGTCGCGGCGGCGCACGCTGGACCGGTGCGCTCGGAACGCGGTCAGGCGACGGTGGAGTGGATCGGTCTGGTGCTGCTGGTGGCGCTCGCGCTGGGCGGCTTCGCGGCACTGGCGCCCGTGTTCGGCGGGCGTACGCTGGCCGAGCTGGTGCTGCGGCGGATCGTGTGCACGGTGCGGGGCGACTGCCGCGGCGCCCGCGAGCGCGAGTACGCCGAGCTGGTGGCCGCATACGGGCCGGCCGGCGCCGCGCTGGTGCGCCGGCACGCGCCCAGCATCGCGTACGAGCCGGGCACCTACACGCTGCCGGTGGACTGGCGCCAGTGCCGCTCGCACCGCTGCTCCGACGCGCCCGACCGGGCTGGCCTGGACGTCAACCGGTCCAAGCGCGGCGGCTACCCCGCCACCGCGTTCACCCACCTGGTCCGCCGCGGCGGCGAGACGTTCATCCAGTACTGGCTCTACTACCCGGACTCGACCACCACCTGGGGAGGGGCCGCGGGTGCGTGGAACAAGCTGAGCCCGGCGCGGCGGGGCGACTACCCCGGCTTCCACAGGGACGACTGGGAGGCCTACGAGGTCCGCCTGGACGCCGGCGGCCGCGCACTGGTGCGGGCGTCGTCGCACCACGGGCACCAGTACTGCAAGGGCGCGAGCTCCGAGTGCCGCGACCGCTGGGGACCGGAGACCGGCTGGACGCGCGTGTCGCGCGGCAGTCACGCGGGCCACATCCCGTCCTACGGCGGCGGGGGGCACGTGCGCGGCTCGCGCGGCTCCGCGCCGGTCGACCGCCCCCACGAGCGCACCACGCGCGCCGGCGGGCTCCGCCTGGTGCCGCTGGAGCGGATCGATCCGCGCTCATACCGCTCGCAGGACCCGGATGGGCCGACCCCGCCGTGGGCGAAGGACGTCTACTCGGACCCGACGTCGAACTCGACGGGGTAGGGCGCCTCCGCCCCAGGTAGGGTCCGCGGGTGGCCGACGCACCGCACCGCCCGCTGCCCGGCACCGTCAAGCCTGAGCGCTTCCGTCCGCGGCTGCACTGGGAGCTGATCGTGTGCGGCGCGCGCGGGCACGAGCTGGTGGGCACCGACGCCGCCGAGCTGCGCGAGGAGGACCGGCTGGTCGCCTTCGTCGACGAGGGCGTGCGCTGGCACCGCTGCCTGCGCTGCGACAGCTGGCTGCCGCACGAGCACCCGCTGACCCCCGCGCGACGGCACCTGCCGGAGCGCGACGAGATCGAGCTGCCGCTGCGCGGCAAGCCGCTGCGCGACAAGGTGGTGCTGCGCGCGATCGCCGTCAACCGCGCCTTCCACTTCCTCGTGCTCGGCTTGCTGGGCGTGGCCATCCTGCTGTTCGCGTCCCACGAGGACGAGCTCAAGGACACGTTCTACCGCGTGGTCACCGACCTCCAGGGCGGCGTGGGCGGCGGCCCCGTGCAGACCAGCAGGACCGGCGCGGTGGGTGAGCTGGACAAGCTGTTCTCGCTCAAGTCGAGCACGATCGAGCTGGTCGGGATCGCCGTGCTCGTCTACGCCGCCGTGGAGGGCGTCGAGGCGGTCGGACTCTGGCTCCAGAGGCGCTGGGCGGAGTACCTGACGCTGATCGTGACCGCCTCGTTCCTGCCCCTCGAGGTGTACGAGCTGATCCACAAGTTCACGCCGTTCAAGGTCCTCGCGCTGGTGGTCAACACGGCGATCGTCGTGTACCTGCTGTACGCCAAGCGGCTGTTCGGCATCCGCGGCGGCGCGGCCGCGGACGAGGCCGAGCGCGAGCACGACGTGGGCTGGCAGGCGCTGGAGCGCGCCTCGCCGCGGGCGGTGGCGCGGCGCGGCGCTGCCGCTAGCGCTGCTGGCCCGTCGGGCGGATGAGCACTTCCTGGATCGACACCCGCGGGGGCGCGGCCACCGCGTAGAGGATCGCGCCGGCGATGTCGTCGGCTGTCAGGACCTCGCCGATCTGGTTGCGCATGCCCTCGATGGCCTCCTTGACCATGGGGTGCTCGTTGTGGCCCTGGAGCTCGGTGTCCACGAAACCCGGCTCTACGCACGTCACGCGGACGTTCGACGGAGCGGCCTCCTTCCAGAGCGCCTCCGAGAAGCCCACCACGCCCCACTTGGTCAGGTTGTAGACGGCGCTGCCCGGCGAGCCGATCCGCCCCGCCACCGAGGCCACGTTCACGATGTGCCCGCCGCCGCCCTCGCGCATCAGCGGCAGCGACGCCTGAGTGCAGTAGAGGAGCCCGAGCAGGTTGACGTCGACCATTCGCCGCCAGTGCTCGGTGTCGGCGCCCTCCACGGGCCCGAGCAGCATCACGCCGGCGTTGTTGACCAGGATGTCGAGGCCGCCCAGCCGCTCGTGGGCGCCGTTCACGAACGCGTGGGCGCTGTCCTCGTCCGCCACGTCGGCGCGCAGCGCCAGCGCCCGCCCGCCGTCGGCCTCGATCCGCTTGGCCAGGTCCTCCAGCCGGTCCTCGCGCCGCGCGCCCAGCGCCACGGCGGCGCCCTCGCGCGCGAAGGCCAGCGCCGTCGCCTCGCCGATGCCGGACGAGGCGCCGGTGATCGCGGCCACCCTTCCCTCGAGCGAACCGGCCATGGGCGGCCTCAGCTCCCCTCGGCGGCCGAGCGCTCGGCCAGCTCGACCAGCGTGCGCACGCCGTAGCCGGACGCGCCCTTGCCCACGTACGGCCGCGTGCCGCCCCACGCCGTGCCGGCGATGTCGATGTGCACCCACGGCTTGCCGTCCACGAACTGGGACAGGAACTCGGCGGCGTAGCTCGACATCGCCTTGCGCGACTCCGACACGTTGGTCAGGTCCGCGTACTCGCCCTTGGTCAGCTCGAGGAACTCGGGGTGCAGCGGCAGCCGCCAGCCCAGCTCGCCGGTGGCGTCGCATGCCGCCTGCACTCGCGCGTACCAGTCGTCGTCGTTGGAGAACAGGCCGGCGTACGTGGAGCCCAGCGCGACGATGATCGCGCCGGTGAGGGTGGCCAGGTCCACGAGCCGCTCGGCGCCCTCGCGCACCGCGTAGGCCAGGGCGTCGGCCAGGATCAGCCGGCCCTCGGCGTCGGTGTTGTTCACCTCGATCGTCTTGCCGTTCAGCGCCGTGACGATGTCGCCCGGCTTGACCGACCGGCCGCTCGGCATGTTCTCCGTGGATGGCACCACCGCCAGGATCCGCACCGGCAGGTCCAGCTCCGCGACCGCTCCGATCGACTCGATCACGGCGGCTCCGCCGGACATGTCGAACTTCATCTCCTGCATCTTCGCGCTGGGCTTGATCGAGATCCCGCCGGTGTCGAAGGTGACCGCCTTGCCGACGTAGCCCAGCAGCGGTCCGGACCCGCCGCCCTCGTAGCGGAGCAGGATCAGCTTGGGGTCCACGTAGCTGCCCTGGGCGACGCACGCGAACGCGCCCATGCCGGCCGACTCGATCTGCTCGCGGTCCCAGACCTCGACCGACACCTTGTCGTGCGCGCCGGCCAGCTCCCGCGCGCGCTCCGCCAGGAAGGCCGGGGTGGCCACGTTGGCCGGAAGGTTCTGGAGGTCGCGCGCGGCGTTCTGCGCCTCGGCCACGATCCGCGCGCGCTCGATCGCCTCCAGCTGGCCGCCGTTGGCGGTCACCACCTCGAGCGCCTCGACGGCGGCCTTGTCGTCGCCGCCGTCCTTCTCGGACTTGAAGCGATCGAAGGTGTAGAGCTTGAGCAGCGTGCCCTCCACCAGCGCGCCCGCCACCCGGGGGTCCGCCGACGGCGCCGCCCAGGACAGCGACCGCGTGCCCAGCTGCTGCGCGCGCCCGGCGGCCACCGCGGCGGCCACGCGGGCCTTCTCCGGGTCCAGCTCCTCGGGCTTCCCGAGCCCCGCCAGGATCACCCGGCGGGGCTTGCCGCCGGCGTCCTCGTGAGCCACCGCGAGCTTGCGCAGGGCGGGCTTGGCCTCGCCCGAGTCCACCAGCGCCTGGAGCGCCGGGTCGTCCAGCTTCTCACCCTCGAAGACGCCCACGACGCGCGTGTCGGCGTCGGTTTCTCGAGCCTCTCCCGCACGCGCCCTGACCGTGACCACTCCCATGGAGCGGGGCAGTGTATTGACGCTGGGCGTGGACCCTCCGCCGCTATGGTTCGATGCCCCCAGCTACGCAGGAGACGATCGAACCGATGCCCAAGACAGTCATCCTCGGCGCCGCCCGAACGCCCTTCGGAAAGCTCGGCGGGGCCCTCTCCTCGCTCGAGGCCACCGACCTGGGCGGGCACGCCATCTCGGCCGCCCTGGAGCGCGCGAACGTGTCTCCGGACCGGGTGCAGCACGTCTCCTACGGCCAGGTGCTCCAGGCGGGCCAGGGCCAGGTGCCCTCGCGTCAGGCTCAGATCAAGGCGGGCATCCCGAAGGAGGTCTCCTCGGAGACGGTCAACAAGGTGTGCGCCTCGGGCATCCGCACGGTCACGATGGTGGACCAGGCCGTGCGCGCCGGCGACCTCGACGTGGCCGTGGCGGGCGGCATGGAGTCGATGTCGCAGGCGCCCTACCTGCTCAAGGACGCCCGCTTCGGCTTCCGCATGGGCGACGCCAAGGCCATCGACGCGATGATCAACGACGGCCTGACCAACCCCTTCTCCGGCAAGCACATGGCGCAGGAGGCCAGCGAGGTGGCGGACGAGCTGGAGATGACGCGCTCCGACATGGACCAGTTCGCGCTCCGCAGCCACGAGCGGTCGATCAGCGCCACCGACGAGGGCCGCCTGCCCGAGGAGATCGTGCCGGTCACGATCAAGTCGAAGAAGGGCGAGACCGTGGTGGAGGTCGACGAGGCGCCGCGGCGCGACACGTCGCTCGAGACGCTGGCCAAGCTGCCGCCGATCTTCGTCAAGGACGGCACCCACACCGCCGGCAACGCGCCGGGCGTGAACGACGGGGCGGGCGCGGTGGTGCTGGCCTCCGACGAGTGGGCCAAGAAGGAGGGCCGCGACGTGCTGGCCACGATCGTCGCCCACGCGGCGATCGCCGACGACTTCCCGTACCTGGCGCGCACCCCGGCCAAGGCCACCCAGGCCGCGCTGGAGAAGGCGGGCCTGGACGTGGGTCAGATCGACCTGTTCGAGATCAACGAGGCGTTCGCCTCGGTGGCGCTCAACTCCATGCGCATGCTGGGCGTGGACGAGGACAAGGTCAACGTGAACGGCGGCGCCATCGCGCTGGGCCACCCGATCGGCGCCAGCGGCGCGCGCATCCTGGGCACGCTGGTGCACGAGCTGCGCCGGCGCGGCGGCGGGCTGGGCGTGGCGGCCATCTGCTCCGGCGGAGGCCAGGGGGACGCCGTCATCGTCGAGGTGAACGGGAACTAGGCGGTCGTCCGCCGGCGTCCGCTTGGGCGCGAAACAGCAGCAACAAGGGGATGGCTCGAACGGTCTTGAGGCCACCTTCCTGACTTCAGGTCGCTATGCGACCTCAAAACAGGAATGTGGCGAAACCGGCGCCCGGACCCACCCTTCGTAGCCTCACACGCATGCCCAGAGGCGCCGCCTTCTTCGACCTGGACAAGACCCTGATGGAGGGGTCCAGCGCGCTGCACTTCGGCCGCGCGGCCTACCGCGCCGGCCTGGTCAGCCGCCGCCAGCTGATGAGCGACGCCTGGGCCAACGTCCAGTTCCGCCTGAAGGGATCGACCGACGAGACCACCCAGGCGCTCTGGGACCGCATCCTCGACTCGATCGAGGGCACGCGCGTCGTGGACCTCCAGCGCCTGGCACCGGACATCCTGGCCGGCCTGCTGCCGCGCATGTACCCGCAGATGCTCGCGGTGGCCTGGGGCCACCAGGACGCCGGGCGGCCGGTGTTCATCGTCACGGCGGCGTCGCACGAGCTGTCCAACCTGCTGGCCACCGTCCTGGCGTTCGACGGCGGCATCGGCGTCAAGTCGGAGATCCTCGACGGCGTCTATACGGGCAAGCCGGACGGCCCGTTCACCTATCGCGAGGGCAAGGCGCAGGCCATCCGCGAGGTGGCCGACCGCGACGGCCTGGACCTGTCGCTGTCGTATGCCTACTCGGACTCCGAGTCCGACCTGCCGATGCTGCGCGCCGTGGGACACCCGGTGGTGGTCAATCCGGACGCTGAGCTGGCACGGGTCGCCGGGGAGGAGGGCTGGCAGGTGATGCGCTTCGACAAGCTCGGGCGCCGGCTGCGGCTGGCCGGGGCGGCCGCCGGCGCGGGCCTCCTGGCCGCGGGCTCCGGCTACGCCGCCGCCCGCGTGAAGCCGCGCCGCCGTGGCATCGCGGCCCGCCTGCGCCCTTAGACTGGTCTGACGATGGCCGTCGAGGCACGCCCGATGACCGACGCCGAGCGCTGGTACCGCGAGCGCTACGCGCCGACACCCGAGCGCGACGCGCTCTTCTCCACGATCTCGGGCGAGCAGGTCGAGCCCCTCTACACGGCGGACGACGTGCCGCGGCCGGAGGCGATCGGCCTGCCCGGCGAGTACCCCTACACGCGCGGCGTCTACCCGTCGATGTACCGCGGGCGGCTGTGGACGATGCGCCAGTTCGCCGGCTTCGGCACCGCCGAGGAGACCAACGAGCGCTTCCGCTACCTGCTCGACCACGGCCAGACCGGCCTGTCCACCGCGTTCGACATGCCCAGCCTGATGGGCCACGACTCCGACCATGCGCGCTCCGAGGGCGAGGTCGGCCGCGAGGGCGTGGCCATCGACACGCTCGACGACATGGAGACGCTCTTCCAGGGCATCCCGATGGGCGACGTCTCGACGTCGATGACGATCAACGCGCCGGCCGCGGTGATGCTGGCCTTCTACGTGGTGGCCGCCGAGCGCCAGGGCACCCCGCCCGAGCAGCTGGCGGGAACGATCCAGACCGACATCCTCAAGGAGTACATCGCCCAGAAGGAGTGGTGCTTCCCGATCGACCCGGCCATGCGCCTGGTCACCGACATGGTGGAGTACTGCGCTCGCCGGATGCCGCGCTGGCACCCGATCTCGATCTCCGGCTACCACATCCGCGAGGCGGGGTCGACGGCACAGCAGGAGCTGGCGTTCACGCTCAAGGACGGCTTCACCTACGTCGAGCGGGCGCTGTCCCGCGGCCTGGCGGTGGATGACTTCGCGCCGCGGCTGTCGTTCTTCTTCAACGCGCACATCGACTTCTTCGAGGAGATCGCCAAGTACCGCGCCGCTCGGCGGATCTGGGCGCGGGAGATGCGCGAGACCTATGGCGCGCGCGACGAGCGCTCACTGCTGATGCGCTTCCACAGCCAGACCGCAGGCGTGTCGCTCACCGCGCAGCAGCCGCTGGTCAACGTCGTGCGCACCGCCACCGAGGCGCTGTCCGCGGTGCTCGGCGGCACCCAATCGCTGCACACCAACTCCTACGACGAGGCGCTGGCGCTGCCCACCGAGGAGGCCGTCCAGATCGCGCTGCGCACGCAGCAGGTGATCGCCCACGAGACCGGCGTGACCAACACGATCGACCCGCTGGGCGGCTCGTACTTCGTGGAGGCGCTCACCGATCGGATGGAGGAGGCCGCCTACGGCTACTTCGCGAAGATCGACGAGCTGGGGGGGATGGTGGAGGCGATCAAGCAGAACTACCCGCAGCGCGAGATCGCCGACGCGGCATTCCGCTACCAGCAGGAGGTCGACGCCGGGCAGCGGATCGTGGTGGGCGTGAACCGCTACCACGACCTGGACGAGGCGCCGATCCGCACGCTGCGGATCGACGCCGCGCTGGAGCGCAAGCAGGTCGATCGACTCCACTCGGTCCGCGCGAAGCGGAGCGCCGAAGAGGTCGAAGGGACGCTCGGCCGCCTGAAGGAGGCCGCCGCCGGCGGCGCCAACCTGATGGACCCGATGATCGAGTGCGCCCGGGCGCACGCGTCGGAGGGCGAGATCGTGGAGGCCCTCCAGGAGGTCTTCGGGACCTACACCGAAACTCCGGTCTTCTGACCGCGTTCAATCGACTTGCCCGAATCGGGCTCGACCGGTTCAACCGTCTCTACGCTTGACGCGTATCACGCCGAAAGCGCCCCGACCGAGGTCCGCCAAATGAGAAAGCTCCTCACAGTCATCGCAGTCGTCTCGCTCCTCGCGGCCCTCGCCGTGACCGGGGTCGGCGCCGCCTCCGGCTCGCGCCTGCACGCGGCCGGCAAGACCAGGACCGTCGAGGTGAGCGACGACTTCTTCTCGCCCAAGAAGATCACGATCAAGAGGAAGACGACCGTCAAGTGGGTCTGGAAGAACGCCGCCACCGGCGGCCCTCAGACCGACAACAACCACTCGGTCGTGGACGAGAAGGGCCGCTTCAGCTCGGAGGAGATGGACACCGGCACCTTCAGGCACAAGTTCAAGAAGGCCGGCACGTGGAACATCGTCTGCAGCGTCCACCCGGACGACATGACCATGAAGGTGAGGGTCAAGAAGTCCTAGGTCCGGAGCGGGGCCGGCGGTAGACTCGCCGGCCCATGGAGGCCGGGACCAGTACCAAGAAGATCCGCGTCGTGGTGGCCAAGCCCGGGCTGGACGGGCACGACCGCGGCGCCAAGATCATCGCCCGCGCGCTGCGCGACGCGGGCATGGAGGTGATCTACACCGGCCTCCACCAGACGCCCGAGCAGATCGCCGAGACCGTGCTCCAGGAGGACGCCGACGCGGTCGGCCTGTCGATCCTGTCGGGCGCCCACATGACGCTCGTGCCGCGCGTGGTCGAGCTGCTCAAGCAGCAGGGCGCCGAGGACGTTGTGGTCACGGTGGGCGGCACGATCCCGGCCGAGGACATCCCGGAGCTGAAGAAGCTCGGCGTGGCGGAGATCTTCACGCCCGGCTCCTCGACGCAGGACATCATCGACTTCATCCGGTCGAGCGTCGGCACGCGCGCCTGAGCTCGACCAGCGCCAGCAACCGCGGCGGGCACACGGCGCACAGCGCCGGGATGGCCGCGCTCACGCTGGGCGCGCTCGGGGTCGTCTTCGGCGACATCGGCACAAGCCCGCTCTACGCGCTCCAGACCGTCTTCTCCGCGCACGACCACGCGG
>DASVQK010000021.1:0-22137 GCA_036389105.1 Thermoleophilaceae bacterium
CCCGGACGTCCGCCTGGTCGTCCTGGGCGTGGACGACGACGAGGCGACGGTGGTCGGCTGCGCCGCGGCGGGCGTGCTCGGCTACCTCGCCCGCGACGCGACCGCGGCCGAGCTCGTCCAGGCGATCGAGCGGGTGGCCAAGGGCGAGCTGGTATGCCCACCGCGGACCGTCGAGACGCTCTTCCGCTGGCTGTCGCGGCGGCCCGGGCGCATGACTGCGTCGGCGCTCGACGGGCTCACGCGGCGGGAGCGCGAGGTCATCGAGCTGGTCGGGCGCGGCCTGTCGAACAAGCAGATCGCGGATCGGCTCTACATCCAGGTCGCGACCGTCAAGAGCCACGTGCACAGCATCCTCACGAAGCTCGGCCTGGATCGCCGGGCGGAGGTCGTGGCGCTCCTCCGCGACACCGCATAGGTGTTCTGCATCAAGCGCCCCTCACTCTGCGCTCAAGGAACGCGGAGTGCACCTACTACGTCCTGCGATCTAGATCCCCGCGGCGCAAGACCGATCCTTGGACCGATGACAACGCACGCCGGACGCGCGACAGTTGCGCTGCGGCGTGGACGTACCGGGGACACACGGCACCGACAGCGCGGGCCGGGTCCGGGACCTACGCGCGTTTCGAGGCGGGACTCGTGCGCCGGTCGCGGGCCAGACGAGCGGGAGGGGGGCTCGACACGGCCGCGGCCGGTGCGCGGTGTCCGCGCCCCGGTGCCTCTATACGAATGGCCGCCCAGCCGCGACCTAGCGTCCTGGTCGTCGGCGGCAGCCGGACCGTGCCGTCGCGAACCCGCGCGCTGCTCGAGGCTGTGGCGACGGCCGTCGAGCAGGCGGGCGCGGTGCCCGAGCTCTGGGACGTCAGGAAGGCGGCGCGGCCCGGTGTGCTTCGCGGCGCCGCGTCGAGGGCGCAGGCGCTCGTCGTGGTCACGCCCACGTATCACGGCTCGTACTCCGGGCTCGTGAAGCACGCGCTCGACCAGCTCGATCCCACGCTGGTGGGCGGCAAGCCGGTCGCCCTCATGTCCACCACGGGGCCGGTCCCGACGCCGCAGGCGCTCGACCACCTGCGGATCGTGGCCGGCGCGCTCGACGCGTTCGCCATACCGGCGCAGATCGTGGCCACCGAGGCCGGCTTCAAGCGGCGCGGCGGCAGCTACGAGATCGCCGACGACCTGCTGCGCCAGCGCGTGCGCGCCGTGGTGCAGGAGCTGGTGCTGGTCGCATGGCGGCTGAGCGCGCCAGGCGATCTCGGCCTGCATCCGGAGCCCGCGGGCAACGGCGGCGACCCGGCCGCGGCCGCGACGGCGGACCCGCTGAGCCGACCGCGCGACGACTACCCGTACCAGATCATGCGGGCGGTCGAGTACATCCACGCGAACTTCGCGAAGGGCCAGCTGCGGCTCGACGCCGTGGCCCGCGCGGCGCACATGAGCCGCTATCACTTCTCGCGCACGTTCAAGCGGGTGACCGGGGTCCGTTTCATCGAGTACGTGACGAGCTTGCGACTGGCGCAGGGTTGCGTGCTGCTGGCGGACAGCGAGCAGACGATCACGGCGGTCGCGTTCGCGGTCGGCTACCAGGATCTACGCCCGTTCGAGCGGGCCTTCAAGAAGGAGCTCGGCTACGCGCCGTCGCAGTACCGCCGGCGCGTGCGCGCGGGGCTCGAGGTCCGGCCCGTGGCGGGCCTCGGTCCCGAGACCGCGCGCGGCGCCCCTCCGGGCACGGTGTGAGCCCTCATCGCCCAGCGCAGTAGGGTCCCGCCGTGGCCGCCACGCTGAGCGATCCGCCACACGGGTGGCGGGCGCTGATGGAGGAACTCGCCCTCCCGGCGGAGAGCGAGGCGCCGCCTCCGGAGGAACCGGAGCCTCGTGGCCTGCTCGAGCGACTCGGAAGGCTCACCCGGTCGATCTCGCCCACGCACCGCGCGGTGTCGGAGAGCGATGCGCTCAACGCGGCGCTCGGGCTGCGCATCGCGGAGATGCCCCAGCGTGTGAACCCCGGCGGTCCCGAGGGGCACTTCTACCAGGAGGGCGAGACGGTCATGGAGGGCGAGCGATACGGTCGCGAGATCGAGATCGGGATCGGCGCGGACCGCTACCGCATCCGGCTCAGGGGAGCGACCCGCGAGTTCCACGTCCGGTCGGAGGACGGACGCTTGATCGCGAGCGAGAGCTCACCGGAGGCGATTCGCGCGGCGGTGGCCTCGCTGACACCTGACGAGCGCTGGGAGGGGGTTGAGGCCGAGTCCGGACCGCAGGGTGTCTTCGTGAGGCACCGGGTCGAGGGCATGAAGCGCAAGCAGGAGGGCCTCTGGTACCTGGACCTCTGGCTCGCCGAGAAGCTGGCCGAGCTGGCGGGCCCCGCCTAGCCGCTCTCGAACCGCGTTCACCTGGCGGAACCACGGCTACCTCGCCGCGCGGATCACCTTCTCACAGCCCTTGACCTTGTCGGCCTTGTCGACGGTCGCCCTGTCCTTCTTGCCCTTGCCGCAGTCGACCCTCTCCTTCTTGCGGTTCCTGGCATTCACCGCGTCGTTGCCCGCGCCGCCCTTGTACCTATCGGGCCCGGGCCCGCCGGTGAGCTTGTCCTTGCCCGCGCCGCCGTCCAGCTTGTCCTTGCCCTTCCCGCCCTTGAGCACGTCGTTGCCCGCCTCACCCTTGAGCGTGTCGTTGCCCTTCCCGCCGTCCAGCGTGTCCTTGCCGGCGCCTCCGCACATGAGGTCGTTGCGCCCCTTCCCGCTGAGCTTGTCGTTGCCGGCGAGTCCCGCCATCACGTCCACGCCCGCGGTGCCGGTCAGCTTCTCGCCCGCCAGGGTGCCGAAGACCGTCGCCGTCTTCCCGGCGCACCTCGGAACCGGCGACGGGCCTGGTCCTGGGCCGGGGCCCGGTCCGGGGCCGGGGCCAGGTCCGGGTCCGGGCTCGCCGTCCGGCAGGTAGCGGGCCAGCGCCTGGTCGCCGGCCGGGTCGGAGGCCGCGCTGTATCCCGCGGCCACGATCTTGCCGCCGGGCTGGAGGCCGACCGCGACAGCGAAATCGCTGACAGCCGGCAGGAAGCCGGTCAGCACCTTCCCGTCCCCGCCTCCGAAGCTCGAATCGGGCTCGCCGGTCGGCGTGTAGCGGGCCAAGGCGAAGTCGCCCGACGTGGGGTCGCCGAGGTCGACCGAGTTCCCCGCGACCAGGATCTTCCCGTCGGCCTGGAGCGCGATGTCGCTGGCCCGGTCGCTCGCTCCGAAGTCGTCGATCACGAGGCCGTCGCCGCCGCCGAACGTCGGGTCCGGAGCCCCGTCCGCGGTGTACCGCAGCACGCCGAAGTCGCTGACGCCGGCCACCATGACGAGCTTCCCGTCGGGCTGGGCGATCAGCTCATTCACGCGGAACGGCTCGAAGTCGGTGGTCACGAACCCGTCGCCGCCGCCGAAGCTCAGGTCGAGGTCTCCGTCCGCCTCGTAGCGGGCGAGTCCGGTGTCCGCGGTGGCCGAGGCCCGGAACGCGACGACGAACTTCCCGCCTGCCAGCCCGAGCACGTCAGAGGCTGCCGACCCGGGCAGGAAGGGCGCGATCCCGTCGCCACCGCCAAAGCTCGGGTCCGGGATCCCCGCCGGGGTGAACTTCCTGATCAGCTGGCTGCCGCCGTTGAGGGTCGTGACCACGAGGCTGTCGTCGGCCAGCAGACCGTGCCCGGTCTGGCCGTCGGCGATGTTCAGCTTCCCGTCGCCGCTGAACGTCGTGTCCAACGACCCGTTCGCGTCCAACCTCGCGAAGACCGCACCGCTGGGTGTTGGCCCCACCCCGTCGGGGTCGTCGCTGCCCGCGATGACGATCTTTCCGTCGTCGCCGACCGACATGCCCCCGATGCTCTCGAAACCACCCGGGGAGAACGAGACGGTGGCGACGCCGCCGCTTCCGAAGCCGGAGTCGAGCGAGCCGTCGGCGTCGTAGCGAGCGAGCTCGTGGTTGAAGCCGCCTCGCTCGCCGAGCGTGGTCTCTCCGTGAACGAGGACCTTGCCGTCGGCGTAGACGTGGCCCGAGGTGGCGAAATCCTCGCTCGGCTCGGTAATCAAAGGGTCGTCGGCGATGCCGTTGCCGCTGAAGGTCGGATCGAGATCGCCGTCCGCCTCGTAACGGGCGACGGCCGCGCCGCCGAGCGTCTGGCCGGCGGCGATCACCTTGCCGCCGGGCTCGGCGCGGACGCCGAGCACCCCGTCACCCTCGGGATTGGTCACCAGGCCGTCGGTGCCGAAGTGCGTGGAGGGGTCGGCGTCGGTGGTCGAGTCGAGGCTCCCGTTCGGGTTGTAGCGCGCGACCGCGGAGTCGAACGTCGTCGGGTCGCCGGGCGGCGTGGTCTGCACGGTCCCGGCCACGAGGATCTTCGCGTCGACGGCGAGCGTGACCGCCTCGGCGCCGCCCTCGGAATCGGGACCGAAGCCCGTCGTGACCTTCCCGTCCATGCCCACGGGGTCGAAGGTGGTGTCGAGGCTGCCGTCGACGGCGTTGTAGCGGGCGAGGCCGAAGTTGCTCCCGCTGTCTCCGGCCGCGAGGATCTTGCCGTCGGACTGGATCGCCACGTCGTGGGCCACGTCGATCCCCGCCCCCACGTCCGTGGTCACGATGCCGTCCGTGTCGAAGTGGGTCGCCGGGTCTGCGTCGGCGTTCGTGTCGAGGCTCCCGTCGGCGTTCAACCGGACCAGGGAGAAGAACGAACCGCTGGGTCCCGCGACGACGATCTTGTCGCCGCCGCCGATCGCCACACCCTCGGCCACGTCGTCGCCACCCAGGTCGACCGTGCGCTTGCCGTCGCCGTCGAACGCACCGTCCGGGGTCCCGGCGGACGTGTAGCGCGACACCGTCATGTCGCGCGGGGCGGAGCCGACACTTCCGACGACCACGACCCTCCCGACCGAGTCGATCGCCAGCGCCATGGTGCTCTCGGCGCCGCTGAAGAGGTCGGTGCTGACCTTGCCGTCGCCGTCGAAGGTCGGGTCGAGGTCCCCATCCGGCTCGTAGCGGGCCACGAGCTGGGTGGTGCCGGAGCCGGCGACGACGATGGTCCCGCCGGCGCCGAGCTCGACGTCGTTGGCCCGCTCGGTGCCCCCGAAGTCGGTCGTGACGACCCCGTCGCCCCCGAAGCTGGGGTCGAGCGTGCCGTCGGGCATGTAGCGCGCGACCAGGAAGTCGTCGCCCCCGCTCGCCTCGGAGATCGCGTTCTTGCTGCCGGCGATCACGTACTTGCCGTCGGCCTGGCGCACGATCGAGGTGGCGGGGCCGTCCCGCCGCACCTGGCCGAGGTTCTGGATCAGCTTCCCATCGCCGTCGAAGCTGGGATCGAGGTCGCCGGCCGCTCCGAGCGCCAGGGCGGCGCAGACGAGGGCCGCCACCAGCGCCGCCGCCACCGACAGCAAGAGCCATCTGGGCCTGGGGTTGGAGCTTCTGAAGGGCATCGGTGGAGCCGACCGGCACGCGATTGGCGTGTCAACGCTCTCACCGTTGCACGCAAAAAGCAATCTCGAGCGGCGGGGCCGCCGGGGGTGAGCTCGGCTCAGGGCCTCACTCGGCGTGCTTTTCGCGTTCGAGCTCGGGACGGCCGAAGCCGGGCTGGGGTCCAGGTCTGAGGACCCGAGGGCGTCGCGCGTCGGTGGGCTTGTTCAGGACCTTGGGAGACTTGCGATCGTTGCCTCCCCCTCCGACGGCGGCGCCCACGCCGATACCGATCGCGGCGAGCGCGACCACAGCGGCGACCACGAAGCGCCGCCTGCGCCAGCCGGTCACTCGAACACCACCGCCGACACGTGTACCTCCTGGGAGGTGTATGTCCATCGGCTGGCGCAGCCTTTGGAGGAGTCTGAGTGGGGCATGATGAACTGGGCCGTCCCGTCGTCTTTGAAGCCGATTAACTGAAGCTCGTTGTAATCGCCCCAGTAGCCCCGCGCGTCAGGGCATACCACCTGGCCCTCGACGAGATCGAAGGGCAGGAACAGCCGCGTTCCGTCGGGAAGGACCGTGAGGTCGCCCTCCTTGATGCTGACGGTGTTGCCGCTCGGGTCGTCTTCGGTACTCATGTATGTCGCCTTCCACGCCGGCCGCAGCCCGAGGAACCCCGGGAAGGCGCGCACGCTGGGGTTGAACTGCTGTCCCTCGATGCTGAAGTTGCCGGGCGTGGTGCCCCACTCGGGCACGTCCCTGCAAACGCCGCTCAGGTCGAAGCTGCACCGACTGCCACGGACGTAGAACCTGTTCGTGTCGGTGTCCTTGACCGTGTATAGCGTCCGGACGCCGTCGTTCCCCGCCTTGCTCGTGGCCCCCACGTCATACGAGAACTGATAGCCGGTGCGCAGCTTTCGGTCGGAGAGCTGAACCCGGGGGTTCCCGGCGGTGGAGTTGCTCGCCAGGATCGGCTTGTCCCAGGCGCCGCCGGTAAAGCGGTTCAGGTAGACGCCTCCGTCCCCCGCGATTGCGCCCACGTAGAGCGACCCGGTCGACCGGTCGAATCTGAGGCGGGGGTGGGAGAACATCTTCATTCCCGGGAACGGGTCGGCCATGAGCTTGAAGTGGCCATCGTCGTCGGGGGCTCTGTACACGTCGATTCTCGCAGCGTTGACGTCCACGTAGGCCGCGTAGACGCTGCGGTCGCGGGCGCTGCCGGCCGCGGCCATGCTGCCGCCGTCGTAGAAATGCGAGTTGTTGCTCACGCATTCGAGGCTCTTGAAGGTGATCCCGCCATCCCGCGAGCGCGCGATGCACGCGCCGCCGATGTACCCGTCCAGGTCGCCGCTGATTCCCCCCGCGGGCATCTTCGAGGACGGGATCGCAAGGTTGGAGATGAACACGTTGCGCTGGTCGAGGAAGTCGCTGGTGATCGCGGGGTCGCCCCAGAGGGCGGCCCAGCCCGGGGGCGGCGGCACCGCCCCTCCGTACTTCCAGCTCTTTCCCAAGTCGGTCGAGTACGACCAGCCCAGCTTCGTCGCTCCTGGATGCACGACACGGCCGGTCGGGCTGTAGTCGACCTTCCCGGCGGCGTCCGTGCCGTCGTTGTAGGTGACGGTAATGACCTGCTTGCCCTCGAAGAAGCTCACGTTGGCGGCGGTCTCGGATTGGTTGCCCTTGATCGTCGGGTCCTCGGCACTCCGTCCGGTGACCGAGACATCGGGCGGTAGCTCGTCACCACATCCGCTTGGGCCGCAGCCCGCGATGGCGAGCCCAGCAAGGAGCGCCGACGCGGCAGCGGCCGGACGTCGCAGCCTCGGTCGGTCCCTGGCGGAGAGAGGCGTGCCCGAGATTGCTGGATCTTAATTGCGCATGCGACAGGCAGCGCCGAAATCGACGGCTGCCGCCGAGATCCGGCAACGTACGCGCCGTGAACGGCCAGGACGCCTGGCGGCAGCACCTGCCCCCCGGGCTCGACCCGTCGGACCTGGACCTGCTCGCCCGCCGGTCGCTGCCGCGCGCGTGGTCGGAGCACTGGTCGTGCGACCCGGACCGTCCCGTCCTTCACGGGGAGGCCTCGGGCTGGCTCTCCGCCGGCGAGCTGGACCGGCGCACCCGGCTGGTGGCCGGCCGGTTCCATCGCGCGGGGATGAGCGCGGGCGACCGCATCGTCGTGAGCGCGGCGGCCTCGATCGAGCTGGTGGTGGCGCACGTGGCCGCGCTGCGGCTCGGGCTCGTCGTGGTGCCGATGAACACGGCCTACCGGCGGCGCGAGGTGGCCCACGTGGTCGCCGACTCCGAGCCCGCCGCGATCGTGACCGACGACCCCGAGCGGGCGGCGTGGGCGACCGAGGCGAGCGAGCGGCCGCTCCTGGCGCTTGGCCCGGAGGTCGATCTCCCCGATGCGGACGCGCCGGAGCTGGACGCCGCCGACGCCGACCGCGACGCGCTGATCGGCTACACGTCCGGCACGACAGGCGCGCCCAAGGGCGCCGTCCTGAGCCACGGCAACCTGCTGGCCAGCGCGGAGGCGGTGCGCCTGGCCTGGCGCTGGACCGAGGACGACCGGCTGCTCTTGTGCCTGCCGCTGTTCCACGTGCACGGCCTGTGCGTCGGGCTCCACGGCACGCTGCTGGCGGGCGCGTCCGCCGTCCTCCAGCAGGGGTTCGAGACGGACGCCGTGCTTGACGGGCTCACCGCCCACGACGCGACGATGTTCTTCGGCGTGCCGACGATGTACCACCGCCTGGCCGACTCCCCGCGCGTAGGGGAGCTGGAGCGGCTCCGGCTCTGCGTGGCGGGCTCCGCGCCGCTGGCCGCGGAGCTCTTCGAGCGCCTGGCGAGCAGCGGCGGGCAGCGCGTGCTCGAGCGCTACGGGATGACCGAGACGCTGATGAACGTGTCGAACCCCTACGACGGCGAGCGGAGGCCCGGCAGCATCGGCCTCCCCCTGCCGGGCTGCGAGGTCCGCCTGGCCGGCGGCGAGGAGGGCGAGATCCTGCTGCGCGGCCCCAACGTGTTCTCCCGCTACTGGCGAAACGACGAGGCGACCGCCGCCGCGTTCGACGAGGACGGCTGGTTCCGCTCCGGGGACCTCGGGGCGCGCGATCCCGACGGCTACCTGCGGATCCTCGGGCGCTCCAAGGAGCTGATCATCAGCGGCGGCTACAACGTCTACCCGCGCGAGGTCGAGGAGGTGCTGGCCGAGCACCCCCAGGTGCGCGAGGTCGCCGTCGTGGGAGTGCCCTCGGACGAGTGGGGCGAGTCGGTGGCGGCCTTCGTCGTGCCCGCGGAGTCGTCGCTGGACGAGGACGCCCTGCTCTCATACGCGGCCGAGCAGCTCGCGTCGTACAAGCGACCGCGCGCGATCCACGCGGTCACGGAGCTGCCGCGGAACGCGCTCGGCAAGGTCATGAAACACGAGCTTTCGCCGTAGCGCGTCTCGCCCCACGAGGGGTGACGCCCACTGACTTGACTGGTGGTAACGTCTTGAGCGCAAGCGAGTTTGGGGGCGGTTTCGTGCGCAGGGGGATCGGCAGCGCCAGTGCGGCGCTGGTCGTGGTCGCGGCGCTCGCGGGGGCGCCGGGGACGCAGGCCGGCTCCCTCCCGCCGGTCAGGCCGCCCGCGGGAGCGACGTCCCACCTCCTGTGGACGAAGAAGGTCTCCCCCGGCGTGATCCGCTACCGGTACCGCTACGGCCCGCTCGTGGCGGCCCCCGGCCACAACCTGATCCTGGTCGGCCCGGCGACGATCGAGAAGCCGCCCGGCGACGGCTACATGACGCGGGTGAATCCCGACCTCGTCGACGCGGGGGGCGCCACGCCGCCGATCGAGCAGGTGCACATGCACCACGCGCTGATCCTCAACCTGTCGCAACCCGACACGACGTGGCCGTCGCTTCCGCAGCGCTTCTACGGGTTCGCCGAGGAGAAGACCGTGGTCGACATGCCGGAGCCGTACGGCTATCCCGTGAAGGCGAGCGACGTGTGGGCCGTCAACTACATGCTGCACAACGAGACCTCGGACTCGAAGACCGTCTGGATGCAGTACGACCTCGACTGGGTGCCCGCGCAATCGGCGCGCGGCAGCAAGATGAAACCCGTGCGCCCGCTCTGGATCGACACCCAGAACGGCAAGCCGTACCCGGTGTTCGACGTGCACCGCGGATCGGGCGGCGACGGCCGGCTCACGTACCCGGACGAGGCCAGGCCGGATCCCTACGGCTCGGGTCCGAAGCTCAACGAGTGGCGCGCGGACCGCGCCGGCACGCTGGTGCTGACCGGCGGCCACCTCCACCCGGGGGGCCTGTGGACGGACCTGGACGTGGTCCGCGGCGGCAGGCGCGCGCACGTGTTCCGCTCGGACGCCAAGTACTTCGACCCGAACGGGCCGATCTCGTGGGACCTGGCAATGACGACGTCGCCGGAGACGTGGCGGGTGGGCGTCAAGAAGGGCGACGTGCTGCGCGTGAGCACGACCTACGAGACCAGGCGGGCGAACTGGTACGAGTCGATGGGGCTGATGCTGGCGTACATGTCCGACGAGGCGAACGGGCCCGACCCCTTCGCGCACGAGGTTCAGACGACCGGCGAGATCACCCACGGCCACTTCGCCTCGGCCAACAACCACGGCGGGAAGCCGACCGGCCTGCCGGACGCGCGGTCGCTGCCCGACGGGGCGACCGTGGACAACCGCGCGGCTGTCGAGGACTTCACCTACCTGCCCGGCGACCTATCCGCCAGCGGCGCGTTCGGCGCCCCGCCGGTCGTGCAGCCAGGCGAGGCGCTCGACTTCGGCAACGTGGACGCGAGCGGCGGGATCGGGCACACGATCACGGCGTGCCGCGCGCCGTGCACGAGCTCCACCGGCATCAGCTATCCGCTGGCCGACGGACCGATCGAGTTCGACTCCGGCCAGCTCGGCTACGGCCCGCCCGGCTACACGGCGGCCGTCAACCGCTCCAACTGGAAGACCCCGTCGAACCTGCCGGGGGGGACCTACACGTACTTCTGCCGCGTGCATCCGTTCATGCGCGGCGCGTTCCGCGTGCCGGGCGCCCCGCCCAGGGCTCCCGCCGCGGCGTCGCTGTCGATCGCCAGCAGGCGCGCCCGGGTGGACCGCCACGGGCGCGTCAGGGTCAAGCTGCGCTGCGCGGGCGCCGGGAGGTGCGCGGGCGAGCTGAAGCTGGTCCGCCGCGCCAAGGGAAGGACGCGCACCGTCGCCTCGGGCCGCTACTCGATGAACGGCGGCCACAAGCGGTTCGTGCGGGTGCGGCTCGCGCGCGCCGCCCGGCGCGCGCTTCGGCGCGGACACCGGGTGAGGCTGACCGCGACGGCAACGGGCGGGGGCACGGCGGTCACGCGCCGCGTCCTGGTGCTGCCGGCGCGCCACCGGCGGCGGTGAGCGGCGTGCGGCCGCGGCGACCGGTCGCGGCGCCGGCGGCCGTCCTCGCCGTCGTGTCGGCCCTTCTCCTCGTCCCGGCGGCGCGCGCCGACCAGCGGATCGTGGCGGGCCCGGGCCAGCGCTACCTGACCACCTCGGTGACCATGGCCCAGGGCGAGCCCCTCACGTTCGTCAACCAGGACAGGGCCGGCCACGACGTGACGGCCACCGCGGGCGGCCCGGACGGGCGGCCGCTGTTCGCGACGCCGGTGATCGGCGCTGGCGCGACCGCGTTCGTGGAGGGCTCGCAGTACCTGACGGCCGGCAGCTACGCCTTCTACTGCTCGGTCCACGAGTTCATGCAGGGAACGCTCACCGTGACGAGCGACGGAACGCCGGCGCAGCGGGCGCCCTCGGGCGACAGCCACGCGCCCGGGGTGGCGGTGCGAATCGCGAGCCGCGGCATGCGCTCGGTGGTGCGCTCCGGCGCGCTGCGCGTGTCCGTCACGACCGACGAGGAGGCCACGGTGAGGCTCGAGGCGAGTGCGCGCGCCGGTGGGCGCAGCGTCGCGTTCAAGCCGAAGGCCCGCAGCGTTCGCGCCGGCAAGCGAACCACCGTGACGCTCGCCGTCGGCAGGTCGGGCAGGGCCGCGCTGGCCGGGGCCAGGTCCGCGCGGGTCACCGTCTCGGTCAAGACGCGCGACGGCGCCGGCAACGAGGGCTACGGCTCGGCGGCGCGAACGCTGAAGCGCTGACGCGCGAGCTGGACCGGGCGCGCAAGCCGTAGCCGACCTCCCCGGCATGCCGGGCCCTTGAACGGCCTCGTATCCTCGCCGCCCATGGAACGACTCGAAACGCGTCTCGAGGGGCCGATCCTCGTCAAGCCGGTCATCCATGGCGACGAGCGCGGGTTCTTCAGCGAGAGCTACCGCCGCGCCGTGTACTCCGACCTGGGCATCCCTGAGGAGTTCGTCCAGGACAACCACTCGCGCTCGAGCCGCGGGATCGTGCGCGGCATGCACTTCCAGGTGGGTGCCGGCATGTCCAAGCTCGTGCGCTGCGCCCGCGGCGCCATCCTCGACGTCGTCGTGGACCTGCGCCGAGGCTCGCCCACCTTCGGGGAGTGGGAGGCATTCGAGCTGACCGACGAGAACCTCCACCAGGTCTTCTGCCCGATCGGCTTCGCGCACGGCTTCTGCGTGACGAGCGACCTGGCGGACGTGATGTACAAGTGCGACGCCTACTACGACGAGTCGATCGAGCGCGGCATCAAGTACGACGACCCGGACGTGGGGATCGAGTGGCCAGACGTCGAGTTGATCCCGTCGCAGCGCGACGCGAACGCGCCCACGCTGGCCGAGGTGGCCGGCGAGCTGCCGTTCGAGTACCGCCCGTCCGGCTGAGGGCTCAGCGAGCGGCGGCGGCGGCCAGCCCGGCCCGCTGCATGTAGTCCGCCAGCGCCTCTTCCCACGGGCGCAGCGGGCTGAGGCCGAGCGCGTCGGCGGCGGGTCGCGCCAGCACGCCGTTCAGCGGCCGGTCGACGCCGCCCGGCGGCACCGTGGTCTCGACGCCCTCGATCGGCACGTCGATGCCCGCGATCCGCGCGATCGCCTCGGTGAACTCGAGCCACGAGCACGCCCCGGAGGCGGTCAGGTGCAGCACGCCGCCGGCGCCGCGCTCCACCGCCTCGAGAAGCGCCGCCGCCAGGTCGGCGGTGAAGGTCGGGCTGAGGCGCTGGTCGGCCACCATCCGCAGCTCGCCCTGCTCGCGCGCGCGGGCGACCATCCGGGTGACGAAGTTGCCTCCCTTGGAGGCGCTGCCGTGGACGCCGTACAGGCCGGCGCCCCGCACGACCAGGGCCTCCGGCGCGTACGCCAGAGCGCAGTGCTCGCCGGCGAGCTTGGAGATGGCGTAGATGCTCATAGGCCACGGCAGGTCGTGCTCGCGGTAGGGCTCCGGCGCCCGGCCGTCGAACACGTAGTTGGTGCTCAGGTGCACGAGCTTGGCCCCGCGCCGGGCACAGCTCTGGGCCAGCCGCTTCACCGCGCGCGCGTTGACCTCGAACGAGCGGTCCTCCTCACGCTCGCAGACGTCCAGGTTGTGGAACGCCGCGCAGTTGAACACGGTGTCCGGGTCGTGGTCGGTCAGCGCCGACTCCAGCGCTCCGTCGTCGGTCACGTCGAGCTCGGCGCGCGCCGGCGCGCGTACGTCGGCTCCGCGGGCGAGCAGCTGCTCCTCGAGGTCCGAGGCGAGCTGCCCGCCCCCGCCGGTGACGAGGACGCGCTCCAGGCTCAAGTCAGCTGACGCCGCCGAAGCGGCCGATCCGCGGCCGGACCTCGTCGAGCAGCTCCAGCCAGCGGATGTTGTAGTGGCGCGGGTCGGTGAGCGACGCCGGATCGGCCAGGTCGATGCGGGCCAGGAGGTCGGACACCGCGTCCACCACCGAGTGGCTCGGGGAGAACCCGAGGCGCGTGGCGAGCTTCGCGTTCGAGCACTCGTAGTCGCGGGTCAGCGCCGGCATCGGCGCCTCCTCGAGCCGCACGTCCCTGCCGAGCAGCTGGACCGAGCCCGCCACCAGCATCGCCAGCTCGCGGATCTGGTAGTTGGCGTGCAGGACGTTGAAGACCTCGCCCCGGCACAGCTCGGCGGGCGCCTCGAGCGCGAGGATCATGGCGTCCGAGACGTCGCGGACGTCCACGAGCGGCCGCCACATCCAGCCGCCGCCGTGGACCAGCAGGCGGCCCTGGAGCAGTGCGTCCTTGACGAACGTGTTGACCACCAGGTCGTAGCGCATGCGCGGGCTGTGGCCGTAGACGGTGCCGTTGCGCAGGAACACCGCGCACAGGCCCTCGGGCACGAGCGCGGTCAGCGCCTCCTCGGCGTAGCGCTTGGACGTGGCGTAGGCGCCGCGCGGCTCGATCGGCGCGTCCTCCCCGTGCATGCCCGCCGGCAGCCCGTCGTAGAGCGAGCAGGACGAGGCCAGCACGAGCCGCTCCACCCCGCGCTCGACGCACTCCCGGCCAAGCGTCTCCGTGGCCACGGCGTTCATCTGCCAGTTGGCCTTCGGGTCGTACTCCGCCGTCGGGTCGTTGGACAGGCCCGCCAGGTGGATGACACCGTCCACTCCGTCGAGGGCGGTGGCGGGCATCTCGCGCACGTCCGCCTCCACCAGCTCGATGCGGTCGCGGAAGCCGGCCAGCGGCTCCTCTCCCCAGTACAGGGAGTCGAGCACGCGGACGCGGTAGCCGCGGGCGAGCAGCCGCGGCACCAGCACGCAGCCGATGTACCCCGCGCCGCCCGTGACGAGCACGGTCCGTCCGTGCTCCGGTGGCTCCGCGGGGAGACCGTTGCTCCGAACGTCGCGCGCGAAGTGGCCGCCGTTCAAATGTCCGCTATTGCTTGGCATTCCGACGATTGCTGGGGCACAGGCCGCCCAAAGGAGGGCGCCCCTCCACCCGAACGTGCGCCAGACTAACAGGGGGGTGCGGTAGCGTCAGCCGGGTGACCAGATCGACGCGCGCCATCGCCGCGGCCGCCGCCGCCCTCCTCCTCCTGATCGCGCCCGCGAGCGAGGCCGCGAAGCGCAAGGTCCCGCGCGGGTTCTTCGGCGTCAACTACGCCGGGCAGATCGAGAACGCGCCCACGCAGCTCCAGGCGGAGCAGTGGGACCGGCTGGACCGGGCGGGAGTGGAGTCGGCGCGGATCCTGTTCAACTGGGAGATCGCGAACTACGTGCGCTCGGACCCGATCGACTGGCGGTTCATGGACAGCGACGTCCGCTTCGCGTCGGAGCACCGGATCGAGGTCCTGCCGGTGGTGATGTACGCACCCCCGTGGGCCAAGCGCTACCGGGGATGGGACGGCTCGCCGCCCAAGCGCGTCTCGGACTACACGGCGTTCCTCAAGAAGGCCATCCGGCGCTACGGACCGCACGGGGTGTTCTGGCGGGAGCACCCGGACATCCCGAAGCGGCCTCTGCGCCGCTGGCAGATCTGGAACGAGGTCGACCTCCAGTTCCAGTGGTACCGCCGGGAGGACACCTGGCAGCCCAAGCACGCCGCGGCCTACGGGAAGCTCCTGCGCGCGGCGTACAGGACCGTCCACAAGGCCGACCCGGGCGCCAAGGTCCTCTCGGCGTCGCTCGCGATCGACTCGTGGATCGTGCTCGAGAAGCTGTACCGCAACGGCGGGATCCGCGGCTACTTCGACATCGCCGGCGTGCAGGTGGAGGCGGGCGACTGGCGCTTCCTGCCGACGGTGCTGCGGCGCTTCCGCGCGGTGCTCGACCGCCACGGCGCCGGACGCGTACCGATGTGGGGCACGGAGTTCGGCTGGCCGGCGTCCGACGGCCGGACGCCCACGCCCTCCTACACGTTCGGCTACATGACCGGCTACACCACCGACGACGACGGGATGGCCTCGCGGCTCACGAACGGCTACAACCTGCTGGCCAAGCGCTCGCTGCGCCGCGAGCTTCGCCTGGAACGGCTGATGTGGTTCACCGCCGTATCGCCGTACTCGGGCTCGTTCGAGTACGACTACTCCGGCCTGCTCTGGCACCACGGCGACATCGTCGAGCCGAAGCCGGCGTACGAGGCGTACGCGCAGACGGCGCGCCGCCACGAGGGCCGCCGGTAGCGCTACACCAGGCTGCGTCGCGCGACGGCGCTGCGCGCGACCGCGACCGCCAGCTTCAGGCCGATCGCGCCGTAGATCGCGCCGTCCAGGAGCGGATGCCTGCCGGCGTAGAACTTCCGGTAGAAGCGCCCCATCGAGCGGTGGAACGCGACGGTTTGACGGAGCCCGCGGTGGCGCGCGCTGCGGCGCTCGGTGACGGTGGTCCCGCCCTTGACGTGCAGGATCGTGACCCGCCCGTCGTAGAAGACCTTCCAGCCCTCGCGGTGAAAGCGGTAGCACCAGTCGAGGTCGTCCATGAACAGCCAGTAGCCCTCGTCCAGCAGGCCCACGTCGAGCATCGCCTGGCGGCGGACGAGCATGAACGCGCCGTTCAGTGAGTCGACGGGCCCGTGGTCGTGCTCGCCCAGCTCGGGCGCCCTGTACTGCGACAGCCAGGCCGGCGCCCGGCTCGAGCGCCCGACGCGCAGGAAGTGGGCCAGGGCCCCGAGGGGAGTCGGGAACGACCGCTTTGCCGCGTGGTCGAAGGTGCCGTCGCGCATCACCAGGCGGCAGCCGGACATGCCCACGTCGGGCCGCTCCTCCATCAGGGCGATCATGTGGTCGAGCACGCCCTCGTCCACCTCGGTGTCGGGATTCAGGACCAGCACGTAGGGCGCCCTGGCCTGCCTGAGCGCGACGTTGTTGGCCACGCAGAAGCCGGCGTTGTACGAGAGCGGCTCGAGCCTGACCCACGGGAACTCGCGGCGCACCATGTCGGGCGCGCCGTCGGCGCTGGCGTTGTCCACGACCCACACCTCCATGGCCCCGCAGGTCGGTCGGTGGCGGTCCAGGGACTCGAGGCAGGCCCGCAGAAGGTCGCGTCCGCCGGTCGAATTGACCACGACGACCTCGAGCAGCGGCGTATCCCTGACGCTTTGCACGTGTTATGGCAGCGTACGATGAGCCCCCGAATGCCCGCCCCCCGCATCTCCGCGATCGTGGTCAACTACCGCCGGGCGGAGATGACCCGCGACTGCCTCCAGGCCCTCGAGGAGGCTCTTGCCCGGCTGGACGGGGAGTCCGAGATCGTGGTGGTGGACAACGGCTCGGGCGACGGCTCCGCCGAGCTGATCCGCGATGCCGTGCCGGACGCCGCCGTCCACGAGCTGCCCGAGAACCTGGGCTTCCCGACCGGCGCGTCGGAGGGGATACGCCGCTCCACGGGCGACTGGGTGATGCTGGTGAACAACGACGTGATCGTCGAGCCGGATGCCGTGGCGGAGCTCTTGGCCGCCGGTGAGAGCGCGCCCGACGTGGGATCCGTGGCCGCCCAGATGCGGTTCGCCGACGACCCGGGCACGATCAACTCGGCGGGCATCGGGGTGGACCGGCTCGGGATCGCCTTCGACCGCCTGCTCGGCGCGCCCGTCGCGGCCAGCGAGGAGCGGCCGGTGGAGGTGTTCGGGGCGTCGGGCGGCGCGGCCCTGCACCGCCGGGCGATGCTCCACCAGGTCGGCGGCATGGACGAGACCTACTTCTTCGCCCTCGACGACGCCGACCTGGCCTGGCGTGCGCGGATGCGCGGCTGGCGCTGCCTGTACGCGCCGGCGGCTGTCGTGCACCACCGGCACGGCGCCACGACGGCCCACGGCTCCGACCTGAAGTACTTCCACGTGGGCCTGAACCGCGTCCGCACCCTGGCCAAGAACGCCGACGCCCGGCAGCTGGCCCGCTACGGGGCGGCGATCGCCGCCTACGACCTGGGCTACGTCGCGTACGCCTGCGTGACGGACCGGACGCTGGCTCCAGTGCGCGGACGCCTCCGGGGGCTGCGCGAGTGGCGCGCGTACCGCCAGACGGGCGCGGCCGGGCGCCGGCCCGTCGAGCTCCTGCCGGTGCGGGGGCTGCGCGCCGCCCTGGAGCGGCGCGGCGTGTGGGAGCGGCACTCCGCCGCTCCGCCGGCCGATTCCGCACGGCAGCCGATGTGCGTTCGCTAGCGGTCTTCCACCTCGGCGGCGTCGGCGGGCCGCACCGCTCGCTGGTCCAGGCGTTGAGCTGGCTGCACGACCGGGGGACCCTCGAGATCATCGTGCCGGAGGAGGGGCCGACGGCGCGCGAGTATGCCCCGCTCGGGGCGGTGACGGTTGCCGATTACTCGGCGCTCACATACGCCCGCGGCCTCCGCGGGGGGCTCGGCATGACCCGGGAGCTGGCACGCGACGTCCGGATGTTCCGCCGCGAGCTGCGGCAGCGGCGGCCCGACGTGGTCGTGGCGGTGACGACCGTGCTGCCCGCCGTCCTGATCGCCGCGCGGCTCGAGCGCGTGCCGAGCGTCGTGTACGCGGCGGAGGTCTACGGCCAGGACTGGAAGCGCGCGCCGCTCCTGCGCGTATGGGGAGCGGGCCTGGCCGGCATGACCGCCGCCCTGGCCGGCGCGCTGGTTTGCTGCTCCCAGACTGTGGCGGACCAGTTCCCGCGGCGGCGCGGAAGGTCGCTCACGATCGCATATCCGCCTATCGGCGCCGAGTACGCGGACGGCGACAGGGCGCGCGGGCGCGGGCGCTACGGGGTGGAGGAAGCCGACCCCTGCCTGCTGGTGGTGGGCAGCCTCAGCCGCGGCCGCGGGCAGGACGTCGCAATCGAGGCCCTGGCACGGCTGCGCCCGCGCTTCCCCGGCGCGCGCCTACTGGTGCTGGGAGCACCGCACCCGCGCCAGGTCGACCTCGCGTTCGCGGAGGAGCTCGAGCGGTTGACCGGCGAGCTCGGCGTGGCGGACGCCGTGGTGTTCGCGGGTGTGGCCGACGAGATGGCCGACGCCTACGCCGCCGCCGACGTCGTGCTCAATCCGGCGCGGTTCGCCGAGCCGTTCGGCAGGGTCGCGCCGGAGGCGCTCGCCGCCGGTCGTCCGGTGGTGGCGAGCCGCGTGGGCGCCCTGCCCGAGGTGATTCGCGACGAGGTGGAGGGCCTCCTCGTGCCGCCGGACGACGCGGACGCTCTGGCGAAAGCGGTCGCGCGACTGGTGGACGACCGGGCCTTCGCGGAGTCCCTCGTCGAGAGCGGCCGGCGGATGGTTCGGGAGCGTTTCGGGTACGAGCAGGACCTGGCGGCGTGGACCGAGGCGTTCGAGTCGGTCGTGCCCGGTCAGAAGGCGCCGCGGCCGCTGAAGACGGCCGCGAACGTCTGAAACAGGATCTCGACGTCCTTTCGGAGCGAGTAGTTCTCGACGTACTCGCGCTCCACGGACAGGCGCTCCTGGAAGCTCAGCTCGCCGCGGCCGTGGACCTGCATCGGGCCCGTCATCCCGGGTCTCATCTCGAGCCTGAACTCGTAGGCCTCGCCGTAGCGCTCGACCAGCCACACCTCCTCCGGGCGCGGCCCCACAAGGCTCATCTCGCCCTTCAGCACGTTCACGAGCTGCGGCAACTCGTCGAGGCTCGCGCGCCTGAGGAAGCGACCGACACGGGTCACCCGCGGGTCCTCGCGCAGCTTCCGCTGCGGCTCCGCGCCTCCGTTGGCCGCCATGAGCTCCCGGGCGCGCTCCGGCGCGTCGACGGTCATGGTCCGGTACTTGAGCATCTGAAACGGGGCTCCGTCGCGGCCCGCGCGCCGCTGGCGGAACAGCGCGGGTCCCGGAGAGTCGAGCCGCACGGCGAGCGCGACCAGGAGCATCCAGGGAGCCAGGAGGACCAGCGCAAGGCTCGCGCCGGCCACGTCCATCGTCCGCTTGAGCAGTTGCGTCGACCGCGACGGGTCCCAGGTGCGGAACTCGATCAGCGGGAGCTCGGCCAGGTGGTTCAGGTCCACCGCGGTGCCGAGCATCGCCCGCAGGGGAGGCGCCACGCTGAGCTTCACCCCCATCGAGCGGCACCCCGAGACCACGCGCGAGAGCGTGTCCTCATCGAGGTCGTGCAACGCGACGATCACGCGCTCGATGCCCTCCATCCTGACCACCTCCTCCCAGGCGTCGAGCCCCACGCGCCGGTCGCCGTCCGAGCCGCCGTCGGCCGGCGACTCGCCGACGAGGCCCATCTGCCCCACCAGGGTGAGGTGGTGGCCCGACTCCAGCACGAGCTTGCGGGCGAACGCCTCCGCCAGCGTGCCCGACCCGACGATCAGGCCGCGCTCCGGCGGTACGAGACGCCGCCAGAGCGCCCGTGCGGCGGCGCGGAGCGTGAACGCCGACGCGAAGGCCGTGGCCGCCATCGTCAGGCCGCCGGGCACCGACAGGAGCTCGCCCTCGACGGACATCATCACCACGGCCGTGCCGCCCGCGGAGAACGCCGCCCAGTGGGCCAGCGCCGATCCCTCGTTGAGCGTGGTGTGCCGCAGCCGGATGTGGTCGCGGTCGTAGAGGCCGCGTAGCTTCGCCAGCAGGAGCCAGACCGGGGCCAGGGAGATGACCCAGAGCGCGGTGGCCGTGCGGCCGTTCTCGATCAGGCTTGTGACGAGCCCCGAGATCACGACCGCCACGAGATCCGCGCCCGCGAGCATGCGCCGGCGCAGCGCGTCCTTCCAGAATCCGTGCGCGGGCGCGTCGTGCCGCGGGCGAGCCTCGTCGGCTGCCCTCTCGAGATGAGCGATTCCCTCCCCCGGACCCAAGGGACGACAGCCTAACGAGCCCGTCAGGGAGGAGTGGACGTTATGAGCGGTGAGCGTGGATTGAGCGTCCGCAGGCGGCGCAGGGCGCGCCGGGCGTCGCGGATGTCGCCGAGCCTGGTCGCGACCCGGGTCTCCACGAGCCAGGTCTCCCAGGACTCCGGGTCCCGGTCCAGGGCCTCGCGCAGTGCCCGCCGCGAGCCCCTTAGGTCGCCGCCGCGCTCGCGCACGAGCGCGAGCTGGAGCCACGGCGCCGCGGCCCATGGCTCGACCGCCGCGGCCTCCCGCGCGTCCGTGGCGGCCGCGCCCAGGTCGCCCCGGCGCACGGCGGCCCGGCTGTCGCCCAGCTTCGTCTCGCTGACCAGGAGGATCGCGCTGGCGAGAACGGCCACGACGCCGACGGCGGCGAAGGCGACGCCGACGGCCCGCCTCGGCCGCGGTGCCGGCACGGGCGCGTCGGCGCGCAGCGCGGGACCCGCCAGGACCCCCGCCGCCACCACCACCGGCGCGAACGCGGCGGGCAGCTGCCAGGTCCAGTCGATCGCCGCCGACGCCGTTCCGGCCGCGAGCGACGCGAGCGCGACCCCCGCCGGGCCGGCCAGGCCGGCGGGCGCGCGCGATCTCGCGTAGAAGGCCGGTCCGAGGAACGCGAACAGCGCCAGCAGGCCGAGCAGGCCGAGCTCGGCCAGGACCTCGACGAAGAGCGAGTGCGCGTTGCGGATGAAGTACGGCAGCGAGCCCTCGCGCGCCCACCAGGCCTCGTAGCCCCCGGCTCCGATGCCACGCACCGGCTCGGCCTCGAACGCGTCCACGCCGGCCGACCAGAACTGGTAGCGGCCGTTCCCCTCGCCGCTCGCAAGGTGGCGCGCCACGAACCCGCGCTCCGGCCCGGGCAGGACGGGCGCCTTCTTGAAGTCGTCGACCCGGCGGCCCGGATCCGCGGCCACCGTGCCCGCGGCGACCGCGACCAGGGCGGCGGCCAGCGCGACGGCGGCGGCGACGCGCGGCACCCGTAGGCGCTCGAGGGAGCCGTCCACGGCGTACCGGACCGCGCCGGACACCACCACGAGCACCACCGCCGCGGCGAGCATCTCGTGCCCTTGCGAGGCGGCGCCGGCCGCGTCGGTCCGGCCGTCCACGAAGGCGTCCCGCGCGTTCGCGAGCGCGATCGCCGCGGCGGCCGAGGCGCCGCCCAGCGCCAGGCCAGCGAGCACGCGGGCGCGGGCCGGGGCGGCGATCAGCAGCACGACCAACCCGACGGCCAGGGCCACCACCCCGCCGCGCGAGGAGGTGAGGAAGAGCGCGAGGGCCGGCAGCGGCAGCGCCCCGACCGCGGCCGCGCGGCCCGCGCGCGTTCGAGCGTGCGCGCCGAGCCCGGCCAGGGCGACGCACGCCAGGCCCATCGCGGCGCCCAGCCCGTTCCAGTAGTTGAGCGGGTAGCTGAGCCGTGTGCGCACGGAGGGGAGCAGTCGCGCCAGGTCCTGCTCCGGGAACAGCGACGGCTGCATCCGGCTGCCGAGAGCCAGGACGGCGACCGCCGTGAGGCCGATCGCCAGTCCGCCGAGCCACAGCCGCGCGCTTCCTGCCGGCGACGCCAGGACCACCAGGGCGAACAGGCCGAGATAGCCCGCGGCGCGAACGGCCTCGGCGAACGCCGCGCCGTCGTCGCTCGCCCAGCCGATCGAGAGTCCGGAGAGCAACGCCAGCGCCAGCAGGCCGCCGCCGGCCGCCAGTGCGACGCCGGGAACGCGCGCCCGGGGCCAGACGCGCGCGGCCAGACCCACGAGCACGGTCCACCACAGGAGCAGCGCGGCGCCGGCGCGGAACTGCGCCCCGAAGCCGCCGCCCGGCAGCGCGACCGCGACGCAACCCGCCGCTACTGCGACCGGGATAAGGTGTTGTCGTAGAGGCGCATGGCTCTCGACGGTTCCCACCCCCGGCATCCTAGGTACGCGGCGGCGACGGCCGCGGCCGTCCTGGCGCTGGCCGCCCCGGCCGCGGCGCAGGAGGCGATCCCCCCGAACAACGGCGGCGCCACGCAGTACATCGGCCCGGCACCCGATCCGGGCGGGGACCGCCCCGCCGATCCGGCGGGCCCGGCGCAGCCGGCCGGACTTCCCA
>DASVQK010000022.1:0-4478 GCA_036389105.1 Thermoleophilaceae bacterium
GGGTGGAGTCGTCGTCGGGCACCAGCGGCTCGATCGGCTTCGGCACCTCGCGCGGCGGGCTGGCGGGGCCCGGGTAGCCGAACACCTGCCAGTTGGGGTTCTGGCCGGTGGCCGGGTCGGGCGCGCCGTAGGTCAGGAACAGCGTCATGCCGGTCAGCGCCGCTACGCCGGCGGCCGCATCCGGCGAGGCCAGCTCGAGGTTGCGGATCAGCTGCTCGCGCGAGAGCTGACTGGGCGCGCGGTCGAGGCCCTGCGAGGCAAGAACGTCGATGAGCTGGACGAGCCCGCCGCGGATGACCTCGTCGGGGATGCCGGCGATCAGCTCCTCCACGCCCGCGTCGACGCCGATGTCGCACGCGGACCGGCCCCAGAAGCCGTGCGGGTCGGGCTGGCGCTCGACGCGGGGCACGATCGTGTCGCAGAAGGCCCGCAGCGCTCCGCGCTTGCTGTCGTCGAGCTGGATCGTCATCGTCTGCGCTCTCCTCCCCGCTCCGCTTGTCATGCGGATTGTGACCGGTCGGCGCGCTCAGCGCGTGGACGGCGCCTCCGTTCGTGCAAGCGCCCTGTACCGGGCTCGCTGGACGAGGTCTGGTTGCGCTGGAGGAGAACGACGAGATCCAGCTGAAGACGGTGTTCGCGGAGGCCTGATCCACGACTGGATGGGCTACAAACGGCCGGAGGAAGCGGACCCGGTACGGCCGCAGCCGGGGGATGGGCTGGGGCCTGTGCACGATCGCAGGGGTGGCCGGCAGGGGCGAGACCCTGGAGGTGGTGCCGCGGTAAGCGTGATCGCCTTCGACTGACGTACCTCGCCCGTACGCTCGGGACCATGTGGTTGACCAACGCCCTCAACAGATGGGCCGCGGACCGGGATGGCTGGTCGTACGGGGCCTACCGCTGGCGAACGTGGCTTCGCGGCAAGCTTCCGTACCGCCTGGGCTGGATCGCGCGGCCGGGCCCGCACGACTGCGGTAACCACGAGTGGCACAACCACGACCACGTGGTGGAGCGGTGCTACCACTGCCTCGCCGAGCGGCCGTGCCGTCCGGAGTGGCGTCAGGCCGCCGCGCGGCGGCCTGACCCTGCGCCCGGTCCCTAGTCCTCCCAGAAGCCCTCGCGGATCAGCTCCCCGTCGCCCTTGTGATGGGGCCCGAACGCGATGAACTCGAGCCCGTCGGGCGCCGCCTCGAACGATCGGGTGGCCTTCGGCGCGATCCGGATCGCGTCCAGCGGACCGATCTCGACGATCTCGTCGTCGATCTTCGCCCGCTGCCCGACAGCACCACGTAGACCTCCTCCGCCTCGTCGTGCCGATGGGCGAACGCCTGGCGCTTCCCCGGCTTGACCACGTGGTACGCGAAGCCGATCCGCTCCGCGTCCAGGTCCTCGCGCGCGAAGTGCGCCTCCTGCGTCTCCGAGTAGCCGAACTTCGGGGCCGAGTCCTCTACGTCTCTGAGATTCTTCTTCGTGTAGTTCACGACCGGCGATCCTATCCGCCGCCGCTCCGGGCGCCCTGACTCCTCAGAACGCCCTGAAGAAGTCCATGAAGACCGCCAGCAGGAGCGCGGCCCCGCCGGCGATGAAGCACATGACCGCGCACGAGAACGCCACGCGGAACGTCCACGACCCGCTGGAACCGACCAGCCGGCAGAACAGGACGCTCGCGGCGGTATAGACGAGCGGCAGCACGAACGCCGCGATTGCCAGGTGCCTCCACACCCCCGTGAAGAGGACCAGGCAGAAGTTGACGATCGGGAACACCACGCGGCAGAGGCCGCCGACGAGGTTCTCCTCCGTCGTACGAGTCTCGCCCGAGTCGCGCCCCACGGGGCCGATCGGAAGCAGCGCGAAGATGTCGAAGATGTCCATGGCCCTACGTTCTCGACCGCGGAGCGCCGGCGCTTGACGGGCGCAGCCCCCTCCTCAGCGGCCGCCGCCCGACCTGAGCCCTGCGGTGGCCGGGTTCGGCGGGAAGTCCTCGCGCACCGTCTCCACGATCAGGCGGTCGCGCCGGCCGCCGAACGCCCACTCCGCCTCGCGCTCCACGCCGGCCAGCCGGGCCCCGACCGCCGCGGCGCTGCGCTCAACCGCCTGCACGACCGCCTCGTTCACGCCGATGTAGCGGATCGTGATCCGGTGCAGCCCGAGCGCATCGAAGCCGTACGCCGTGAGCAGCATGACCGCCTCCGTGCCATAGCCCCTGCCGCGGTCCTCGGCGTCGAACAGCAGCATCCCGATGTCGCCCGACCCCTCCGGCCACTGCATCCGGCCGAGGCCGGCCTCGCCCACGAAGCGACCGTCCTCCAGCGCCCGGATGTCGAACGACACCAGCGGTCCCTCGGCGACCTGCGTCCAGAGGGCCTCGCGCTGCTCGCGCGTGACCGGCGGCTTGGAGATCGACCCCGCCCCGGCCGTCTGGAACGACGCGAGCATCCCGAGCTGCGGGTCGTTGTACAGGTCCCAGCGCGAGACGAACTCCTCGCGCGTGGGGGTCGTCAGGCCCACGCGATCGCCCTTCACGAGCCAATCGTGGGTTTGGTGCCTCGCATCCCCCATTCGGAGGGAAAGATGCCAGACCAGCCGTCAGGAGTGCTTTACTCAAGTGGATCTGAGCGCACCCGAAGTACCATCCGAGGAGCGCACCGCCGTGGTGATCGGCCGCTGGGGCGACGACACGGCGCTGCTGCGCGCTGCCGACGGCTCCACGCTGGAGGTACCCGTCCCGAGGGCGTTGCGGGCCGAGGTCGACGTCGGCGCCACGGTCGAGCTCGTCGGCGACACCGTCGTGAACTGGCACGGGGTCTGCGAGAGCCGCTAGCCGTCGGCTGACGCCGGCGGTCCCCTGACGCCAGCCGCGTTGCAGCCCCGCAGGCGGCGGGGCGGGCCTCGCCATACTGGGATCGATGACGATGCGCACCGAGCCGCTGCGCGTTGCCCTCGCGCAGCTCAACCCCACCGTCGGCGACATCGACGGCAACGCGGCGAAGATCGCCGACGCGATCGCCCGCGCCCGCGCCGGGGGCGCGCAGCTCGTGTTGCTCCCAGAGCTGGCCCTGACGGGCTACCCCCCGGAGGACCTGCTCCTGAAGACGCACTTCGTGGACGCCGCCGGCGCCGCGCTGCGCGAGCTGGCCGCGGACGCCGACGGCATCGTCGCCCTGGTCGGCTTCCCCGAGCGAGCCGACGACGTCTACAACTCGGCGGCGGTGCTCGCCGGCGGGTCGGTCGCGGCCGTCTACCGGAAGATGTTCCTGCCGAACTACGGCGTCTTCGACGAGCACCGCTACTTCCAGTCGGGCACCGAGCCCGCCCTGATCGAGGTGAACGGCGTGGCCCTCGGCCTGACCATCTGCGAGGACATATGGGAGCCGGGGCCGCCCGCGACCTCCGAGGTGCTCGCCGGCGCGCAGGTGATCGTGAACCTCTCGGCCTCGCCCTACCACCGCGGCAAGCCCGGCGAGCGCGAGCGCATGCTGATCCAGCGCGCGCGGGACAACCTCGCCGCCGTGCTGTTCTGCAACCTGGTGGGGGGCCAGGACGAGCTCGTGTTCGACGGACGCAGCGTGGCGATCGACCAGGACGGCGAGGTGATCGCCCGCGCGCCGGAGTTCGAGGAGGCGCTCGCGTTCTGCTCGGTGGACCCCGGCGCCGTGGCCGCGGCGCGCCTGCGCGAGACCAGCCACCGCTCCGCCGTGCGGCGCGAGCGCGAGGACGGTCGTCCGGGGGTGCCGACGATCGCCTCGATCGCCGTGCCGGCCGCGCCCGCGGGCACGGAGGCCGGCGGCGAGGTGGTCGAGCCGCTCGGCCCCCAGGCCGAGGTCTACCGGGCGCTGGTCACCGGCCTGCGCGACTACGTGGACAAGAACGGCTTCCAGCGCGTGGTGCTGGCGCTGTCGGGCGGCATCGACTCGGCGCTGGTGGCCCTGGTGGCCGCCGACGCGCTGGGAGCCGACCGCCTGACCTGCGTCTCGATGCCGTCGCCCTACTCGTCGGAGGGCACGCGCGCCGACGCGCGGGCGATAGCCGAGAACCTGGGCGCGGACTTCCTGGAGCTGTCGATCGAGGACCTGATGAAGGCCTACGACTCCGTGCTCGAGGAGACCTTCGCCGGCCGCGAGCCCGACATCGCCGAGGAGAACCTCCAGGCGCGCGCCCGCGGCAACCTGGTGATGGCGCTGTCGAACAAGTTCGGCTGGCTGGTCCTGACGACCGGCAACAAGTCGGAGATGTCGGTGGGCTACGCGACCCTGTACGGCGACATGGCGGGCGGGTTCGCCGTGCTCAAGGACGTGTTCAAGGGCTGGGTCTACGGGCTGGTGCGCTGGCGTAACGACGAGGAGGGGCGCGAGCTGGTTCCGGGATCGGTGCTCGAGCGCCCGCCGTCGGCGGAGCTCCGCTACGAGCAGCGCGACGACGAGTCGCTGCCGCCCTACGAGACCCTCGACGCGATCCTGGCCGGCTACGTGGAGGAGGACCTG
>DASVQK010000023.1:0-19872 GCA_036389105.1 Thermoleophilaceae bacterium
GTCGGACGAGCAGTTCCAGCGGATGCTCGACATCCACAACATCGTGCCCTTCCGGGTCCTCCGCGCCGCTGCGCCGCACCTGCGCGAGCCCGCCAAGAAGGAGAAGGAGGAGGGCAAGGAGGTCTTCCGCAAGATCGTCAACGTCACCTCGATCTCGGGCACGATGGGCAACGCGGGCCAGGCCAACTACTCGTCGGGCAAGGCGGGGGTCGTCGGGCTCACCAAGACGCTGGCCAAGGAGTGGGGCCAGTTCAAGATCAACGTGAACGCCGTGGCCTTCGGCTACATCGAGACGCGCCTGACCGCCTCCAAGGAGGAGTCGAACACGATGGAGATCGGCGGCGAGAAGGTGCAGCTCGGCATCCCCGACCAGCTGCGCGGCATGGCCGCGATGCTGATCCCGCTGGGCCGTCCCGGCACGCCCGACGAGGCGGCCGGCGGCGTGTTCTTCCTCTGCTCGCCGTGGTCGAACTTCGTGCACGGGCAGGTGCTGAACGTGACCGGCGGGCAGTTCACCGGCATGACGACCTAGCCCGTAGGGGCCTGGCGCGTCGGATGGACGACCCGATGCCGGTGGCGCGCGGGGTCTCGATCCCGCTCTCGGAGGTGGAGCTGCGCGCCAGCCGCTCGTCGGGGCCGGGCGGGCAGCACGCGAACGTCACGGCGTCGCGGATCGAGGCGGTGTTCGACGTGGCGGGGTCGCGGGCGCTGTCAGAGGAGCAGAAGCGGCGGGTGATGGCCCGCGCCGGCCCGCGCCTGACCGCCGTGGCGCAGGACGCCCGCTCGCAGGCGCGCAACCGCGAGCTGGCGCTGGAGCGCCTGCGCGCACGGCTGGCGCACGCGCTGGCGGTGCCGCGGTCGCGGCGGGCGACGAAGCCGACGCGGGCGTCGCGGGAGCGCAGGTTGGAGTCCAAGCGGCGGCGCAGTCAGACCAAGCGCGGCCGGCGCCGCGACTGGGACTGAACGGCAGCGATCAGGTCCTCCCTCATTGCTGCTTCTTCCGGCGCTCCTCGGCCAGTGGCTTGCCCGTCGCGTCGTCGGTCAGGCCGGGCGGGGGCCAGGGGCCGAACCAGTTGTCGCGCGCGCCGTCCAGGGTGATCACGCAGCCGGAGTAGTAGTCGCCCGCCGGCGAGGCCAGGTACGCCACCAGCCAGGCGTGCTCCTCCGGGCGGCCCAGCCGGCCCAGCGGGACGGTGCGCGCCACGTTCTCGGCCACGGGCTTGGGGTACTTCTGGATCGCCTCGGTCTCGAAGTGGCCGGCGGCCAGCGCGGTCAGCCTGATCTGGAAGCGCGCCCACTCGATCGACAGGACGCGGGTCATGTTCTCCACCGCGGCCCGGGCCGCGGAGCTGTGCGTCATGCCGGGCAGGCCGTGGTGCGGCGACAGCGTGACGTTCACGACCTTGCCCCCGCCCGCCGGGATCATCGCCCTGGTGGCCACCGCGTGGGTCATCAGCCAGGTGCCGACGAAGTTGAGCTGCACCACCGTGGAGAACCCCTTCGGCGTGAGGTCCTCGGCGGGCGACATGTACTGGCCGCCCGCGTTGTTGACCAGCGTGTCGATCCGCCCGTGCCGCGCCAGAGCGCCGTCCACGAGCGCCGCCACCTGCTCCTCCTCGCGGATGTCGCACACGACGGGCTCGCACAGCCCGCCCTCGCACAGCGCGACCGTCTCCTCGAGCGGCTCGAGCCGCCGGCCGGCCACCACCGTCCGCGCGCCGCAGGCCGTGAGCTCGATCGCCGTGGCGCGACCCAGGCCCGACCCGCCCCCGGTGACCACCACGACCTGGCCGTCGAGCAGGCCGGGGGCGAAGATGCGCGAGGGGGACACGGCCGGCGCAGGCTATCTATCGTGCGCCGCGTGGCGGTCGCCCAGCCCAAGCCAGCCGAGCTGCCGCTGCCGGGGGGCCGGGACGGCGCCACGGTGCGGGTCCACGCGCTCCAGTGCGCGGAGGCCACCTGGCCGGACGCCTGGCCGCATCGCGAGGAAGGGCCCCTCGCCCGCCTGCGCGCGGCCGGAATCGGGGTGCCGCGCGCGAAGCATGTGACGCTGCCGATCGTCGCGTTCCTGGTGGAGCACCCGGCCGCGGGCCCGATCGTGATCGACACCGGGCTCTCCCCCACGTTCGCCGAGGACCCCAGGCGCGACATCGGGCGCCTCATGACCGCGGCGGGCCTGGCCAAGACCATCACGACGGACCCCTCGCAGACCGTGCCCGAGCAGCTGCGCGCCCGCGGCGTGGACCCGGCGGACGTGCGCCTGGTCGCGATGACCCACCTGCACTTCGACCACGCGAGCGGGATCTCGCAGTTCCCCGACGCCACCTTCGCGGTCAGCGAGCGCGAGTGGGAGGCGGCCACCGGCCGGGCGGGCGTCCTGCACGGGTACGTGGGCGGCCACTTCGACCACCCGTTCGACTTCCGCACGCTGGACTTCGACGGCCCGGCCGCCGCCCCGTACTCCACGTTCGGCCACGCGATCGACCTCCTGGGCGACGGTTCGCTGCGCGCCGTCTACACGCCGGGCCACACGCACGGGCACATGTCGTTCGTGCTGCGGACGGCGGAGCGCGAGGTGCTGGTGGTGGGCGACGCCGCCTACACGCGCCGCACCATCGCGACCGGCCACCTGCCCCAGCTGATGGAGGACGGACGCCTGTTCCGGCGCTCGCTCCGCGAGATCCAGCTCTACGCGGAGGCCAACCCGGACGCGGTGGTCATTCCCGGCCACGACATGGAGGCGTGGCGGGAGCTCGACGCCGTCTACGGATGAGACCCGCCGCGCCCAGCGCCGCCGCCGCGGCCAGCGGCCCGTAGGCGGGCACCGCGAAGCGGCCGTCGTAGTCGATCGCCAGCACCGGCACGACCATCAGCGCGAGGGTGGCGCCGGTCAGGAGCCAGGCCCCCGCCCGCAGCCGGCCGGTGCAGGCGAACGGCGCCGCGAGCGTCAGCAGGACCAGCACTACCATCAGCGGGCCCTCCACGCGGGTCACCCGCTCGTAGTCCCGTATCGCCCCGAACGGGCCCGCGCGCACCAGGGTCCCGGCCGTGGAGTAGTACGACCTGACGGTCGGCCCCGCGATGTAGGTGCGGTCGGCGTCGACCAGGAACAGCCGGGCGTAGTCGGCAGGGCCCGGGCTGGACTCCGGCGGGCGGAACGCGCTCGGCCAGACGTAGCGCCACAGGTCCCGGCCGACGGCCTCCGCGTAGTCCAGCGGCTGATGCACGGCCGCGGCCGTGGCGAACGCGCGCAGCCTGCGCATGTCGGCCGCCGTGGGACGGCCGAGCGGCGGCTGGCCGAACCGCCTGACCGCCGGCGAGTGGCTGTTGAAGATGTAGAACAGGGGCCCGGCGCGCCTGGATTTCGGGGTCGCCTCGCACAGCTCCCCGGTCCCGGCCGGCGGCGTGAACTCGGAGCAGTCGGCGAAGGGCGCCACGCGACCGTAGAAGTGGTAGGCGCCGTGGCGTGCCAGCGACCACTGCCCGGTCTGGTCGTGAGCCGCCGCCAGGTAGCCGCCCACGACCGCCAGCGACGCCGCCAGGCCGGCCAGCGCGAGCGTCGCGCGGGCGCGCGGCGGCCGGTCCCGCGCCGGCACGAGCCACAGAGCGAGCAGCGGTATCAGCGCCAGGCCCGCGACTCGGACGGTCGCCGCCAGGCCCGCGAGCGCGCCCGCGGCGAGCGCCCAGGGCAGCGCGCGCCCGTCCAGGCAGCGCAGCGCCGCGTACAGCGCGCCCGCCGTGAGGAAGGCGTAGAGCGATTCCGTGAGCACCGCGTGCTCGAGGAAGACCTGGTCGCCGCCGAGCAGTACGACGGCCGCCGGGACGAGCCCGAGCCAGGGCGGGCCGCCGACGCGCCGCACCGCGGCGAACAGCAGGATCCCCGCGGCGATCCCGAGCCCGTGCTGCACGACGATCGTGAACGAGAGGTCCGCATCCGCGGCGTGCACGACCCTGAGGAAGAACGAGTAGCCGGCCACTCGCAGCGGGTCGGTGAAGAGGGCGTCCCGCGCCCCCACGATGTAGTCGACGGAGTCGGGGTAGCCGAGGAACGCCGGTCGGTACGACAGCGTCAGCGCCAGGCGCAGTGCGGCGCCCGCCAGCACCAGCGCGCCGAGCGCCACGAGCACGCGGCGCTCCGGGCGGCCCGGGTCAGGAGGCAGCGGGCGTGCGGGCGGCGGCGGCCGCGGCCTCGCGCGCGGAGCGGCGCGCGTCCTTGACCGTGCGCCGGCGGCCCTCGCGCTGGAGCCCGTAGTAGAGCTTCTCCACGCGCTCGAAGATCAGGTCGGCGGCTGCCTGCGACTGCTCGCGGGTGGGATCCTCGACCGGCTCGAAGCGGACGGGGTCGCCGAACCTGATCGTGACCTTCGGGAACCGCAGCCGGCGCCAGTTGCGCACCTCCTGCGACCCGGCGATGGCGGTGGGGACGATCGGCACCCCGGTCTCCAGCGCGATCCGCCCGATGCCGGGCTTGGCCTGGCCCAGGTCGCCGCTGCGGGAGCGTCCGCCCTCGGCGTACATGACCACCAGGTCCCCCCGGCCGAGGATCGCGTGCGCCGACTTGAACGCCTCGGCGTCGCGCCGGCCGCGCAGCACCGGGAACACCCCGCCGTGCCTGTAGACGAACTGCATCGGGCGCTTGAAGAGCTGCGACTTGGCCATGAAGTGCACCTTCCGGCGCAGGTACACGGCCACGAAGAAGTGGTCCAGGAACGAGAAGTGGTTGGGCGTGATCACGGCGGGCCCCTCGGTCGGGACCTTGTCGGAGTCGATGCAGCGCGCGCGGTAGAAGAACAGCAGCACCGGCGTGAGCAGCAGCCGCACCACCTCGTACATCGGGTCGGGCCGGCGCGAGCGAACGCGCTCGTGGAAGCGCGTGAAGTGCTCGGCCGGGCGGGGGTCCTTGTAGACCTGCGGCTTCACCTTGGACACGCTACCCGGGTCCGGGCCAACGGTTACCCCTCGCCGTCCTCCGGACGCTCCCAGGCGCGTGAGCGCTCGACCGCCCGCGACCAGTCGGCCAGCAGCGACTCGCGCTCGTCGGCCGACATGCGCGGCTCGTAGCGCTCCGCCTCCCGCCACATGTCGCGCGTGGCGGCCTCGTCCCACAGCTCGGTGGCCACCCCGGCCAGGTAGGCCGCGCCCAGCGCGGTGGTCTCCGCCACCTCGGGCACGACCACCGGCACGCCCAGTACGTCGGCCTGGAACTGCATCAGCCAGCCGTTCGCCGTCGCCCCGCCGTCAGCCTTCAGCTCCTCGAGCGGCTCCCCGGTCGTCTGCTCGATGGCGCGCACGGCGTCGACCGACTGGTACGCGATCGCCTCGAGCGCCGCGCGCGCCAGGTGGGCCGGGCCGTTGCCGCGCGTCAGCCCGACGATCGTGCCGCGCGCGTAGGGGTCCCAGTGCGGCGAGCCGAGCCCGGTGAGCGCCGGCACGAAGTACACGCCGTCGTTGCCGTCCAGGGAACGCGCCAGCTCCTCGGTGTCGGACGCCTGCTCGATCACCCCCAGTCCGTCGCGCAGCCACTGCACGGCGGCGCCGGTCACGAACACGCTGGCCTCCACGCAGTAGTCCACGCGGCCGGCCACCCCCCAGGCCACCGAGTTGAGCACGCCCTCGTGCACCGGCGGCAGGTCCGGCCCCGCGTTCTGGAGCACGAAGCTGCCCGTGCCGTACGTGTTCTTGCCCATCCCCGGCTCGTTGCAGGCCTGGCCGTAGAGGGCGGCCTGCTGGTCGCCGGCGATGCCCGCCACCGGCACGCTGCCGCCGAACTCCGAGGTCTCGCCGTAGACGTGCGAGCTGGGCAGCGGCTCGGGCAGCGAGCCGGGGTCCACGGACAGGAGCTCGCACAGCTCGCCGTCCCAGGTGCGATCGCGGATGTCGAACAGCAGCGTGCGCGACGCGTTGGAGTAGTCGGTCGCGTGGCGGCCGGTGAGCTTGAAGGCGACCCAGGAGTCGATCGTGCCGAACGCCGCGCCCGGGTCCACCCCGCCGTCGCGCACGAGCCACTCCATCTTGGTCCCGGAGAAGTAGGGGTCGAGCACCAGGCCCGTCCGCTCGCGGAAGGTGTCCTCGTGCCCCTGCCGGCGCAGCTCGTCGCAGCGGGCGGCGGTGCGGCGGTCCTGCCAGACCAGCGCGCGGTGCAGCGGCCGGCCGCTCGCCCGGTCCCACGCGACCACCGTCTCGCGCTGGTTGGTGATGCCGATGCCGGCGAGCTTCTCGGCGTCCGCGTCCGCGTCGTGCAGGGCCTCGTGCGCCACCCGGCGCGTGACCTCCCAGATCTCGTCGGCGTCGTGCTCCACCCAGCCCGGCCGCGGGAAGTGCTGCTCGAACTCGCTGTACGCGCGCCCGGCGATCCGGCCGCCGTCGTCGAACACGATGCACGTCGTGCCGGTGGTGCCCTGGTCGATGGCGAGGATCACCGGCGGGAAGCGTAAACGCGCGCGAAGTCCAGCAGCTGGCGCCCGCGATGGGCGAACCCGGCGGCGCTGCGGCCCGTGGCGCGGTGCTCCAGGTCGAGCTCGACCTCCACCAGCCGGAACCCGGCGCGGTGCGCGTCCACGGTCATGCCGATCTCCATCCCGAAGCCGCGGGCGAACGGCAGCACGGAGCGCGCCACCTCGGGACGCAGCGCGCGCTGCCCCGAGATCGGCGCGCCGAGCTCGAGGCCGGTCAGGGCGCGGATCGCGCGCCGGGCGAAGCCCACCGCCAGGCCGAAGCCGCCGCCCACCCGGCGGGCGAACGCCGCCACGGCGAGGTCGGCGCCGCCGTCGAGCGCGTCCACCAGGAGGGGCAGCTGACCGGCCGATCGACCGAGGTCGCCGTCGCACAGGACCACCGCGCGGGCCACGCCGTCCTCGAGCAGCCGCTCGACCGCCAGCGTGGCCGCGCCGCCCTTGCCGACGGCGGTCGGCGACCGGACCAGCCCCGCCCCCGCCTGGAGCGCCACGTGCCCGGTGCCGTCGGTGGAGCCGTCGTCGGCAACCACGACCGCTGCGCCGGGGAAGGCCTCGTGGAGGGCTGCGAGGGTCTCCGGCAGGCGGTCCGCCTCGTCGCGGGCGGCCACCGCGATTCCGATTTCGACTGACACGGGCCGGTATCGTGCCCCACCGGACCGCCGCGCGAGTACATGACCCATCCAGAGGAGGCTTCATTGCCGGACGTCGAGGCTCACATCACCGGGACCGTATGGAAGGTCGAATGCCAGATCGGGCAGCAGATCGCGGAGGGCGACACGCTCGTAATCCTCGAGTCGATGAAGATGGAGATGCCCGTGGAGGCGGAGGACGACGGCACGGTGAAGGAGATCAAGTGCGAGGAGGGCCAGTCGGTATCGGAGGGCGACACGCTGGTGGTCCTTGAGTAGCACCCCCTCGACGGAGCCGGAGACCCCGCCGCCGGCGGACGTCGCCGGCGCGCCGGCGCCGGACGTGCGCGAGTTCGCCTCGGGCAAGCTGTTCGTGGACGAGCCGGCGCCCAACGTCGTGCGGATCCGGATCTCGAATCCGGCCAAGCGCGGCGCGCTGGACCACGAGATCCTGGACTGGCTCGTCACGATCATCCAGCAGCAGGACGCCTACTGCCTGCTCCTGACGGGCGACGGGCCGGTGTTCTCGGCCGGTTACGACATCGGCAACTTCGACGAGCCCGAGTTCGGCGACGAGGGCGGGCGCAGCGCGTTCACCGACCAGGCCGAGAGCCTGGTGGCGCATCCGTTCACGGAGGCGATCGAGGCTCTTGAGGCCTACCCGTACCCGGTCATCGCCGCGATCAACGGCTACGCCATCGGCGGCGGTCTGGAGCTGGCCGTGAGCTGCGACATCCGGATCGCGGCGCGCGGGGTGAAGATGGGCATGCCGCCGGCCAAGATCGGCCTGATCTACTCGCACACCGGACTGCGCAAGTTCATCGAGGTCTGCGGCGTGGGCCCCACCAGCGAGCTGTTCTACCTGGGGCGCAACGTGACCGCCGAGCGCGCCCTGGACATGGGCCTGGTCAACCAGGTCGTGGACCCGCACGAGCTCGAGGAGGTCGCGATCGCGATGGCCGCCGAGATCGGCGCCAACTCGCCGCTCTCGCTGCGCGGCAACAAGGAGGTCATCCGCGCGCTGCGCAACGCGCACAGCAGCCTGCCGGAGGACGTGGCCCGGCGGCTGGTGCGCCTGCGCGAGTCGTGCTTCACGTCGGGCGACTTCGTCGAGGGCATCAAGGCCTTCGCCGAGAAGCGCCAGCCGCGCTGGAGGGGCCGCTAGCGCGGGTCTCCCAGCCGCTCCGCGACGGCGCTGCCGTCCGGCCCGGGGCCTACCGTGCGGCGCAGTCCGGCCCCCGGAGGAGGTCCCAGCCCTTGCCGCCGCTCATCACCTACGAGGAAGCGATCGCCCTCGGGCAGATCGAGGATCACGCCGAGATCGAGGCGCTCGTGGAGCGCGCCTTCCAGGCGCGGCTCGACCGCTTCGGCGACTCGACCGACATGTGCTCGCTGGTCAACGCCAAGTCCGGCGGCTGCGCCGAGGACTGCGGCTTCTGCGCGCAGTCGCGCTTCGCCGAGGCCGACACGCCCATGCACGCGATGATGAGCCCCGAGCAGATCCTCGAGCACGCGCGCGCGGCCGAGGCCGCCGGAGCGCACCGGTTCTGCATGGTCACGCAGGGGCAGGGCCTGTCCAAGCGCGACTTCCAGAACGTGGTGGAGGGCGCGAAGCTCGTGGCGGAGCACACCAACCTCAAGCGCTGCGCGTCGATCGGGCACATGTCGTCCGAGCGCGCGAGGGCGCTCAAGGAGGCCGGGATCCAGCGCGTGCACCACAACGTGGAGACCGCCGAGTCGTACTACGACGAGGTGTCCACCACCGTGCGCTACGAGGGCCGGATCCGCACGATCGAGGCCGTCAAGGACGCCGGGCTCGAGACCTGCGTGGGCGGCATCCTCAACCTCGGCGAGAGCCGCGAGCAGCGCGCCGAGATGGCCTTCCAGCTGGCGGAGCTGGAGCCGGACAGCGTGCCGATCAACCTGCTCAACCCGCGGCCGGGCACCAAGTTCGGCGGGCGCGAGCGGATGGACCCGTGGGAGGCGGTCAAGTGGATCGCCATCTTCCGGCTGATCATGCCCGCGGCCCTGTTCCGGCTCTGCGGCGGGCGGATCGAGAACCTGGGCGACCTCCAGCCGCTGGCGGTCAAGGCCGGCCTGAACGGCGTGATGATGGGCAACTTCCTCACCACCCTGGGCTCGGAGCCGGAGGACGACCGGGCGATGTTCGAGGAGCTGGGTCTGAACACCGCGCGCCAGCCCGACAACGGCGCCAACCCGCGGCCGGACAACCGCTCGGGCTGGCTGGAGGGCGACACGCCCGGCACCCCGATCGACCGGCTGATCGACCGTCAGGAGGAGGCGCCGATGTGGGACCCGGCGACGCAGCTGAGGCACCGCAGGAAGTCGTCCGTGCCGCCACGACCGGACGGGGCGCCCAACGCGTTCCCCGAGGTGGTGCAGGTGGCCGGTGCGGCGCCGGGCGGCGGCCGGGCGGCGCCCGAGCTCGTCCACGGCTGGGGGGACTGACATGAGCGACGTCGGCGAGCTGCTCGACGACCTGCGCGACCGTGGGCTGTACCGCAAGCTGCGCATGATCTCGGGGCCGCAGGGAGCACGCGTGCTGCTGGACGGCAAGCCGGTGCTGCTCCTGTGCTCCAACAACTACCTGGGCCTGGCCGATCACCCGCGCGTGCGCGAGGCGGCGGCCGACGCGGCCATGCGTTGGGGGGCCGGCGCCGGGGCCTCGCGGCTCGTGTCGGGCAACATGACCGTGCACCGCCGGCTGGAGGACCAGCTGGTGGAGTTCAAGCGCGCCGAGGCGTGCGTGCTGTTCGGCTCGGGCTACCTGGCCAACTCCGGCGTCATCTCGGCGCTGGCGCAGGAGGGCGACGTGGTGTTCTCCGACGCGCTCAACCACGCGTCGATCGTCGACGGCTGCCGGCTGGCCCGCGCGGAGACGTTCGTCTACGACCACTGCGACCCCGACCACCTGGAGTGGGGCCTGCGCGAGGCGGACGGCCGCGGCAGCCTGATCGTCACCGACAGCGTGTTCTCGATGGACGGCGACATCGCGCCGCTGGAGGAGCTGGTCGAGCTGGCGCAACGCTACGACGCGCGGATCATGGTGGACGAGGCCCACGCCACCGGCTGCGTCGGTCCGGGCGGCCGCGGCGCCGTCGCCGACGCGGGCCTGGAGGACGAGATCGACCTGCTGGTGGGGACGCTCGGCAAGGCGCTGGGCTCGTACGGGGCGTACGTCTGCTGCGAGCGCGAGATGGCCAAGTACCTGGTCAACCGCGCGCGCACGCTGATCTTCTCGACCGCGCTGCCGCCGCCGGCGGTCGCGGCGGCGATGGCGTCGCTCGAGATCCTGCGCGAGCAGCCGGAGCGGGTGGACAAGCTGCACCGCAACTCGCGCGTGCTGCGCGACGCCCTGGCGGCCCAGGGCGTGGAGGCCGGCGACTCGGAGACGCAGATCGTGCCGCTCGTGGTGGGCGACGCGGGCGAGGCGATGGACGCGTGCGAGCGCGCCCTGGCCGGCGGCGTCTTCGCCCAGGCCATCCGCCCGCCCACTGTGCCGGACGGCACGTCGCGGCTGCGGCTGGCCGTCATGGCCTCGCACACGCGGTCGGAGCTGCGCCGGGCGGCGGAGGTGCTGGCGTCGGCGCTGGGCGCGGACTCGGATGCCGGCGCGCCGCCGGCGCGCCGGGCCCCCGCGGCGCCGCGCTCCGCCATCTACGACCACGTGGCCGAAGCGGCGTAGCGCTCGAGCCTCTGCTTGAGTCCGCCCCGTGCGCGGGCTCTTCGTCACCGGGACCGACACCGGCGTCGGCAAGACCGTGGCGGCCGCGGCGATCTGCGCCGCGCTCGCGGCCAGGGGCGAGCGGGTGGCCGCGTTCAAGCCGGTGGTGACCGGACTCGACGAGGAGCCGGGCGAGTGGCCGCGCGACCACGAGCTGCTGGCGTCGGTGGCCAGCGCCGGCCAGTCGCCCGAGGACGTGGCGCCGATGCGCTTCGGGCCGGCCGTGTCGCCCCACTACGCCGCGGAGCTGGCGGACGAGACGCTCGAGCCGCTCGACCTGGCCCGCGCCGCGCGCGCGGCCGGTCAGGGCGCCGACGCGCTGATCGTGGAGGGCGTGGGCGGCCTGATGGTGCCGCTCACGCCCGGCTACCTGATCCGCGACTTCGCGCTCGACGTGGGGCTGCCCCTGGTCGTCGCCTCGCGGCCGGGCCTGGGCACGATCAGCCACACGCTGCTCACGATCGAGGCCGCGCGCACGGCCGGCCTGGACGTGCGCGCCGTGGTGCTGACGCCGTGGCCGGACGAGCCGACGGCGATGCAGGAATCGAACAGGGCGACGATCGCGACGCTCGGGGAGGCGGCGGTCTCGACCCTTCCCCCTACGTCACCGAGCCAGTTGGCCGACGCCGGGGCGGCGTTGCCGTTGAGAGACTGGCTGCCACCCCGATGAACCTCCGGACCTTCCTCCCGCCGCTCCCCCTCCCCACCGCCGCCCCGCCAGAGCCCGGCGAACCCGCGCGCGAGCTGCCCGAGCCCGGCCTGGACGGCGAGGAGCGACCCGCCGTCGTCGCCTTCCTCCGCCACACCGGCTGCCCGTTCGCCGAGGCGACCGCCCGCGCCCTGCGCGAGGCGGCCGCAGCGGAACCGGACGTGGCGTGGGTGGCGGTGAGCCACGCGCCGACCGCCGCCACGGCCCGCTGGCGCGAGGCTATCGGGGGCATGGAGGGCGTGCGCGTGCTGATCGACCCCGAGCGGATCCATTACGCCACCTGGGGCCTGGGCCGCACCTCCGTGACGCACTTCATGGGCCGGCGCTCCCTCGCGGAGGTGGCGCGGCTGGCGAAGGACGGCATCCGCAACCGCCACCCGGACGGCACGCGCTGGCAGGGCGCCGGCGCCTTCGCTGTCGACGCCGGCGGAACGGTCAGATGGCGCCACCTGCCGACGCACGCCGGCGACCTTCCGCCGCTGGGCGAGGCGGTGGTGGCGCTGCTCTAGTCCGGCGCCGCGGCGGGCTCCGCAGCCTCGACCGCCGGCAGCCCGTCCAGGCTCCGCGAGTTCTTCCGGCGCTGGTACTCCGCCAGCGCCTCCTGGCCGCCGGCCCGGACCTTCTTCCCGGTCCAGGCCTCGAGATGCGGCCGCTTTCCCTCGTAGCTCATCAGCGGGACGCCGTAGCCGCACGAGTCGGCCACGCGGGTCACGTCCACGACGACGATCGACCGCCGCGCCTCGGGCACGGCCGGATCCTCGAAGTGGCAGCGCACGAGCAGGTCCGCGAAGCGCGGATCGTCCGGCGTGACGACCTCGCCGCGGCCGTGCAGGCGCAGGATCCGCGGCGGGCCCTCGAAGGCACACAGCATCACGACGATCCGGCCGTTCTCGCGCAGGTGGGCAATCGTCTCGGCGCCGCTTCCGATCACGTCCAGGTACGCGACCTTGTGCTCGTCCAGCACCCGCAGCGAGCCGATCGGCCCCTTGGGCGACACGTTCACGTGCCCGTCGCCGTCGAGTGGAGCGGTGCCGACGAAGAACAGCGCCTGGCGCGCGATCCATTCGCGCTGGTGCTCGTCGATCCCGTCGAAGACCTTGGCCACGGGAGAAGCGTAGCCGCGCCTACGCGGGCGTCTGCGCCTGCTTGCGCCTGCGCTCGGCCTCGCGCAGCTCGACGCGGCGGATCTTGCCGGTCAGCGTCTTCGGCAGGTCGGCGACGAACTCGACCTCGCGCGGGTACGCGTACGCCGAGTGGCGCTCGCGGACGAAGCGCTTGATCTCCGCGGCGGTAGCTTCGCTCGGCTCGCTGCCCTCGGCCAGCACGACGAACGCCTTGACGATGTCGCCGCGCCTGGCGTCGGGCGACGCGACGGCCGCGGCCTCGAGCACGGCCGGGTGCTCGACGCACGCCGACTCGACCTCGAACGGACCGATCCGGTAGCCGGCGGAGATGATGACGTCGTCGGCGCGGCCCGCGTACCAGACGTAGCCGTCCTCGTCGACCTGCGCCGCGTCCTTGGTGTGGAACCAGTCGCCGCCGAACACCTCCTCGGTGTCCTCGGGCCGGTTCCAGTAGCCGATCGGGTAGTGGGGGTTCGACCGCGCCCGCAGGCAGATCTCGCCGCGCTCGCCCGGCGGCAGCGGCTGCTCGTCCTCGTCCAGGACCCGCACGTCCCAGCCCGGCACCGGCCGGCCCATCGAGCCCTCGCGCACCTCGACGGTGGGGAAGTTGCCGCACAGCGGGTACGACTCGGTGAGCCCGTAGTAGTCGAGCACGGTGATGCCGAACTGCTCCCGGAACCAGCGGATGACCTCGGGGTTGAGCGGCTCGCCGGCCGAGCACGTGATGCGCAGCTCCTGCGGGTAGCGCTTGCCGGCGTCTCCCACCGCCGTCATCGCGCGCAGGGCCGTGGGCGTCGTGAACATGTTCTGCACGCCGTGCTTCGAGAGCTGGCGCAGCTGCTCCTCGGGATCGAAGCCGCCCTTGCGCGCGTAGACGAACTGCACGGAGCCGTAGCGCCACGGGCCCAGCAGCGGGCATATCCCGGCGGCCCACGCCCACTCGCCGGAGCCGTGGAAGAGCTCGCCGTCGCGCACGTCGTGGCAGAACTCGAACTCCTCGTGGGCCAGCAGGTAGCGGTGCGCGTGCAGGATGCCCTTGGCCTTGCCCGTCGTGCCCGAGGAGTAGTAGAGCTGGGCCGGGTCGTCGGCGCTCGTGTCGACGGCGTCGTACCGAGGCGAGGCCCTGTCCATCTGGGGGCCGAGGTCCTCGTCGAGCACGAGCACGATCTCGGCCAGCCCGTCGGGGATCCGGTGGCGATTGGCCGCGTCGGTCACGACGGCCTTGGCGCCCGAATCGCGCAGCCGGTGCTCGATCCCCTCGTCGCCGTAGAGGACCGACATCGACAGCAGGATCGCGCCGGCCTTGTAGGTGCCGAGGAACACCGCGGCGGTCTCCGGGAGCGAGGGGAGCAGCGTCGCCACGCGGTCGCCCCGCTCGACCCCGTTCGCGTCGAGCACGTTGGCGAACTTGTTCGAGAGGTCCTGGAGCTCGCCGAACGAGACGCGCCGCTCGTTGCCGCGCCAGTCCTCCCAGATCATCGCCAGGCGGTCGCGGTCGTGCTTGTCGCACACGTCGCGCGCGATGTTGTAGCGCGCCGGCACCTCCCAGCGGTGCTGCTCCACCATCTCGTCGTAGTCGCCGAGCCGATACTTGCGGAAGCTCATCGCGCTCTCCTCCCCGGGGGTTGGCGCCGTCTTCCGTCCTTGTACCCGATTACCGTCATCGACGGTGTCCCTCGCATCCGACGACCAGCGCCACCTCTGGCATCCGTTCACCCAGCAGCGGGGCTGGGAGCGGGAGGAGCCGCTGGTGGTGGCCGAGGCCGACGGCTGCGAGCTGATCGACGAGAGCGGCCGCCGCTACATCGACGGCGTCTCCTCGCTCTGGTGCACCGTGCACGGCCATCGCCACCCCGCGCTCGACCTGGCCGTCAAGGACCAGCTCGACAAGGTCGCGCACACAACCATGCTCGGCCTCACGCACCCGGGCGCGGTGCGGCTGGCCAAGCGCCTGGTGGAGCTGGCGCCGCCCGGCCTCGAGCGCGTCTTCTACTCCGACAGCGGCTCCACGGCCACCGAGATCGCGCTCAAGATGGCGTTCCAGTACTGGCAGCAGCAGGGCGGCCGGCACGCCCGCCGCACGCGCTTCGTCTCGCTGCGCGACGCCTACCACGGCGACACCATCGGCTCGGTGTCCGTGGGCGGCATCGACCTGTTCCACTCCACCTACCGGCCGCTCCTGTTCGACTCGCTCCAGGCCGAGCCGGGCGACGCCGGGCACATGGAGCGCCTCCTGGCCGAGAACGAGGGCCAGGTGGCCGCAGTCATCGTCGAGCCGCTGGTGCAGGGCGCCGCCGGCATGATCGTTCACCCGCCCGGCTACCTCACGGCGGTCCGCGAGCTGTGCGATCGCCACGACGTCTTCCTGATCTGCGACGAGGTGGCCACCGGCTTCGGGCGCACCGGGCGCATGTTCGCCTGCGAGCACGAGGACGTCGCGCCCGACTTCCTCTGCCTGGCCAAGGGCATCACCGGCGGCTACATGCCGCTGGCGGCCACCCTCACCACGGAGCGCGTGTACGACGGCTTCCTCGGCGAGCACGAGGAGTTCCGCACGTTCTTCCACGGGCACACGTACACGGGCAACCCGCTCGCCTGCGCGGCCGCGCTCGCCAACCTGCGCCTGTTCGACCAGGAGCGCACCCTCGAGCGCCTCCAGCCCAAGCTGGAGCAGCTCGGCCGGCTGCTCGAGCCGATCGCCGCCATGCCCTCGGTGGCCGAGGTGCGCCGCCGCGGCTTCATGTGCGGCATCGAGCTGACCGGGTTCCCGGTCGAGGCGCGCATGGGCCACCGGGTCACGCTCGAGGCCCGCCGCCGCGGGGCCGTCATCAGGCCGCTCGGCGACGTGATCGTGCTGATGCCGCCCCTGGCCATCCCGCCCGCGATGCTCACCCGCCTCGTGGAGACGGTGGCGGAGTCGATCCAGGCCGCAACGTCGGCCTACGAGGCTGCCACCCCGCTGGCCGCCTAGGACTCGTAGGGAGAGAAGTCGCGCTTGCGCGCCCCGCACACGGGGCACATCCAGTCGTCCGGGATGTCCTCGAACCTGGTGCCGGGCGGCACGCCGCCGTCCGGGTCGCCCTCCGCCGGGTCGTAGATGAACCCGCAGGACTCGCAGATCCAGAGCTGGCCCTGCTCCTGCTGTGTCCCCGCCTCCATTGCGCGGGAGGTTACCGAAGGCCCGCGCGCCGCCCGCCGCAGTAGGGTGGCCGGGTGGACGTAGACCGCCCCGGTCCCGGCGAGGAGCTGAACACGGGCGAGGCCGTCCCCGCGCGCCAGGCCGCAACGGCGATCGTGCTGCGCGACGGGGTCGACGGAATCGAGGTCCTGCTGGTCCAGCGCAACCCCGAGCAGCGCTTCATGGGCGGCGCCTGGGTGTTCCCCGGTGGCGGGGTGCACGACGAGGACGCCGACCACGCGGCCGCCGCGCTGCGCGAGCTGGAGGAGGAGGCCGGCATGCGGATCGAGGACACCGACCGGCTGATCCCCTTCTCGCGCTGGATCACCCCCGCCGAGGTGACCATCCGGTTCGACACCTTCTTCTTCGTGGCCGAGGCCCCGCCCGGCGTGGAGCCGCGCATCGACGGCGCCGAGTGCGTGGACGTCTGCTGGATCCGCCCGACCGACGCGCTGGAGGCGGGCAGGCGCGACGAGATGACGCTGGTCTTCCCCACCATCAAGCACCTGGAGGAGCTGGCCGGGTTCGCCTCGGTCGAGCAGGTCATGGCCGATGCGCGCGGCCGCGAGGTGGTGCCCGTGCAGCCCAAGGTCGTGGTGGGCGACGAGGGTGCGAAGGTGCTCATGCCGGGCGATCCCGGCTACGACGACTGACCGTCGTGGACGGGGAAGCGCAACCAGCGGGGCAAACGGGGGTTAAGGGGAGGCCCATGCGAAGGATCGCGATCATCGCCTGCATCGCAACCGTGGCGCTCGCCGCGGTCGGTGGCGCTGTCGCGCTCGCGCAGAACTTCAGCGGCGGCCCCGGAAACGACGTGATCGCGGGCACCCCGAAGCCCGACGCCATGTGGGGCGAGGACGGCAACGACCAGCTCTCCGGCCTCGACGGCAACGACTACCTGGAGAGCGGGCCGGGCGACGACAAGGCCGACGGGGGCAACGACGCGGACCTGGTCATCGCGGGCAGCGGGGTCGACGACGTCCAGCTGGGCGCCGGCGACGACGTGGCCTACGCCGGGCCGGGCGCCGACCAGGTGCTCGGCGAGGCGGGCAACGACGTGATCCTGGGCCAGGCCGACAACGACCGGCTGTTCGGCGGGCCGGCCAACGACCGGCTCTACACCGGGGCGGGCCAGGACTACGCGGACGGCGGCACGGGCAACGACCAGCTCTTCGCCGACTCGGGCCTGTCCCAGCTGATCGGCGGCACCGGCAACGACCAGGTCGTCGGCCAGCTCGGCGCCTTCAGCGTCGACGGCGGCGCGGGCAACGACAAGATCAAGCTCGGCGGCGGCAACGACGTGGTGGTCGGAGGCGGCGGCAGGGACCGGATCAAGTCCGGAGCCGGCGACGATCGGATCGACGTGGACGACGGCGTGCGTGACGTGGTGAGCTGCGGCAAGGGCGACGACACCGTGAAGGCCGACGGCCACGACGTGCTGAAGGGCTGCGAGCACCGCACCAAGTAGCTCGCCCGCGCCGGCGGCCCCGCGCGTATAAGGTCCGCCCCCGATGGCCCCGCAGCAGGGACTGACCGTCGCCGTCACCGGCCCGACCGGCGACCTGGGCATCGCCCTCGTCTCGGCGCTGGAGCGCTCGCGGCGCGTCAAGCGGATCGTGGGCATGGCCCGGCGCCCCTTCGACCCGAAGAGCCAGGGCTGGCGGAAGACCGAGTACCGCCAGGGCGACGTGCAGGACGCGGCCAGCGTGCGCGAGGCGGTGAAGGGGGCCGACGTGGTGGTCCACCTGGCGTTCACCGTCCTCCAGGCCAGCGACGCCAGCCACGCGATCAACGTCGACGGCTCGCGCAACGTGTTCGAGGCCGCGGTGGCCGGCGGGGCCGAGCGCATCTGCTACGCGTCGAGCGTGGCGGCCTACGGCTTCCACGACGACAACCCGGACTGGCTGACCGAGGACGTGCCGCCGCGCGGCACGCCCACCCACCCCTACTCGGCGCAGAAGGCGGAGGTCGAGGATGTGCTGGCGCAGGCCCTGCTGAAGACCGAGCGCACCCACGCGTGGGTGTTCCGCCCGTGCATCGTGGCCGGCCCCAAGGCCGACACGTTCCTCAAGCAGATCCCCTACCTCCAGCTCTCCAAGCGCCTGCCCGACTCCGTGGTGCGCTTCCTCCAGAGCATGCCGGTCCTGAAGCCGGTCATCCCCGACATCGGGCCGCCGTTCCAGCTGGTGCACGAGGACGACGTCGCCTCGGCCTTCGTCGCGGGCGCGCTGGGCCGTGGCTCACCCGGCCCGTACAACCTGGCGGCCAGCGGCAAGCTGACGATGTCGGACGTGGCCGACGCGCTCGGGTACTACGCGTTCCCGCTTCCCGACTTCGCGCTGGAGGCCACCGCCGAAGTCGTGTCGCGCGTGCCGGGCCTGCCGCCGGAGGTGCGCTGGATCGAGGCGGTGCGCAAGCCGGTCCTGATGCGCACGGCGCGAGCCAAGAAGGAGCTGGGCTGGAAGCCCAAGCACACGGCCAAGGCCACGCTCAGGCAGATGATCGACGCGTACCGCGAGGACCACCGCCCGGCCTAGCGGGCTAGTCCACCTCCGGTCGCGGCTCGGACAGGAGCACGCCGAACATCTTCTGGTCCGGGTCGCGGGACAGGTCCGCGTGCACGTGCTTGATCTCCGTGTACGCGTCCATGCCGTAGGTGCCCAGCTCGCGGCCCAGTCCCGACTGCTTGAAGCCGCCGAACGGCGCCACGCAGTTGATCAGGTGGTGGTCGTTGATCCACACCGTGCCCGCGCGGATGCGCTGCGCGGCGGTCAGGCAGCGGTCGTAGTCCTCGGACCAGACCGCGGCGGCCAGTCCGTACATCGTGTCGTTGGCGATCCGGATGGCGTCGTCGTCGTCCTTGAACTTGATCACCGACAGGACCGGACCGAAGATCTCGTCCTGGGCGATCCTCATCGAGTTGTCCACGTCGGTGAAGATCGTGGGCTCGTAGAAGTAGCCGCGGTCGAAGCCCTCGGCCCGCTTGCCGCCCAGCACCAGCCGGGCGCCCTCCTCCCTGCCGATCCGCACGTAGTCCTCGACGGTGTCGCGCTGGGCCTCGGACACGAGCGGCCCCATGTCGCTGTCGTAGTCGAGCGCGTCGCCCAGCTTGATCTGTCGCGCCCGCGCCACCAGCCGCTCCACGAAGTCGTCGTGGATCGACTCAGGCAGGAGCAGGCGCGTGCCCGACTCGCACACCTGGCCCTGGTGGAAGAAGGTGGCCCACAGAGCGCTGTCCACAGCCGCGTCCAGGTTGGCGTCCTCGAAGACGATGTTGGGCGACTTGCCGCCGAGCTCGAGCGTGCAGCGCTTGATCGTGGCCGAGGCCAGCTGCATGATCCGCCGTCCGACGGTGGTCGAGCCGGTGAAGGCGACCTTGTCCACGTCGGGGTGCGAGGCCAGCTCCTCGCCCACGGTCTCGCCGCCGCCGGTGATCACGTTGACCACGCCCTTCGGCAGGTCGGTCTCGTCCAACAGCTCCGCCAGCCGCAGCGCGGTGAGCGGCGTGTTGGAGGCGGGCTTCAGCACCACGGTGTTGCCCATCGCCAGCGCCGGAGCGATCTTCCACACCGCCATGACCAGCGGGAAGTTCCACGGGATGATCCCGGCGCAGACGCCGACGGGCTCGCGCAGTACGAAGTTGTACGAGTGGGTGGGGAACGCGACAGGCTCGAGCGGCTCCTGGCGCGGCCGGTCGGCGTGGCGCGCGAAGTAGCCCCAGTGGGTGATGCAGTAGCCGATCACCACTGTGCTCGTGGCGCGCAGCGTCATGCCGGCATTCATCGACTCGAGCTCGGCCAGCTCGTCCTCGTGCTCGATGAACTTGTCCACCACCGATTTCATGATCCGCACGCGCTCGTCGGGGTCCATGTCCGACCACACGCCCGAGTCGAACGCCGCGCGCGCCGCGGCGACGGCGCGGTGGGCGTCCTCGCGACCGCCCTTGGGCACGCGCGCGATCGCGTCCTCGGTGGAGGGGTTGAGCACGTCGAAGGTCTCGCCGGACGCGGCCTCCACCCACTCGCCGCCGAT